>NZ_FXXN01000026.1:0-300000 GCF_900184795.1 Magnetospirillum sp. 15-1 | reverse complement strand
GCCTGCGAGCGGGCGCTGGGCGCGGTGATGCCGTTGGTGCGCCCGTCCTGGTTCATGCCCGAGCCCCGGATCACCGCCCGAATGGGGTCGCCGTCCGCCAGCGCCATGGACAGGCGCTTCAGCACCACCACGCCCACGCCTTCGGCCAGGGCGATGCCGTCGGCCCCGGCGTCGAAGGGACGGCACCGCCCGGTGGGGGAAAGCATGCCGGTCTTTCCCGACCGAAGGTGCAGCCGGGGGGTGGACATGACGATGACGCCGCCGGCCAGGGCCAGGTCGGACTCGCCGTCCTTCAGGCTGCGGCAGGCTTCGTGAACCGCCACCAGCGACGACGAGCAGGCGGTATCCATGGCCAGGCACGGGCCCTTGAGGTTCAGGTGATAGGCGATGCGCGCCGAAAGGATCGACGGCGACAGCCCCAGGAAGGCGTGTGCCGTGCCGTCCTGCCCGGCCTGCCGAACCAGTTCCTCGTAGTCCCCGGCCGCCGCGCCCATGAACACGCCGCAACGCGCGGCCGACAGCGTATCGGCGGCGATGGCGGCGTTTTCCAGCGCGTGCCAGCATTCCTCCAGCACGATGCGCTGCTGGGGGTCCATGATCTCGGCCTCCATGGGCGACAGGCCGAAGAATTCGGCGTCGAAGCCGGCGACGTCATCGAGAAAACCACCCCATTTGGACACGCAACGCCGGTCCGCCTCGGGGTCCGGGTCGTAGAAGCCGGCCACGTCCCAGCGACCGGCCGGTATCTCCGCCACCCGGTCCGCGCCGGCCAGCAGCAGGTCCCAAAGCTCGTCGGCGTCGTCGGCGCCGGGATAGCGACAGGCCATGCCGATCACCGCGATGGCGTCCGACGGCGGCACGTCCGGGCCAAGCTCCGGGCCAAGCTTCGGGCCAAGCTCCGGGGAGAGCGGGGCCGGCGGCGTCTCCTTCCCGGCCATATTCCCCGGAACCGCCGGGACACGCTCGCCCACGATGGCGGCCAGACGCTGGAGGGTGGGATGATCGTAGAGATCGCTCGCCTCCAGCCGGGTGGCGAAGCGGGCGTTGATGGCGTGCGCCAGTTCGACGCCGCCGATGGAATCCAGGCCCAGGTCGAGGAACGGCACGTCGCCGGGAATGTCCTTCGGGTCCATCTGCAGCGCACGCGCCAGCATGGCGGTCAAGGCGCCGGCAATATCACCGGTTTCGACCCGGGCCACGGTAGCGACCATGGGCGTGGGGTCGGGCGGAGCGGCGGCGGCCAGCGGAGCCAGACGGATGGGCTGGTGGGGGGCGGGCTGATGGGGGGCGGCAAGCGGACGCAGGCGCACACGGCCCGGCGGAGCGGGCGGAGGCGCGGGCGGAGGCGCGGGCGACGCGGCGGGCCGGCTCCCTGCCTCGGCCTCCGGCTCCGGCTGCCGTGTCAGGCGGTCGAGACGCCGACGGACCTCGTCGGAACCGAACGTGGCCGCGTGCATGGCCAGTTCCTTCTCGATCACGGCGGGCAATTCGGCCAGCAGCCGGCCGGCGAGTTCGCGTTTCAGGGTCTTCAGGGTTTCGCGCGGCTTGTCGGCCAGACTGCGGGCTAGGGACAGCGCCTGGCCTCCGACGTCGGAGGCGGGGGCGAAGGTCGCCTGGGCGCCCAGCGCCTTCAGCTCCGATCCGGCGAAGGACTGTCCGGTGTACATCATCCGGGTGGCAACATTGGCCCCCAGCCGCTCCTTCAGGATCAGGGTCGCACCCATTCCGGGCGTGAAGCCGTAACGGGTGAACACCGCGCTGAACAGGCTTTCCTCCGCCATCACCACCATGTCGGCGTAAAGTCCGAACAGCAATCCCCCGCCCGAGGCGTGGCCCTGGATCGCCGCGATCACCGGAACGTCGCAGTCCAGCAATCCGCGATACATGAACGGGATGTCGCTGAACCGCGCCCGGCTCTCGGCGATGTCGGTCAGTATCTGGGGAGTGGCGCCCATGCTGAAAATGCCGTCCGCGCCGGTGACGACGACCGCTTTGTGCCGGGCCTCCTCCTGGATGGCCGTGAAGGCCTTCACCAACCCCAGCACCAGATCGTCGGTGAACATGTTGCGGTTGACCCGGTCCCGCATGGTGACCAGGGCGATTTCGCCCTCGACCGTCTCCAGCGTGACGGTATCTCCGGTCCAGGAGCGGGCCCGGATTTCCCAATCCGCAATGCGGGCGGCCTCGTCCCCGGCCGGAGTGGATGGGGCGGGCGCCGGCAGCGTGGAAGCGGGGGTGGCGGGCTCGTACCAGTAACGCTGGCGCTCATAGGGATAGGGCGGCAAACGCACCCGCCGGCGCCGGGCGTTTCCGTGCAGGGCCGGCCAGGGAACCTCGCCGCCCTCGACCCACAGCGCCGCCAGGGCGGCGAGGTCGCCGTTCGCCAGGGCCTGGGCCGCTCTCGTCCCGGCATCGGCGGGAGCGTGGGTGGCGCGCCCCTGATGCAGGCCGGCGGGGCTCCGGCCGTCCAGGAAGGCGGCAAGGGCCGCCCGGACCTGTCCCGTGTCCGCCGCCACCAGCGCCAGCCGTTCCGCCATCGGCTCCCGGCCGGTCTGCAAGGTGAAGGCGATGTCGGCGAGAACCGGCGACGCCTCCCCCGAGAATCCGGGCAGTTGGGCGATGATGGCCTTCAGGCTGGGGGCCGACACGCAGAACTCCAGGGTCAGCCGGGTGCCGAAGCGGGCATCGAGGCGCCCGATCCATTCAAGGAGTGCCGCCTGATCCATTCCAAGGTCGGACGGATGATCGTCGACGGAAATATCGCCGGCCCCGGTGCCCAGCACATCGGCGAGCGCCGCGAGCGCCACGCTTTGCGCGCCTTCGCCGTCGGCGGCGGGCGGGAGCGTGTCGAGAAGCTGTCGCGCGGCCTGGCGCAGGGAGCCGGGAGTTCGGGCCGAAAGCGGCAGCAGGACCGGCCCGGCCACCCGGTCAGGGACCCGCGCCGGAGAAAGGTATTCCTCGACCACCAGATGAGCGTTGGAGCCGCCGGCGCCGAACGCGGAAAGGCCGGCGCGGCGCGGCCAGGGGGCGCCGTCGGGCCCCCTGGCCGGAATCCACGGCCCGGCCCGGCGCTGGAGGCGGAACGGAACCTTGTCCCATTCGATATTGGAATTGAGCGTGTCGGCGTGGAGCGAGGGCACCAGTTCCCCCCGGCCCAACTGCAGCACCAGCTTGGTCAGCCCGGCGACGCCGGCCGCCGCCTCCAGATGGCCGATGGACGATTTGGCCGAGCCGATGGCGCAGCGCCACCCGGCGGGAACGCCGGCCGCGCGGAAGGCCTTGGCCAGCCCCGCGATCTCGATGGGATCGCCCAGTGACGTCCCGGTACCGTGGGTCTCGATATAGGAAATGCTTTCCGCCGGAACGCCGGAACGTCCGAGCGCCCCGGCCACCGCGCCGGCTTGGGCGTCGACGCCGGGCACGGTGAACCCGTTGCCCCGGCCGCCATGGTTGATGGCATTGCCCCTCAACACCGCCATGATGCGGTCGCCGTCGGCCTGGGCGACGGACAGCGGCTTCAGAACCGCCACGCCCACGCCCTCACCCGGGACATAGCCGTCGCCGCCCTCGCCGAAGCTGCGGCAGCGGCCGTCGGTGGACAGGAAGCGCCCCTGAGCCAACTGACGATACTTGTTGGGATCGATGGTCAGGTTGACCCCACCGGCCAGCGCCATGGTGCATTCGCCCCGGCGCAGCGATTCGATGGCCAGATGCACGGCGGTCAGCGACGACGAGCACATGGTGTCCACCGTCAGGCTGGGCCCCGTCAGGTCGAGGCAGAACGATACCCGGTTGGCGATGCCGGCGAAGGACGAGGCTGGCACCGGCCCTTCGACCGCTCCCGCGCCCAGAAGCTCGTATTGGCCCCACATCGCCCCGGCGAAGACGCCGACCACCTGGCGAGTCAGGGATTGGGTAGCATAGCCGGCGTCTTCCAGGGCGTGGCGCGCGGTCTCCAGGAACAGGCGTTCCTGCGGGTCCATCAGCCGGGCGTCCTTGGGCGAGATGCCGAAGACCAGCGGATCGAACAGGTCGACGCCGTCCAGGAACCCCCCCCACTTGCCGTAGACGGCGCCGCCGTCCCTGCCGCCGGGGTCGAACAGCGCCGAATGGTCCCAGCGTTCCGCCGGCACCTCCGTGATGGCGTCCACGCCATCCTTCAGGTTCAGCCAGAACCGCTCCAGGTCGGGGGCCTTGGGATAGCGCCCGGCGAGGCCGATGACGGCGATGGGCTCGTCGGCCGTGGCCGGGGAAGGGGAAGGGGAAGGAGAATAGGGATCGGAACGGGGGGCGGCCGGAGCCGGGGCGCCGGATTCCCCCGGGAAACGTGGTCCGAAGATATCCGGGCGAAGTTCGGCCAGATGGGCGGCGAGCGCCGCCGGGTTCCGGTGCTCGAAGAACAGGGTCTTGGGCAGCGGGCCGAAATCGGCCTCGAAACTCCGGGTCAGGTTGACCACCATGACGCTGTCGATCCCGAATGCTTCGAAGGACTGGCGCGAACCGATCCGGTCGGCCGGAATGCGGGTTTCCCGGCAGAGTTTCTCCGTCACGTAAGCCAGCGCCGCCCCGAGGCGGGTTTCATCGACGGGGGACCGGCCCGGCGGCCCGGATGCCACGATGGCGGGCGCGGCCTTGCCCTCGACCGGCAGTGTCACCAGGATTTGCGGCCCTCCGAGGGCAAACGCCGCCTCGAACGCGGCGAGGCCCTGAGAGGGCGTCAACGCCTCGGTCCCCATGGCGTCACGGATTTGGGCCATGGCGGCCTCGTCGAGGCCGGCTCCCATGCCCCGCCCCATACGCCACAGCGGCCAGTCGATGGCCTGCGTCCGGCCGCGGCGCCGGCCGGCCCTGCGCTCGTCCTCGCGCCATTCGGCGAAGGCGTCGAGGAAGCGGTTGGCGAAGGCGTAATCAGCCTGGCCCGGATTGCCGAGAATACCCGATATGCTGGAGAACAGGACGAAATAGCCCAGGGGCTGGCCTTGGGTCGCGCGGTCCAGCGCCAGGGTGCCCGCCACCTTGGGCGCCACGACCTTTTCCCAGTCCTCCGCCCGCTTGCCCCGGACGAGGCTATCCCGGGTCACCCCGGCCGAGTGGATGACGCCGACGATGGGGCCCAGCTCGGCGGTGATCCGGGAGACGGCCCTTTCGGTTTCGCCCGGCAGCGACAGGTCGGCCTCCGTCACCAGGACATCGACGCCCCGGGCGGCCAGGGCGTCGATCTCGGCCCGAGCGTCCGCCGAAGGGGCCGAGCGCCCCAGAAGGGCGATCCGCCTTGCCCCCCTGTCGGCCAGCCAGCCGGCGAAAAGCAGCCCCAGCCCGCCCAGTCCGCCGGTGATCAGGTGCACGCCGCCGGAATCGGCCGCGAACGGAACCGTCGCGGGCGGCGGCGGCAGGGCTTCCGTCACCCGGACGAGACGGGAACCGTGGGCGAGGCGCAATTCGACGGCACCGGGGTCGGACAAGGCAAGCTCGCCCAGGGCGGTCTCGCGCCACCGGTGCGCGTCGTCGTCGACCACCTCGGCCACGCGGAAGCGATAGTCCGGCCGCTCGGTTCTCACCGAGCGGGCAAAGCCGCCCAGCGCGGCGGAAAGGGGCCGGGCACCGGGGGCGGGGCTCGGAAAGGCGGCCACCAGTTCCACGTCGTGCAGCCCGGCCGCCATCAGCGCCTGGGTCAAGGCCAGTAGCGCCTGGCCGTCGTCGTCGGCGCCCGCGACGAACAGCGCCCGCACGGGTACGCCGGCCAGTGGCGCCAGACGGCCGCCATCCGGACGCGCGCGGTCCAGCGCGACCAGGCCGTCCCGGCCCAAGCCCTGCGCCATCGCGGCGCCGCTCCAGGCGTCGATCTCGTCTCGGGGGGCCACCAGCAGCAAGGGCGCGGGCGGCGCAGGCTTTCCCGGCGCCTCCCGCCACGCCTCGCGGCTGAAGGCAAGAGCGGCGGCGGGCGGGAAGGCCGAGGCGACATCGACCCGGAGCAGCCCCACGCGGTCGAGCGCGGCCACCACCATTCCATCATCATCCAGGAAGCGGATGTCGGCATGGCGAAGACGCCCATCGCCGGGGGCCAGCCGGACCACCGCCGTCACGCGGTGGGGCATGGGCCTCCACCACGCCACGCGCCCCATGGTCACGGGCAGGAAGGCATCGGCGCTTCCCGAAGCGGCCAGGAGCGCCAGCGCCGCCTGCAGGCCGGCATCGACGAGGCCGGGGGGCAGAACCTCTCCCTGTTCGGGCCGTCCCCAGCATTCTGGGCGTTCCAGCCGCGCCACCGCCACGGCGTCGCCAAGGCGTAATTCCCGGATGGCCTGGAAGGCGGGGCCATAGGCCAGCCCCATGCGCGCGAACGCCCGGTAGGCTTCGGCGGGGGCCAGGATACGGCCGGCGACGGGAATGGAGTCGTGAACCGGCGGCGGGGGCCGCGTGTCCGCCCTGGCGCGGACCGAAATGCCCCCGTCGTCGCCGAGCGACACGGCCACGAGCCCGTCGCCGGTCTCTTCGGCCGAAACCGCCACCGCCTTGGGCGCGTCCTCCGCCGTCACCGGGCGGACCCACGCGAGATCGAACAGCTGCGCCGGCCCATGCCCCAGCCGGACCAGGGCGGAGCGCATCATTTCCAGGCCGGCGGCGGCGGGAAGGATGCGGTGCCCGCCCACCACATGGTGGGCGATCACCATATGGTCGGCCGCGAGGTCGAAAGTGAACCGCTGCCCCGCCGCCGGCGCGGGAGCCGGCGCCAGCCCGCCGACCCAATAGCGTTCGCGCGCGAAGCGATAGGTGGGCAATCCGACCATGCGGCCGTCCGCCACCGGCGGCCAGACGATGGCGGCGCCCGATGCCCACGCCTCGGCAAGGGCCTTGGTCCCGAGGTCCGCCGCATCCACGGCGGGCGGCGCAACGCCCTCCTCGGCCCGGCCGACCCGCAGAGCCGGATGGCCTTCTCCACGGGCCAGGGCGCCCAGGGCGTCGGCGAGGACGTCCGGATGCCCGGCGACCACCACGGCGCGGGCGGCGAAGTCCTTGCGCCCGGTCTGGAGCGTATGGGCGACGTCCCGGAGGTCAAGACCGGGCAGCGCGTCGCGTAAGGCCCGCGCGAAACGCCCGAGGCTGTCCCTGGTGCGCGCGGACAGTGGAAAGGCCAGCGTCCCGGAGGCCGGCGCCCGGACGGGCGGGAGCGGCCCGGCCTCGATCACGGCATGGGCGTTGGCTCCCCCGGCGCCAAAGGAACTCACCGCCGCCCGACGCGGTCCCTGCCAGCGTTCGCCGGCGTCCAGGACCCGGAACGGGGTGGCGGCGAAGTCGATCCTGGCGTTCCGGACCTCGGCATGCAGGCTTTTCGGCAACCATCCGTGGGAAAGCGCCAGCAGCACCTTGCTCACCGCGGCGATGCCGGCCGCCGCCTCCAAATGCCCGATATTGGACTTGACCGAACCGATGGGGATGGAGCCACCGGGCAGGCCGGGACCGAAGGCCTCGGCCAGTGCCGCGATCTCGATGGGGTCGCCGAGGGCGGTGCCGGTGCCATGGCATTCCACATAGCCGATCTCGGCCGGCGACACCCCGGCGCGATGCAGCGCGCGGCGAATGAGCGCCGCCTGGGCGGTCGGATTGGGCACGGTGAAGCCGGCGGCCCGTCCGCCGTGATTGACCGAGGTTCCCCGGATGACGCCATGGATGGAATCGCCATCGGCCAGCGCGCGGGCCAGGGGCTTCAGCAATACGGCGCCCACTCCCTCACCGGGGACATAGCCGTCGCCGCCCTCGCCGAAGCTGCGGCAAAGCCCTTCGGAGGACAGGAAGCGCCCTTCGCGCAGGTAGTCGTATTTGGAAGGATGAATCGACAGGTTGACGCCGCCGGCCAGGGCCATGTCGCAATCGCCCGAAACGATGGATTGCACGGCCAGATGCAGCGCGGTCAGCGACGACGAACAGGCGGTGTCCACCGCCATGCTGGGGCCGGTGAGGTCGAGGGCATAGGACACCCGGTTGGCGATCGCCCAGTACAGCGAGCCGGGACCGCCCCACGCGCCGGTCCGTTCCCGCTGTTCCTGGGTATGGAGCGAATACTCGTTCCACATCACCCCGACGAACAGGCCGACGGACGATCCGGCGCGCCGTCCCCGGCGGGCGTAGCCGGCGTGTTCCAGCGTCTCCCACGCCACCTCGAGCATGAGGCGCTGCTGCGGGTCCATCTGTTCGGCTTCGCGGAACGAGATGTTGAAGAATAGCGGATCGAACGCCTCGACGTCGGCCAGCCAGCCTCCCCGCTGGCCGGGGGGAACCCTGGCCGGGCCCCCGTCGCCCCGACGCTCGGGCGGGGCTGGCCGCACGCAGTCGTGGCCGTCGGACAAGGCCTGCCAGAAGCGCGACAGATTCTCGCTGTCGGGATAGCGCCCGGCCATGCCGATGATGGCGACGGCATCGGGCTCGGAAGCCTTTTCCCGGCGGGCCGGGGCGGCGGCCTCCACCTGCGCGGGAATGGCGGAAGCGGATCGCGGCGGCCCGGCGGCCCGGCCGGGCAGCGGTTCCAGGACCGCCTGCCCGGCCAGGAACGCGGCCATCTGGGCGATGCTGGTCCGCTGGAATGGCAGGGTCGGCGTCACCCCGGCGAAATGGCGGGATAGGTCCTGGGTCAGTTCCATCAGTTGGACGGACCCCACGCCCAGTTCGAAGAAGCTGTCCTCCGGGGCGATGCGGTCCGGACCCTGGCCGGTGAAGGCCGCGACGCGGCCGGCGAGGTATCGGGCGATGGCCTCCGCGTCCGCGTCTCCGGAGGAGGGCCGCGAGAGGGCCGGCGCCGGTTCCGGCTCGGCCGCCCGGGCCATAGGCCCGCCCAGGGCCACCCACTGGCCCTCGAGATTCAGATCGAGCGCGGAGCCCAGGATGGCGTTGCCGGCGGCGGGGTCGAGCGGCGGCAGTCCCATTCGGTCGAAACGCTCCTCGGCGTCGGCGCCGCCCATTCCGGCGCCCCGCCACAATCCCCAGTCCAGGGCCACGCTTCGGCCCGGCGCGCCCTCGGCGATCCGGCGGTGGACCAGCGCGTCGAGAGCGGAATTGGCGGCGGCGTAATCGGTCTGGCCGACATTGCCGAAGACGCCCACCACCGACGCGTACACGGCGAACAGCGCCAGGGGATCGCCACGGGTCAGCCGGTCGAGGAGGAGGGCCCCCGTCAGCTTGGGCGCCACCACCGACCTGAAACCGTTCCAGTCCTTACCGGCGAACAGCCGGTCGTCCAGAACGCCGGCCCCGTGGATCACGCCCCGGATGGTTCCCCGGCTCCGGGCCTCCTCCAGCACGCGGCCCAAGGATGCGGCGGCGGTCACGTCGCAGGCGCGGTAATGAATGCGGGCGCCGGCCCGGATCTCGGCGGGAATGGGCGGCGCGGCGCGGCGGCCCAGCAGCAGGACCGAATCCGCCCCTCGGGCGGCCAGGGCCGATGCCGTCATCAGACCCAACGCCCCGGCTCCCCCGGTGACGATCCAGGTTCCATCCAGGGGCCGGGCAGAGGCGGCGGGCCGGGGACGCTCCTCGGCCAGGCCGAAGCGCCAGGCGCCATCGGGCCGGAGCGCGATTCGGGCGAAACCCGCCGCCGCCGCCGTAAGGCCCGGCAGCATGCCAAGCGTCCCGCCGTCGAGTTCCACCGCGCGAACCGCGCCGAAGGCTCGTTCCTCGGACAGCGCCGCCAGCCATCCGGCGGCAAGGCCGGCCGTGATGCCGGCGGGAGCGACCGAAACCAGCGTCAGACGCTCGGTGGCGCCGAGCCGCTTCAAGACGTCGAACAAACCGCGCACCGGACCATCCAGCATGGCGTCCGCGTCGCCCGTATCGCCGGGCAACAGCAGCACCATGGCCCAGCGCCCGGCGGGAGACTCTGGAAATGCCGGGTCCAATCCGCCCGTCCACACCAGGGCGCCCGTGCGGGCGAAATGGCTCGCCAGCTCGGCCCGGCGGGCATCATCGGCGCCCAGGACCATCACGGTCTCGAAGCCGGCGGCGGGAGCCGCTGTCTCCGTCTCCCTCTCCCTCTCCCAGGCCGGACGATAGAGGTGGCCGTGGGAAAGTCCGGCGACGGCGGCCGGCGGCGGGACGGATTCGGCCCCGCCGGCCTGGGCCAGACCGCTCCGGCCAATGGGGAACCTGTTGCGCCGGAACGCCGTTCCCGGCACCTCGACGCGCCGGAACGAGCGGTCGGGAAACACCTTGTCCCAACTGAGGTCGGTTCCCTCCAGCCACAGATCGAGGCACAGGGCCTCGGGCAGGCGGGCGACCAGGGGCGAGGGCTCGCACGCCACGGCCGGAACGGACGGGACGGAGGCTCCGCCCAGAACCAGCCAGCGCATGGCCGCGTCCTCCGGAAGCGGGCGAGGGGCGCGCTCCGCATCGGCGATCCAGCCGGCCAGATCGCCGATGCGGTCTCCGCCGCCCCGGTCGGCCAGCAACGGGAAGTCCTCGGCGCGTTCGTCGCCGACAAAGGCATTGGCCAGCCGGGCCGCCACCTCGGCCGGGTCGGCGCCCTCCAGCAGTTCCACCAGGGTTTCACGCCCGAGGATGCCCCCGGCCAGCAGCGCCTCGGCCTCGGCGGCGCGCGGGTCGAGACGGTCCGGTGCCTGGGAGAGCTGCCAGCGCCGACCCAACTGGCGCATGGCGTCGCGTAGGCCCAGGAATCCGATCAGTTCCCGGTCGGCGGGGGCGGACGCCTTCAGATCCTCCCACGGGGCGAGGAATCTCTGGAAGGTGGGCTGGTATTCCGCGAGCGGCTGGATGGGCCGGACGAGTGCCCTCAGTCGCGGGGTCGAGGCCCGCAATCCCTCCACCAGCGCGCTCACGTAGCCCGCGTCGGGAACCAGCGGCCGCCGCCATGCGCCGGCCACCGGGTCGAAGAAGGGAACGGTCGGCCGGCGCGGCCTGATCCGGCCCGCCGCCTTGGGATTCCGTATCGCCCGGACCGCTTCCGATTTGGTGATCTGTCCGCTGGCCACCAGGGCGGCCCACAATCCCGCGCCTTCCCCCGCCAGACGCCGGGGCGCGAAGCCCAGGCGCTCCAGCGCCCCCAGCAGGGCCAGGGAATGCCGCAGCCCCTCGACGCGCGGGTCGGAAGTCTCCCAGAGCTTTCCCTTGGGACGGGCCTTGCGGTAGAGGGCGTCCAGGGTGCCGGCCCCCCCATCATGCGGCCCCACGCCCGAGGCGTCGCGCAGCAGCACGGCCCACGGGCCAGCCGAGGCGTCCCGGCGGCGCAGGGCGGAAACGGCCTCGGCGGGGTCGTCGCCCGGCGAAAGAAGCATGCCGGCGCGGCAGCGGAAGGCGGCCCGCCCGGTGGCGAGGGTGCCGCAGACATCCGCGACACCCAGTCTGGCGCCGACCCTGGCGCCGGTTCTGGCGAACCGGCGCCAGGCCGAGGCCATCTCGTCCAGGGCCTCGGGACTGCGGGCGGAAAGCAGGAACAGCCCCGGAGGCTCCGCCTTCTTCCGCCGCTTGGGCCTATGGGTGTCGGAGGTCAACACCGCATGGGCGTTGGTGCCGCTCATGCCGAAGCTGCTGAGGCCGGCGGCCAGGGGCGCGCCGGGCCGGGCCGGGTGCCATTCCTCCCGCCGGAGCGCCGGCGAAAACGGCGTGCGGCCGAAATCGATGACCGGGTTGACGGTGGCGAGGTTGACGGTGGGGACCATGACGCGCCGGCGCATCATCATCACCAGCTTGGCCAGGCCGGCCAGGCCGGCCGCCCCTTCCAGGTGGCCCACGTTGGACTTGACCGAACCGATTCGGGCGAACCCGGTCCTGGGAGTGAAACGGGCAAAGGCGCGCCGCAGGCCTTCCACCTCGATCGGGTCGCCCAGGCTGGTGCCGGTGCCATGGGCCTCGACATAGGTGATCTGCTCGGCCGCCACCCCGGATTCGGCGATCGCGCCGGCGATGACCTCTTCCTGTGCCGCGACCGAGGGTGCGGTGATGAAAACGCTGTCGCCGCAATGGTTGACGGCGCTTCCCCTCACCAGGGCGTGGATCGTCGCCCCCGCCTTCCGGGCGTCCCCCGCGCGCAGGAGCAAGGTGGCCACCACCCCGTCGCCCGGCACGTAGCCGTCGGCCGCGGCGTCGAATGTCCGGCACCGTCCGGTGGGACTGAGCATCCTGGCCTTGGAAAAGCTGACGTATTTCCATGGTGCCAGATTCAGGCTGACCCCCGCGACGATGGCGGCGTCGATCTCGCCGTCCATCAGCGCCCTACGGGCCTGATGCAGGGCGACCAGCGAAGAGGCGCAGGCCGCGTCCAGGGGTACGCTCGGGCCGGACAGGCCGAGAGCGTAGGAAACGCGGCCGGCAAGGCCGCAGGCGTAGCCGCCCAGCGCGTGGCCGGCCTGCGTCTCCAATTCGGGAGCGGCCAGCGCCTGGAGAAAATCGGTCGCCATGAACCCGACATAGACCCCGGTGCGGATGCGGCGCAGCCGGTCGAACCCCAGGCCGGAATTCTCGACACAGCGCCAGACCTCTTCCAGCAGCAGCCGCTGCTGCGGGTCCATGGTCGCCGCTTCGGCCGGGGCGAGATTGAAGAAGCGGTTGTCGAATTCCTCGACGCCGTCGAGCAGCCCGCACCATTTGCTGATGCTCTTACCCGGGGCCGAGGGGTCGGGATCATAGGTCGATGCAATCGGCCAGCGCCCACCGGGGATCTCGGCGATGGCGTCGAATCCCGCCTCCAGGTTGTCCATCAGCGCTTCCGCATCGGGGCTTTTGGGCAAGCGTAGGGACAGACCGACGATGGCCGTAGCGCGCTGATCTCGGGATAAGTGCTTCTTTTTTCCCATCGGCTATCGGCTCAACAACGAGGCCCTGCGATATTCCGATACCGTGAAGGTCATGTCCAGAAAACAACTCGAGGGTGTTGAAAAAGTTCCAATGGCCTGATTCCGTGGTGATGTCGGAGGAGGCGTTGCCACGTTGGGCCAAAAGGGTCGCCGTCAATCGGCTGGTCAACGCCCCCCGCGACGACCAAGGCCGATCCGGCCCTGCTCAAGGCCATCGCGCGGGCCAGAGGACGGTTCGATGATCTCACCAGCGGACGGGCTGCCTCGCAGGTCGCCATCGCCGAACGCGAAGGGATCAGCGACCGCCACGTCAGCACCCTGCTGCCGCTGGCCTTCCTCGCCCCCGATATCGTCGAGGCGATTGCCGCCGGTCGCCAGCCTGCCGACCTTACCGCCGAGACCCTGATCCGCCAGATCGACCTGCCCCTCGCCTGGAACGATCTGCGGGCCCTGCTGAACGTCGCCTGATCCCCCACTTACTACCTATGACGCGGCCCGGACACTCCTCCGGGCCGTCGGCGTTTCCGCCGCCGGAAAACGAAACCGAACCGTCTCACTGGACAGCAGAGAAAAGCGGAGATTTTCGCCGGGAAAGGCGTGGAATTCCCGTCTCTCCGGTTCGGAATGGATGGCGAAAACCGCCGGAACCCCGCGCCTTTCGGCGCAAGGTGTCAGAGAATGGGATGTCATGAAGATGAAGTGGCGGAGGGGGGCGTCCCCATATATAGTGTCCACATATAGTGTCCACAGGATTTCACGTAGGTCTATTAACACGCTGGAAAATCATGTGGTTATGCTGAAACTCTGTCTGTGATCGTCCACGCTTGTCTACCCCAATCTATTGGGCGTATATGGGTAGAAACATGGGTAGAGAAAAGGAGCGAAATGTGGGGCGGAGGAGTCAGCCGCTGACCGCATTGGAGGTCAGCAAAGCCAAGGAGCCTGGCTATTACGGCGACGGTGGTGGGTTGTGGCTTCAGATCAGCACCTATGGAACCAAATCGTGGGTTTTTCGCTTCAAGTCTCCCGTGACCGGAAAGGCGCGGGAGATGGGGTTGGGCGATCTCCGGACATATTCCCTCGCTGATGCCCGAGTCAACGCCAGCGAGGCTCGCCGGATGGTGCACGAGGGCCACGACCCCATCGAAGAGCGAAAGCAGTCCAGGCTGCAAATCCAGGAGGATGCGGCGCGCGTCAGAACTTTTACGGATTGCGCCCAGGCCTATATCGACTCCCACAGCGCCGGATGGCGGAATGAAAAGCACGCGCAACAGTGGAAATCAACGCTTGAAACCTATGCGTATCCGGTTTTTGGCGACCGATCGATCGCCGTCATCGACACGGCGCATATTCCACCCCGCCGCCATCGCAACTACCAGCACGCCTATGATCGGATCGCCTACAAACACCGCTGGGGCATTGAAGGCTTCTTCGCAAAGCTCAAGCAGTGGCGGCGCATCGCAACTCGCTACGACAAGATCGCCGCCAACTTCTTGGGCTTCATCAAGCTCGCCAGCATCGTGTTCTGGCTCAGATAATTAAATTGTCACTACAGCCTAGAGGCAATTCTGTCGTGGGCGAAAGTTCGCGGTTATAGGGAAGGGGATAACCCCGCCGTCTGGAAAGGCCACCTGGAGAACCTGCTGCCTCGCCCATCGAAAGTTGCCAAGATTACCAACCAGCCAGCCCTTCCATTCCCCCAGGTTCCGGCGTTCATAAAGCACCTGCGAACCATGAACGGCACTGCCGCACGCGCGCTGGAACTAACGATCCTCACGGCGGCCCGCTCGGGGGAGGTGCGTGGGGCCGAGTGGCGGGAATTTGACCTCGATACAAGGGTCTGGACCATCCCGCTACGCCGCATGAAAGCCGAGAAAGAGCACAGAATTCCGCTATCTGAAGCCGCAATCGACCTTTTGCGGGGGCTTCCCTTGTTCAAGGAAACAGACCTTTTGTTTCCAGGCAGCAACAACAAGCCTTTCTCGGACGCCACGCTCAACGCCGTGATCCGGCGTATGCAAGGTGCCGCGCTCAAGGTCGGTAGCTCGGGTTACATCGATCAGCGCCGACAGTTCGCGGACCACGCGGGCGCCGGAGATCGATGTGTCGGGAACCTCGTTGGCGAACTCGACCATGGTGGAGCGCAGATCGGCAGGCAAAGCCGGAGCCCGACGTTCGAGGATCTGGATTTCCGCCGTGGAGTCAGGGTAGGCCACCTCGCACAGCCAAAATCGGTCCATGAAGGCGAGGTTCTGGCGAAGCGTTCCCTGGTAAAGCCCTGTCCCATCGGAGCCACCATTGGTGTTGGCGGTGGCGACGAAGCGGAACATCGGATGGGGCGGAATCACCTCACCGCCGTTTTCCGGGATGCAGAGCGGCGCGCCGTCCAACACCCCGTTGAGTCCGGCAGCAGAGGCCGGGTCCAACAGGTCGATTTCGTTGAGCAGGAACAACCCGCCATGCTTCATCGCCAGGGCCAGCGGCCCGTGCTGAAAGCGCATGGAGCCGTTGTCCACGGTCAGGTGCCCAGCCAGGTCCGAGAACTCCAGCCGTCCGTGGCCGGTGATATCGAACACCGGGTAATTCAGCCGCGCCGCCACTTGGCGGACCAAGCTGGTCTTGCCGCTGCCGGTGGGGCCGAAGAGGTAGAGGGGATCGTTCCCGCTCATGAACCACACCACCAAATCCCGCATGACGGCAGGGAACAGGTAGTCGGGATCGATGGCGGGCGTGTGCCGACAAGCTGCCGCATAGCCCTTGATTTCGCGGCCCGAGGGCTGGCCGCTGAACAAGGCTCCGGCATCGAAATCGACAGCCGAAAGGCTGCCGATTTCCGCGAGGGGATCGGTCATGATGAAATCCTTTGAGTTGAGGTGGGGATATCCCCATGGGACAGTTGCGCCGCCAGGGAATGTGGCGGTATAAGTGACCAACAACTTGGTCAGATAGGAGGCTGGAATGACCTCAGTGAACTTGGCCGATGCCAAGGCTCATCTCAGCGAACTGGTGGCCCAGGCCGAGGCCGGGGAAGAAATCTGCATCACCCGCAGGGGCAAGCCGGTCGCTCAGTTGACCAAGGTTCAAGCCCAGCGCCGCCCGGTAACATTGGCGGCGTTGCGGGCCGTGACCGACACCATGCCGATGCAAACAAACGGAGCCGGAGAGCTTCTGCGTCAGATGCGCGACGAAAGCCGCTATTGATGCTGTATCTGGATACGTCGCTGCTGGTAGCCGCCGTAGCCAATGAACCCGCCACCGAGCGGGTTCAGCTTTGGCTTTCCGAACAAAATCCCGAAGACTTGGCGATCAGCGATTGGGTGGTGACGGAGTTTTCCTCGGCCCTGTCCATCAAGGTCAGGACCGGGGCGCTCACCGTTCAACACCGTGCCGCCGCCTTGACGCTGTTCAATCGATTGGTAGCTGAGTCCTTCCAGACCCTGCCCGTCCAGGGCAATCATTTCCGCATTGCCGCGAGGTTTGCCGACGACCATGGCCAAGGGCTGAGGGCAGGAGACGCCTTGCACCTTGCCATTGCCGGGGAACGGGGAGCCACGCTGTGCACCCTCGACCGCCGACTGGCGGAAGCGGGCTTGGCCATGGGAATCGCCACGCACATGCTGGCGACGATCTGAAGGCTGCCGGTCTCCGTGAGGGGATTGCGGACTGGCATTGCCATCGCCAAATGTAGTAACGTGTCTACGTTATCGAGGGAGAAGCCGCCATGCCCATCACCACCGTCTCAAGCCGGGACTTCAACCAGGATGTTGGCCGTGCCAAGAAGGCCGCGCAGGCTGGTCCTGTTTTCATCACGGACCGAGGGCGGACGGCTCATGTGCTCCTGACCATTGAGGAATATCAGCGCATTACCGGGAAGGCCGTCAGCGTTATCGACCTTCTGTCCATGGGCGCGGAAACCGACATCGAGTTCGAACCCGGCAAGGCCGAGATTGTTGTGCGCCCGGCGGACCTGTCCTGATGTTCCTGCTTGATACCAACGTTGTTTCCGAGTTGCGCAAGGTCAAATCGGGACGGGCCGACAAAGGGGTCGTTGCCTGGGCATCCGCACTGGACGCCGGGACGCTGTTCTTGTCGGCCATTACCATCATGGAGTTGGAGATCGGCATCCTCCAGGTTGAAAGGCGGGACGCCTCTCAGGCGGCTTTATTAAGAGCTTGGATGGAAACGCAGGTGGTGCGGTCCTTCGCCGAGCGCATTCTGCCGGTGGATTTGGCCGTGGCCCAACGCTGCGCCGCCCTCCACGTTCCCGATCCCCGAAGCGAGCGGGATGCCATGATCGCTGCCACCGCCCTGGTTCACGGCATGACGGTGGCAACGCGCAATGTGGCGGATTTCGAGAGGACAAACGTTCGCTTGTTCAACCCCTGGCGGTTTCTTTGCTGAGGGGAGACGCCTACAGCGTAACGCCGTTGCTGCGGGCCAAGACGCGCACAATGGTCTGCGCCAGCGTTTCCAGATTCCATCCGGTTTCCGCGCTGCACGGAACAATGTGCTCGATCCCCGGAAATATGCTCCTGAGATCGCCTATTTTCCGCTCAATATTTTCCTGCTGAAGCGGGGTCGGTTCTCGCCCGGCCTGCCGGTGGATGGGGGCGATCTTGTCGCACCCATTGATGACCATGATCACCTTTTCCCGCTGGCCGTTTTGTTGGAAAAGTCCGTCAAAGGTGCGTTGGTCGATGCTGAAATCCCGGTTGTCGGCGCGGACAAGGTGACCTGCCATGGGAATCTTCCTCCAGTCTGAAGTAGAGTCCGGCCCTGACAAGGACGGACGAGATGAAGCGCAGCAGGTTTTCCGAGGAACAGATCATCGGCATCCTGAAGGAACAGGAGGCCGGTGCGGCAACGGCGGATGTGTGCCGTCGCCATGGCATATCGAGCGCCACCTTCTACAAGTGGAAGGCCAAGTACGGCGGCCTTGACGTGTCGGAGGCCCGGCGGCTGAGGGCGCTTGAGGATGAGACCCGAAGGGCAGCGCAGCAAACGCCCGGCTGAAGAAGCTGCTGGCCGAGTCCATGCTGAATGAGGCCGCGCTCCGCGATCTTCTGGGAAAAAAATGGTGAGGCCCGCCGCCAAGCGGGACGCTGTCGCCCATCTCCAGACCCAGCATGGGATGAGCGAGCGTCGGGCCTGTGCCGTGATCGCGGCGGATCGCACGATGATCCGCTACCAGTCGGCTCGGCCCGATGACAGCGGCCTGCGCCTTCGCCTTCGAGGGCTTGCCCAGGAACGCCGCCGGTTCGGCTATCGGCGGCTGTTCATCTTCCTCCGTCGCGAGGGGGAGGCGTCCGGCATCACCCGTGTCTACCGGCTGTACCGCGAGGAGGGGCTGGCGGTGCGCAAGCGCTGCACCCGGCGCAAGGCTATCGGCACCCGTGCGCCAATCCTGGTGGAGGCAAAGCCCAATGCCCGCTGGTCGCTGGATTTTGTCCATGACCAGTTGGACAGCGGACGGCGGTTCCGCGTGCTCAATATCGTCGATGACGTGACGCGGGAATGCTTGGCCTCGGTTCCCGACACATCGATCTCCGGCGCCCGCGTGGTCCGCGAACTGTCGGCGCTGATCGCCAGATGGGGAAAGCCGGGGATGATCGTCTCTGACAACGGCACCGAGCTGACCTCCAACGCCGTGCTGAAATGGGCGCAGGACCACTGCATGCAATGGCACTACATCGCCCCGGGCAAGCCCATGCAGAACGGCTACAGCGAGAGCTTCAACGGCCGGATGCGCGATGAACTGCTCAACGAGACGGTCTTCACCAGCATGCCCCAGGCCCGCGCCGTCATCGCCACCTGGGTGGCTGACTACAACACCATCAGGCCGCACTCGGCCCTGGGATACCAGACCCCGGCGGCTCACGCCGCCAAACTCAAGGCAATGGGGCCGGAATCGAAGCCCCTCCAGGGCTCCGAGCCTGGCCCCATTGCTCAACCCGCGCCAGACGGCGTAACTTTGGCCGGGACTCTACCCATGGCTGGATGAAAGTTCAAACGCGGCCAATCGGGCAATCCCAAGGGGCGGCCGAAAGGACGGAAGAACCTGCGCCAGGAGGTGCTCGACGAACTACTGAGTCCGGTCACTATCAAGGAGAACGGCCGCCCGGTTACCGTGTCCAAGGTCCGTGCCATCGTCAAGGCTCAGACTGCTAAGGCTGCCGGTGGTGATACCCGCGCAGCCACCTTCCTCATCGATATTGCCCTGAAGGCAGACGGGGCGGCATCCCAGACGGATGAGGCGGCACTCATTCCGGATGATGAGGTCATCCTCGCCGCCTACCGCGACAAGCTGAAGCGGGAGGGGCGTCATGAGTGACCGTCGCCAAGTGCTCAACGCCCTGCTGCGCCAGGATCTGCCCAGCTTCATCCACAAGTGCTTCTGCACCCTGGAGCCGGGCCGGAGCTTTTATCCCAACTGGCACATCGACCATATCGGCTGGAACCTCGCCCGCGTCTCCGCGGGCGAGGTCACCCGCCTGATCATCAACATCCCGCCACGGCATTTGAAGTCCATCTGCGTGACCGTCGCCTACACCGCCTGGGCGATGGGGCATGACCCGTCTTTACGCATCATGGCGGTGTCCTATGCCGACGAATTGGCGCGCAAGCTGGCCGCGGATTTCCGCCAGATCGTCGATAGCGATTGGTACCGGGAGCTGTTCCCCGCCTTTCGCATCAAGCCCAAGGGCGCCCGCAAGACCGAGGTGCTGACCACGCAGAACGGCTACCGCCGGGCGGGCTCGGTGGGCGGGTCCATCCTGGGCCTCGGCGCCGACCTCATCGTCATCGACGATCCCATCAAGGCCCAGGCGGCGCTGTCGAAGGCGGAGCGGCAGAAGGTCAAGGATTTCTACGACAACACCTTGTTCACCCGCCTCAACGACAAGGCCCGCGGCGCCATCGTGCTGGTAATGCAGCGCCTGCACGCCGACGACCTGGTCGGCCATGTGTTGGGGAAGGAGGACTGGGAGGTGGCGACGGTTCCGGCCATCGAGACCGAAGACCGCACCTATCGCACCGGCTCCGGCCGGGACGAGGTCTTCCTGCGCCGGGCGGGCGAGGTCATCCTGCCCGAACGCGAGGATCGGGCCTTGCTCGCCCAGGTGCGCCGCACGCTGGGCAGCATGAACTTCGCCGCCCAGTACCAGCAGGATCCGGTGCCGCCCGATGGCAACGCCGTCAAACGGGACTGGATCCGCTATTACGAAAGCGCCCCGGCCGATTTCGACCTGGTCTTGGTCAGTTGGGATACCGCCTCGACCCTGGGCGAGGATAGCGATTACTCCGTCGGCACCGTATGGGGGCTGAAAGGCTCCGATATCTACCTGCTGGATGTCGTGCGGGGCAAACTGGAGGTGCCCGATCTGCGTCGTTGCATTCAGCAGACCAGCCTTCGCCATGACGCTCAGGCCACCTTGGTGGAAGAGACCGATATCGGCCGCGCCCTGGTCCAGGACATGCGGCGGAGCGGCCCGGTGCGGCCGATCCTCACCCGGCCGAGATTCGACAAGGAAGCCCGCCTGCTGGCCCAGGCGGCGAAATTCGAGGCCGGACAGGTGCTGCTGCCGCGCGAGGCTCCCTGGCTGGCCGAGTATCTGGGTGAGTTGTTGGCCTTTCCCAACGGCGCCCACGACGATCAGGTGGATAGCACGTCGCAGGCGCTCAACTGGCTATCGGCCAAGATCGCCGCGGGGCAGCCGCCGACGCGGCGGGTGCCGAAGCGGGCGGTACGGCGCAATCGTTCCGAAAGCGGCTAACCGGCTTCCCTCTTCGGGGGCTTGCCCCCAATCCCCCATCGGGAGGCGAGGCCTCCCGAACCCGCCCCTTTATTCGGCTCGCAAAACTGGAGGTTTGGAGGCTGTGCCTTCAAACGGGTTCGGGCAGTCGCCCGACCGCGCAGCGGAATCCTGCCAACGCCGCTCCCAGGGCCCCGGCAGACCGGCCGGATAAATCCGATCGAACAGCATCGTCTGGCTGGCCGGGTCCATGGTCAGGAGCATGAACCAGCACTCCGGAGCGGCATAGCGATCCAGCACCGCCCGCCAGCGGTCCGGGGCACGGAACCGGGCATGCAGGGCGGCATGGCAGGTCTTGCACACCGGCAAGAACTCCAATGGCCGGCGGTAATCTTCGAGATGCAGGAAGATATAGCCGCGTCCCTTGGGATCGACGGGATCGGAAAAGCCGCAGATGCTGCAGGTGTCGGGGCGTTGGATCAGCCCCCGCGCCAGGGCGTCGCGCTGGATCGGGTTGGTGGCCACCCGCTCGTCATGGGAAAACCCGTTATAGGGTGGCAGGACATAGGGCGTCTGGGCCATGGACGTCTCCTCTCTCGGTGACGTTAGGCGAAGTACTCTTCGGATTGAATATATAAATAAGAACCAGACGCCTAATTCCTTCTGGACTTCCCGGGGGGCCTCGGGCTTGCTGGCGGTACGGGCGAAGCCCGCCGGCTCGGACATCCCGGGCCTTGCGGCGGTGGATACACCACGACCGGATCCGCCATGTCCCTCTCTCCCATAAGTTCCGCCGAAGAGCTGACCACCGCCATCGGCCGCTTCGACCAGATGACCGCCTTTCTCCATCATTGGACCGCCGAAGCCCACAGACTGGTGGGGGAGGGGACGCACGACGAAGCCCTGTCCGTCCTCAAGGGAGCGGACCGCCTATTGGCCGAAATGGCGGCACTCTATCGGGATATTTTCGCCTGAATCAGGTCAGTCTCGGGGACGGCCGCTGTCATGCAGGAGCTGCAGGACGCCGAGCGCGATATCGGCATCGCGGTCGGAAAGGGCGCGCAGCAGCAGCCGGGCGCGGGCTTCCACTTCGGCCCGTCCCGGCGCGATCGATTCCGGCGGCGCGTCGAGAAAATACACCAGGGGTGCGTCCAGCGCGGCGGCGATGCGGTCCAGCGTGTCGAGGGTCGGCAGGCTGACGCCGCGCTCGATATTGGACACGGCCTCCGGCGAGCGTTCGATCCGCTCGGCCAGTGCTTCCTGGGTGAGGTCGGCCTGTTCCCGTGCCGTCCGCAGCCGTCGTCCAATGGTGCGCTTCAAGTCCGTGGTCATGAGACGAAGTCTGGCTGCGGAAGAACGATTTGACCACGGAGGCGGCTTCGCTAATGTCGCCTTCAGACGAAGTTAGCATTAACAATAAGCCGAGCCGCCGTATTGCGGTTCATCCCCTGCCCACGGAGGTTTTCCATGCGCCTCGTCCTTGCCGCCCTGCTGTTCGCCGTTCCGGCCGCGGCCCATGCCGCCGAGGTCTCGGACGACATCAAGGCCACCTGTACCCTGCTCGCCGCCAAGTCCATTCCCAAGCTGGAGGGCATTCGGCTCAAATCGTCCGAGGTGAAGCTGGAAAGCCGCAACGACATCTACACCTTCTACGCGGTTCGCCTGGAGACCGAGGTGCTCGGCAGCGTCACCAAGCTTTATCACCGCTGCCGGATCGGCCGAGGCGGTTCGGTCAGCATCGTGGAGTGACGGTCGTGGCCGCCCTGTTGCTCGACGCCGAAGAATTCTCACCGCTGATCCGGGCCCCGCTGGGCGGCGGGCATGACGAGAAGTGGCTGCAGGCCCTGCTGTTCGCCCATCCCGGCCTGATCCCCATCGAGCGGATCGATCCCGGCGCCGGCTCCCTGGTGCCGATCTGCCGTGAACTGGCCCTGCCCAAGGATGGCGCCAGCGTTTTCCTCGATCTGCTGGCGGTGACCGCCCATGGGCGGCTGGTGCTGGTGGAGTGCAAGCTGTGGCGCAATCCTCAGGCGCGGCGCGAGGTGGTGGCCCAGGTGCTGGAATATGCCGCCCTGCTGCGGCGCTGGTCCTATGCCGATCTGACGGCACGGTTGAAGGCGTCGCTGAAGTGGAGCGGCGCCAATCCGCTGTTCTCCCATGTGCGCCGGACCGTCCCCGACCTCGACGAAGTGGGTTTCGTCGAGGCGGTGTCGCGTTCGCTCAAAAGCGGCGATTTTGATCTGGTGATTGCCGGGGACGGCATCCGCGCCGACCTCGAGGCGCTTGCCGGCCATCTGGAGGGCAGCAATGCCCGCCTAGCCCTGGTGGAAATCCAATTGTGGACCGACGGAGCCGGCCGCACCGTGGTGGTGCCGGCCCTGCCGCTCCGCACCGAGGTGCTGCGCCAGCGGGTGATCGTCGATGGCGAGGGTGTGCCGTTGCGTCTGGAGGAGCCCGGCGATGCGGTCGAGGCGATGGAGGCCCTGGCCGATCCGGAGCGGGCCGCGTCGCGGGACGGCAACCGTGCCTTCTGGCAGTGCTTCATCGATAGCGTGCGTTTCGATCACCCCGACCAGCCGGTGCCGCGCCACGGCGGCAACAACTGGGTGAAGATCCCGCTGCCGGCACCGGCCCGCTGGCTGACCGCCTACCGCACTGCCGACGAGGCGGGATTGTTTCTCCCCCTCGACGGCGACGGGGGAGAGGCCCTGTTCGAGCGGCTGGCGGAAGCCGCCGCCGCTCTTCGTGACGAGAGCGGCCTCGATTTGGCCTTCATCCGCAAACAGGCGGAGCCGTTCAAGGGAAACATCTCGGCCAAGCGACCGCTTTCCGATTTCGCAAGTCTCGAGGCTCAGACAGCCTGGTTCTGTGACGCGGCCAATCGGCTGGTCAATGCCTTGCGTCCCAGACTGTCGGTGGAGGGGGCTTAAAGGACTGGACTTGCCCGCGCCGGGAAGCATTGCTTGGGGACGGCAACGGGCTGCGGTCCCGCCTCCCACCCCGACCGGGCAACCGGCGGGGCCTGGGGTGGTGGGAGCGCCGCGACGGTCGCGGCGCCTGACCTCAGGAGCCCCGATCATGACCAACACATCCGCCCGCCAAATCGTCCGCAACGCCACCGGCGCCGTCACCGGCCTGGTGACCGGCATCGTCAAGGGCAGCCGCAAGGATGCCCCCACCGAATCCGACCAGGCCACCGCCGCCCCGGTTGCCACCAAACAGGCCCGCCTGCTGGAGATGCTCAAGCGTCCGGAAGGCGCCACCCTGGAGGAGTTGATCGCGGTTACCGGCTGGCAGGCCCACTCGGTACGCGGTGCCATCAGCGGCACCTTGAAGAAGAAGCTGGGGCTCCCGGTGACCAGCGGGACGGTCGAGGGCCGCGGTCGGGTCTATCGGATCGGCGGAGAGGGCTGATCGTGGCCCGCCGCCCCACCAAGCGTGAGGAGGCTCTGCCCGTGGATTTGGCGAATCTCCCCGACCTTCCTCGGGATGCCTTGAAGCAGCTCTGGCAGAAGCTCTTTCACCAAGACCCTCCGCATAAGCTGGGGCGCAAGCTGATGCTGCTGGCCATCGCCTACAAGCTGCAGGAGCGGGTCATCGGCGGGCTCAAGCCCTCGGTCTCCCGCCGGATCGCCCTTGCCGGCGAGGCCATCGCCGCCGGCAAGCCGTTGGCGGCTCCGGCTCCCGTCAAGCCCGGCACCCGCCTGCTGCGGGAATGGCAGGGCACTACCCACGAGGTGATCGTTCTCGACAATTGCGTTCGCTACCAGGGCAAAACCTGGCGCTCGCTCTCCGAGGTGGCCCGCGCCATCACCGGCGCGCGGTGGTCTGGGCCGCGCTTCTTCGGATTGAAGGAGCCTCGAGCATGAAGCCCCAACTTCGCCGCTGCGCGGTCTATACCCGCAAATCCTCGGAAGAAGGGCTCGAACAGGATTTCAATTCGCTGCACGCCCAGCGCGAAGCCTGCGAGGCCTTCATCCGAAGCCAGAAGGGTGAGGGCTGGAAGCTGGTCGAGACCGCCTATGACGACGGCGGCATCTCGGGCGGCACCATGGAGCGTCCGGCGCTGCAGCGCCTGCTGGCCGACATCGTCCTACGCAAGGTCGATGTGGTGGTGGTCTACAAGGTCGACCGCCTCACCCGCTCGCTCGCCGACTTCGCCAAGATGGTCGAGGTGTTCGACGCCCACGGAGTCTCCTTCGTGGCGGTGACCCAGCAGTTCAACACCACCTCGTCCATGGGGCGCCTGACGCTCAACATCCTGCTGTCCTTCGCCCAGTTCGAGCGGGAGGTCACCGGCGAGCGTATCCGCGACAAGATCGCCGCCTCCAAGAAGAAGGGTATATGGATGGGCGGCAACGTACCGCTCGGCTATGACGTCACCGACCGTAAGCTGGTGGTCAACGAGCCTGAGGCCGAAACGGTGCGGAGCATCTATCGCCGCTATCTTGAGGCGGGCTGCGTCCGGACGCTGAAGGACGGGCTGGATCGGGACGGTATCCGCTCGAAGACCGGTAACGCCTTCTCGCGCGGCGCCCTCTATGCCCTGCTCGCCAATCCCCTCTATATCGGCGAGATCCGCCACAAGGACGTCCGCCACCCCGGCCAGCACCAAGCCATCGTTGATCGCCCCCTATGGGACACCGTGCAGCAGCGTCTGGCCGACAATGGTCCCGAGCGGCAGGTCAATCGCAGGGTCGAGGCAAGTCCGCTGGTGGGCAAGCTGTTCGACGCGGCGGGCGAACGCCTCACGCCCAGCCACACCGTCAAGAATGGTCGGCGTTACCGCTATTACATCTCGCGCCCCCTGGTGACCGGCATCGCCGAGACGGCGCCATCGGGATGGCGGCTGCCGGCCCACGAGATCGAGCGGGTGGTCGCTGACGGGATCAGGACTCTGCTTGTCGATTCCAACACCATCACCAATGCCGCCCGCGACGCCGGTCTTCCCCCAGAGCGCATCCCCGCGCTTCTCGACACCATCGCCGGACAGGACGGCGATCCGCTCGATCTGGTTCGGCGGGTCGAACTGGGTAGTGAGGCCCTGACCCTGACGGTCGCCCTGGCTCAAGACCTCGCCATCACCCGCCGGATCCCCATGGTCATCAAGCGCCGCGGCGTCGAGATGCGTCTGGTCATTCCCGGTGCCAATACCGCAGCGTCGAAGGCCGATCCGGCCCTACTCAAGGCCATCGCCCGCGCCAGGGGATGGTTTGATGATCTGATCTCCGGCCGCGCCGTCTCGATGGTCGCCATCGCCGAACGGGAGGGGATCAGCGACCGCTATGTCAGCAGTCTGATGCCGCTGGCCTTCCTCGCCCCGATATCGTCGAGGCCATCGCCGCCGGTCGTCAGCCCGCCGATCTTACCGCCGAGACCCTGATCCGGCATGTCGACCTGCCCCTGGATTGGAGCGATCAGCGGGCGCTGCTGAACGTCGCCTGACCATCCATCAACCGACCTATCCCACGGCCCGGGCACCCCATCCGGGTCGTCGGCGTTTCCACGGTCGGGAAATCAAACCGAACCGCCCTACTGGCCAACGGAGAAAAGGGGAGAATACGGCGCGCAAAGATTCCGAAATCCAGTCTCTCCGGTTCGGAATGGATGGTGAAAACCGCCGGAACCCCGCGCCTTTCGGCGCAAGGTCTCGGAGAATGAGATGTCTTGAAGATGAAGTGGCGGAGGGGAGGAGGCTGGAGGAGAACCTTCTCCAAGCCAATCCATATTTATACGTATCTCAGCTATATTTCACATCCACCGTCAGCACATAGCCGCCACCGCGCACCGTCTTGAACAATTCGGGCGTTTTGGGGTCAGTCTCCATCTTGCGGCGCAGGCGGCCGACCTGGACGTCGATGGTGCGATCGAACGGCCCAGAAACCCGCCCTCGCGCCAGGTCAAGCAACTGGTCGCGGCTGAGCACCTGATGGGGATGGCGAAGGAAGGCCAGCAGTAGGTCGAATTCGCCGCTGGTTATTTCCGCCAGGACGCCGTCAGGTGAGGTCAGACGGCGGCGGGAGACGTCCAGGTGCCAGCCGGAAAATTCCAGGATTTCGACTGGTTCATCTGCTGGCGTGGGTTCTCTGGGGGCGCTCTGCATCATCTGACCAGCCCGGCGCAGGACAGCGCGGATACGGGCCAGAAGTTCGCGGGTGCTGAACGGTTTGGCGAGGTAGTCGTCGGCTCCCATTTCCAAGCCCACTACCCGGTCTGTCTCGCTGCCCATGGCGGTCAACATGATGATCGGCAGGCTGGTTGTAGCCCGCAGGTGGCGGCACAGTGACAGGCCGTCCTCACCCGGCAGCATCAGGTCGAGGATCACCAGATCGGCAGCCTCGTTCACTAGCGCCTGGCGCATGGTATCGCCGTCGCCTGCCGTGGCAACGGTGTAGCCTTGTCCCGTCAGGAATTGGGTCAGCAGGGCGCAGATCTCAGGGTCGTCATCGACAATCAGGACATGGGTCATGGCACGCCCTCCTGCGGCAAGGTCACGGTGACACGCAAGCCGCCTTCCTGGCGGTTCTGGAGGAGAATATTGCCGCCATGAGCGCGGATGATGCCGCGGGCCACTGTCAGGCCCAGGCCGATTCCTCCGGTCTTGCGGTTGCGCGAGCCTTCGACCCGGTAGAATGGGCCAAACACCTTGTCCAGTTCGGCTTCGGGAATGCCGGGGCCGGAATCCTCGATCACCACCTCGACGGCCTGATCGGTCGCATGAGCCCTGACCTTGGCCTGCCGGCCGTAGCGGGCGGCATTTTCGATCAGATTGGCCAGCGCTCGTTTGATCGCGGCGGGGCGGCAGGCGCAGACCAAGCGCCGCTCCCATTCAAATTCCGCCGCGAGGCCCATGTCGGCGGCGTTGTCGCAGATGGCCTCCAGCGTGGCGGCGAGGTCGATGGTCTCGGTCGTTTCATCGACCGCCTCGCCACGGGCGAAATCCAGGGACGAGGCCACCATGGTTTCCATCTCGTCCAGGTCGCGCAACATCTTGTCGCGCCCCTCACCCTCGGGTAGCAGTTCTGTACGCAGACGCAGGCGGGTGATGGGGCTACGCAGGTCATGGGAGATGGCAGCCAGCATCTGGGTTCGATCCTCGACGAAGCGACGGATACGGCTCTGCATTTCGTTGAAGGCCGCTACGGCGCGGCGAACCTCGCGCGGCCCGCCCTCGGGCAATCGGGGAGCATTGACATCGCGGCCCAGGCGGTCAGCTGCGGTGGCGAAGGTGGCCAGCGGGCGGCCCACCCAGCCGGTGGCCCAGGTGCCGAACACCAGGACGGCGACCATCATCACCAGAGTCGAAAGGGCGGCATGGGGCGACCACAGGGTGGCGGCACGGACCATGGCCATGTCGAAGTTCACCCAGGTTCCGCTCTCCAACTGGAAAGACACCTGCATAATCCGGTCATGGGGGAAGCCGGCAGCTAAGTTCCGCCAAAATCCAGCTTGCTCTCCGCTTTCCGTTCGGTGATGCACCACATGCAGGCGGGGATGCTCCACCGCCCCAAAATAGGGCTGCAGTGCCGTTTGCATCAACGACAGTTCCTCCTCATCCTGGTGAATGAGACCGACCTTGGGCTGGTCCGACAGGGTGATTTCGGTCAGTGCCCCACCTAGCCCACCGACGATGGCGCCTCGGTCTTGAGGAGAAGCCCGCTCGATTAGATGGGCGATGACGGCAATATGATCGGCGCACAGGCGTTCGCTGGTTTCGATGAGAGTATCATGGCGGTCGGAGGACAGCACCCAGGTGCTGGCGATGTGCGACAGCGTCAGCCCGATCAACAGGACGATCATCGTCCGACCGGCGATGGAATCGGGAAGCAATGACCTCATTCGAGAACTCTCCGGTCTTTCGGACTTACAGATCATCATTACCGCCACCGTGGCTACGGTGCGAGAGGGGATTTGGTAAAGAATCGTGTCTTGCTCATTTACATAAATTTACACGCCATCCTTCTCCCTGGGGCGTATACCGATTGTCAGGTTTGACTTGATCGGGAGCCGACGATGCGACTGAAGTTGATGGCGGTGATGAGCATGGTGGTGGGCCTGGGTGCCGCCTCGAGTACGGCCTTGGCCGACCCCAAGGATTACCGTTTCGAGGCGGTGGATTCTCAGGTGGCGGTCTCCTCCACAGCCACGGTAGCGGTACGACTGATCCATCTGCCCGATGGCAAGCCGGTGGCGGGCGCCATTCTCTTTCAGCCCAGGATGGAAATGCCCATGGGTAACATGGCCCCAATGCCGACCAAGGTGGCGCCCAACACTCCTGATGGGAAGGGCATCTACCCTTTCACCGCGGATATCGGCATGGCGGGGCCTTGGACCCTAACGGTGTCCGCCAAGGTCCAGGGTGAAGCCACGACCATTTCGGGATCCGTGCCCTTCGTCGCGGCCGCGGCTGCCCACAGTAGCGCCGACCACAAGCACTGATACCAATCGGAAGAGGAAAATATGGCGATGAACCGGCGAAATCCTGCGGTAACGGCTTTGGTCGCGGTTGGACTGATGTTCGCATCGGCAGCCAGGGCGGAAGAAGGCCAACATCGTCATGATCATCAGGCCAATGCTGCCGTTGGCGGTACGGTCGATGACCTAATCTCCATCGCCCGCCAGATGAGCCCAGAGCTTCAGATTGCCGCCCTGGAGGCTGCTGCTGCTCTGGCCAAGGTCGATGGCGCCGGTTCGCTGGCCGACCCCAAGGTGTCGCTGGCGGTCGAGGATTGGAGCACCAACCGCAATGGCGGCAATTTCCCCTCTAATCCGGCCTCACAGACCACCAAGAAGCTGCGGGTCAGCCAGGAATTGCCGTTCTGGGGCAAGCGCGACCTGAAGCGCGAGATCGCCGAGGCCGGGGCGCGCAAGGCCGCCATCCTCAAGCGGCAGGTGGAGAACGAGTTGGTGGCCAAGGTCAAGGTGGCCTATGCCGAATACCATTCCGCTCACTTGGCAATTGATGCCGCCCGTGATCTTCGGGGGCGCTTGGACACCCTGGCCAAGTTGGCGCGGGCCCGCTACGGCCAAGCCCTGGGGCGGCAGCAGGATGTTACCCGCTCCGAGGTCGAGAAGTCGGTGCTGGACACCGAGATCGTCCGCATGGACGGTGAGCGCCGCAAGGCCCGGGTCAAGATCAACCGCCTGCTGGCCCGTCCGCTCGATGCTCCCCTGGTGGAAGCCCCGGCACCGCGCGTCATCCCGGCCATGGAAGCCCTCGACCTCACCGCCTTGACGGATCGGGCCCAAAGCGCCAATCCCGAGATCATCGCGCAGCAAGTGACCATCGAGGGCTCGGACAAGGCACTTAGTTTGGCCGAGAAAAGCTGGTATCCCGATTTCGAGTTGACCGCCGGGGCGGTCAAGCGCGAGGGCGAATGGCGCGGCTATGAGGCCATGGTCGCCATGAACATCCCGCTGCAATGGAACCTGCGCACTTCAGAAATCGGCGAGGCCAAGGCCATGGCCGGCGCCGCCCGGACCAAACGCGAGCTGCGCGCCCTCGAACTGGGCAACGAGGTAGCCGATGCCTGGATCAGCCTGAAATCCGCCCGCGAGGTGGAGAGGCTGCTGCGCGAAAGCCAGTTACCCCAGGCTGAGATCGGCTTTCAGGCCGCCGCCAAGGGCTATGAACTGGGGCGGTCGGATCTGATCGACGTGCTGCAGACCGAGCAGCAGTTGTGGAAATCTAACATCGACCTGATCAAGGTGCTGTTCGAGCAGCAGATGCGCTTGGCCGAACTGGAGAAGCTGGTGGGAGGCGACCTATGAGCACCACACGCGCCATCCTGCTCGGCGGTGTCGCCGTTATCGCCGCCCTGGGCGGCGGCTACTGGCTGGGCCGTTCCGGCCAACCGCACAAAGCCCCGGCGACCAATACCGCCACACCGCCAGCTGCCGCCGGCTCCCATACCGGCCACGACGCGGCGGCGCAGGTCGCTAAAGAGCGCCAAATCTTGTTCTACCAGCATCCCGACGGCAATGCCGATTACTCGCCGGTGCCCAAGAAGGACGATAAGGGCCGCGACTACACCCCGGTCTACGCCGATCCCGAGCCGGAACCCGTTGCCGCCAAGCCGGCTGGCAAGGGCAAGATTCTCTACTATCGCAATCCCATGGGTCTGGCCGACACCTCCCCGGTGCCGAAGAAGGACGGCATGGGCATGGATTACGTCCCGGTCTATGAGGGTGAGGACGACGGCACCACCCTGAAGGTCAGCCTCGACAAGGTCCAGAAGCTGGGCGTCCGCACCGAGGCCGCCCGGATGACCACCCTGGCCCGCTCCATCCGCGCCGTGGGCTCGGTCCAGGTGGACGAGCGCAACCTCCATGTGGTGGCGTCCAAGTTCGAGGGCTACATCGAGCGCCTCAACGTCAACCAGACCGGTCAGGCGGTCAAACGCGGCCAGTCGCTGATGGAGGTCTACAGCCCCGATCTGGTGCTGGCCGAGCAGGAATTCCTGGTAGCCGCCACGGGGGCAAAATCCCTGGAGAACGCCAGCCCGGAGGCCCGCGATGCCGCCCGGTCCCTGGCGGATGGCGCCCTGGCGCGGCTGAAGAACTGGGACATCCCCACCGCCCAGATCGAGAAGCTGCGTCAGGGTGGCCAGATCACCCGCACCCTGTCTTTCGCCGCGCCAGCCTCGGGCATCGTGCTGGAGAAGCGGGCCATCCAGGGCATGCGTTTCATGCCGGGCGAGATGCTCTACCAGATCGCCGATCTTTCCACCGTCTGGGTGATCGCCGAGGTATTCGAGCAAGATCTGGCTCAGGTCAATCTCGGCCAGACCGCCCGCGTCAATTTTAACGCCCTGCCGGGTCTGACCTTCACCGGCAAGGTCACCTTCCTCTATCCCACCGTGACGCCTGAGACCCGCACCGCCAAGGTACGGATCGAACTGCCCAACCACGACGGCCACCTGAAGCCCGCCCTCTACGGCGCGGTGGAGCTGGCCTCGCCTGTGGCCGACCGGCCGGTCCTGACCATCCCCGACTCGGCAGTGTTGGACAGCGGCACAAAGCAAGCGGTGCTGGTGGAGCGCGGCGAAGGCCGCTACGAACCGCGCGAGGTCAAGGTCGGCGTCCGGGCCGGCGGCCTGATTCAGATCCAGGAAGGCCTGGCCGAAGGGGAAAAGGTGGTGGTGAGCGCCAACTTCCTGATCGACGCCGAGAGCAATCTGCGCGCCGCACTCCAGAGCTTCCACAACCACTGAGAGTGGGAAGAGCCCGATCATGATCGCCGCCATCATCCGCTGGTCCGCCAAGAATGTCTTCCTGGTGCTACTAGCCACCCTGTTCATTGTCGGCGCCGGCACCCTGGCGGTGAAGCATCTGCCGCTGGACGCCCTGCCCGACCTCTCCGACGTGCAGGTGATTCTCTATACCGAGGTGCCCGGTCAGGCCCCCCAGGTGGTGGAGGACCAGGTCACCTATCCGCTGACCACCGCCATGCTGAGCGTGCCCCGCTCCAAGACGGTGCGCGGCTTTTCGTTCTTCGGGGTCAGCTTCGTCTACATCATCTTCGAGGACGGCACCGACATCTACTGGGCGCGGTCGCGGGTGCTGGAATACCTCAGCTTCGCCGCCAAGCGCCTGCCGGCCGGGGTGACCCCGACACTGGGCCCCGACGCCACCGGCGTGGGCTGGGTCTACCAGTACGTGGTGCTGGCCAAGGACCGCACTCTCGCCGAACTGCGCACCACCCAGGACTGGTATCTGCGCTACCAGCTGGCCAAGGCCGAGGGCGTGGCCGAGGTGGCCGGCGTCGGCGGCTTCGTCCAGCAATACCAGGTGGTGGTCGATCCCCAGCGCCTGCAGGCCTACAACATCCCGCTGGCCAAGATCACCGAGGTCATCCGCAAGAGCAACATCGACGTGGGCGGCCGGGTGGTAGAGCTGGCCGAGACCGAATTCGTGGTGCGTGGCCGCGGCTATCTGCGCGGCATCGCCGATATCGAGCAGTTGGTGCTGAAGTCGGAACGTGGCACCCCGGTGCTGCTGCGCGACGTGGCTCGGGTCGAGCTCGGCCCCGACGAGCGGCGCGGCCTGACCGAACTGAACGGCGAGGGCGAGGTGGTCAGCGGCATCGTGCTGCAACGCTTCGGCCAGAATGCGCTGGACGTCATCGAACGGGTCAAAGCCAAGATCGCCGAGGTTTCCTCCGGCCTGCCCGAAGGCGTCACCATCAAGGCGGTCTATGACCGCTCCGACCTGATCCTGCGGGCCGTCGAGACCCTCAAGCACACCCTGATCGAGGAAAGCCTGATCGTCGCCGCCGTTTGCCTAGTGTTCCTGCTGCATCTGCGTTCGGCCCTGGTGGCCATCATCATGCTGCCGGTGGGCGTGCTGATCGCCGCTATCGTCATGCAGGCCCTGGGCATGACATCGAACATCATGAGCCTGGGCGGTGTCGCCATCGCGGTAGGGGCCATGGTGGACGCCGCCATCGTCATGATCGAGAACGCCCACAAGCATCTGGAGCGCATGAAACCGGGCGACAGCCGGGCCGAGGCCCTGATCGCCGCCGCCATCGAGGTGGGGCCGAGCCTGTTCTTCGGCCTGCTGATCATCACCGTGTCGTTCCTCCCCGTTTTCACCCTGGAGGCCCAGGAGGGACGGCTGTTCAAGCCGCTGGCCTTCACCAAGACCTTTTCCATGGCGGGGGCGGCGCTGCTGTCGGTGACCCTGGTGCCGGTGCTGATGATGCTGTTCATTCGGGGCAAGATCATTCCCGAGCACAGGAATCCCATCAACCGGGCCCTGATCTGGAGCTACCGGCCGATGATCACCGGGGTGATGAAGGCCAAGATCGTCACCATCGCCGTGGCCTTGGCCGCCCTGGCAGCGTCGTGGTACCCGCTGTCCAAACTGGGCAGCGAGTTCATGCCGACGCTCAACGAGGGCACCCTGCTCTACATGCCGACCACCCTGCCCGGCCTGTCCATCACCAAGGCGGCCGAGTTGATCCAGACTCAGGACAAGATCATCAAGAGCTTCCCCGAGGTCGAATCGGTGTGGGGCAAGGCCGGTCGCGCCGGGACCGCCACCGATCCTGCCCCCACCGAGATGTTCGAGACGGTGATCAACCTCAAGCCCGAGGCAGAGTGGCGGCCCGGCCTGACCACCGACAAGCTGATCGCCGAAATGGACAAGGCCTTGCAGATGCCCGGCGTGTCCAACGCCTGGACCATGCCGCTGCGTGCCCGCATCGACATGCTGTCCACCGGCATCCGCACCCCCATCGGCATCAAGGTGTTCGGCAAGGATCTGGACGAGATGGAGAAGATCGCCCGCCAGATCGAGGCGGTGGTGCGCACTGTTCCCGGCACCACCTCGGCTTATGCCGAGCGTATCGGCGGCGGCTTCTACCTCAATATCGAACCCGACCGCGCCCAACTGGCCCGCTACGGCATCACCATCGGCGATTTCCAGGAGGTGATCCTGACCGCGCTCGGCGGCGAGACCGTCACCACCACGGTGGAGGGGCGCGAGCGCTTCTCGGTCAATGTCCGCTATCCCCGCGAGTTCCGCTCCGACCCCCAGGCCATCGCCGACCGGGTGCTGGTGTCGGGCATGGACGGCGCCCAGGTGCCTTTGGGCCAGTTGGCCAAGGTACGGCTGTCCAAGGGCCCCGCTGGCATCCGCACGGAGAACGCCCTGCTGTCGGCCTATATCTACGTCGACATCCGCGACCGCGATATCGGCGGCTATGTGGCCGATGCCAGGAAGGCGGTGGCCGAGTCGGTCAAGATGCCGCCCGGTTACTTCGTCACCTGGTCGGGCCAGTTCGAGTACATGGAACGCGCCATCGAGAAGCTGAAGATCGTGGTACCGCTGACCATCGCCATCATCTTCCTGCTGCTCTACCTCAACTTCAAGCGGGTGACCGAGACCCTGATCGTCATGCTGTCGCTGCCCTTCGCCCTGGTGGGCGGGCTGTGGCTGCAATGGGTTCTGGGATACAACATGAGCGTGGCTGTGGCGGTGGGCTACATCGCCCTGGCTGGCGTCGCCGCCGAAACCGGCGTGGTGATGCTGATCTATCTCGACCACGCCCTGAACGAATTGAAGGCCAAACGCGTCGCCGAGGGGCTGCCCTTCACCCGTGCCGATCTCTACGAAGCCATCATGGAGGGCGCGGTGGAGCGGGTGCGGCCTAAGATGATGACGGTGGTGGCGATCATGGCCGGTCTGCTGCCCATCATGTGGAGTACCGGCACCGGCTCGGAGGTGATGCGCCGCATCGCCATGCCCATGGTCGGCGGCATGGTGTCGTCCACCATCCTCACCCTGATCGTCATCCCGGCCATCTACGGCCTGATCAAGCAGCGGGGTCTGCCGAACCGAAAGGAAGAGGCTCATGAATAGGCGCTCCATCACTTTTATCGCGGCGGGCCTGTTCACCGCCATCGGCGGGGCCGCCGCTATTGCCCTCTCGACCTTCGACGTATCGGCCCGAACCCGGCATTGGCCGGCGACCACCTGGGCGATCGAGACGATCCGGGACCATTCCATCCGCAACGCCGCCGCTGGCATTGCCGTGCCGGCCGGGCTGGAGGATCGGGTCAGCATCATGGCGGGTGTCGAGCACTACCGTGCCCATTGCGCCGTCTGCCACGGCGCTCCCGGCATCGAGCCGGACGTCATCGCCCGCGGAATGTACCCCGCGCCCCCCGATCTTCGCCATGCGGCGGAGCATCGTGGCCCGGCCGAACTGTTCTGGATCGTCAAGAACGGCATCAAGATGTCGGGTATGCCCGCCTGGGCCGATCACGGTGATGAGGAATTGTGGCCGGTGGTCGCCCTCATGCTGCAACTGCCCAAGATGACGGAGGCGGAGTACGTCAGACTTACGGCTGAGATCGATCAAGCCGCCGGCCATCACCAGCATGACACGGGGGCGATGCCTACCCCCGCCGCCATACCGGTGGCGGAAGCAGCCGCGCCGACACACAAGCATGATGGTCATTCCCACTCCCATGGCCATCACTGACGACGCAAACGGGTGAAGCTGACGAGGACAACATGACGACCGGCCGGCTGCGAGGATTGAGGCGCAAGATCGTCGGCCTGATCGGGCTGGGCGGCATCGTCCTGGCCATTCTTGGCGGCGGGATCACCTACATGGTGGAGATGGAGCGGCTCGACAGCTTGGTCGAGCGGTTGGCCCGTGATCAGGCCCTTCACCTCATCCACGCCCTGCGCGGGAGCCAAGGCGCGACCGGAGCGCCCACCCTGGCGACCGGCGGCTTCCTTTACCTCCGGGTCGATGCGGGCGATGGAAGTCCCACCCAGGAAATCCGGCAAGGCGATATGCCCACGTCCGCCCGGCAGCGGCTCGACACCCTGCTGTCCACGGCGGATGTCGAGCATAGCCACCTCAACTTCACCGATGGCGGCCGAACCTACATGCTGCTGTCGTTTCCCCTTGCCGATACCGTCGGCCGGTTCACCGGCCTTTACCGCGTCGAGGAGCCCCTGGCCCGTGAGTTGTTCCGGCAGGTCGTGTGGTCCGTGGCGGGTGTTTTCCTCATCGTCGTCACCTCGACCCTGATCCTCATCCCGCTCATCCTCGGGCTCGAACGACAGGTGCTGCACCATGCCCGCGATGCCATCGAGGCCAATCTCGATGCGCTGGTCACCCTGGGCAGTGCCATCGCCAAGCGCGACAGTGACACCGACGCCCATAACTACCGGGTCACCCTTTATGCCATCCGCCTGGCTGAAAGCATGGGGCTGGGGGCCGAGCGGATTCGCCACCTGATCCGCGGCGCCTTCCTGCACGATGTCGGCAAGATCGCCATTCCCGACCACATCCTGCTCAAGCCCGGCTCGCTGAGTCCCGACGAATTCGAGGTGATGAAAAGTCATGTTCGCCATGGCGTCGATATTGTCGCCCAGTCCCGTTGGCTCGCTCCGGCCGTCGAGATCATCGGCGGCCATCACGAGAAATTCGATGGAAGTGGCTATCCGCAGGGCCTGACAGGGGAGAACATCCCGTTGCTGGCCCGGATCTTCGCCATTGCCGACGTCTTCGACGCCCTGACCTCGATACGGCCCTACAAGCTGGCCTTTCCCCTTGAATTGGCCAGCAACCTTCTGGCGGAGCAGCGCGGGCGGCATTTCGATCCGCAACTGCTGGATCGCTTTCTCGACCGTGCCAATGAGCTTTACGCCCATTACGGCAACGGCACCGACCGGGATATACGCAGGGAACTGGCGGTCGAACTGAAACGCTATTTCGGATGAACCAGACAGGATGAAACCCATGATCCCTCGACGTCTCATTCTCGCCGGTGCTGTCGCTCTGGGCGCTGCCGCCACCTTTGTCGCGTTCCAGCCGTCACCCGTCGCGGCACGCGAGGCCGTCGTTTACAAGAATCCGCAATGTGGCTGCTGCAAGGGCTGGGCGACCTACCTTCAGCGCAATGGCTACAAGGTCACGGTCATCGACGTCGACAACATGGAAGACCTGAAACGGCGCCTTCAGGTGCCCGACAGCCTGCATTCCTGCCACACCGCCAAGATCGATGGCTATGTGGTGGAGGGTCATGTGCCGGTGGAGGCCATCGACAAGTTGCTGACCAAGCGTCCCAGCTTCACAGGGATTGCCTCGCCGGGCATGCCGTCAGGTTCCCCGGGAATGGACGGCCCGAAGGAGGACAATGTCGTCAAGGCTTTCGGCCCCGGTGGGATCAGGGTTTTCGGGATATATTGATCCTCAGGCTGGCTTTACAAATCTTTACACGCGCTGTCGTCTGCCATTTACGTACAGGTGGTCCAATAGGTGTGTCGCGGGAAGCAGGGGCCCCACAGGGGGGCAACGCCCCGCCCACCGAGGAGACTAAAATGAAGAAGCTCATGATCGCCGCCGCCGTCCTCGCCGCCATCGCGGTCGCGCCGGCCTTCGCCCAGACCAAGTCGGAACCGCTGGACCCTCACACCTTTCCGTCGGGTGGTGACCACCAGATGAACAACGACACCAAGCCGGCCTATGGCGCCAAGAATATCCCGGTCGATACCCATTCCCAGATCATGACGGGTCCAGAGCATCAGATGGGGCCGCAGACGAAGCCGGCCCACGATGCCAAGAACGTCCCGCTGGATCCCCATACCCTTCCGTCGGGCGGGGATCACCAGATGCCCGTCACGCCGCCCGCCAAGAAGTAGGGACCGCGATTATCCGGTAATGGATGGGGCCGGACTTCACGGGCCGGCCCCATCTCTCGATCGGAACTTACAAAACTTTACAATTCAGGTCGTTGACGATGTCCGAAGCCCTGTTCCAATGGGGCAGTCGCAGGACGCGACGGAAATCGAGAAGGAGATTGACCATGAAGACCCTGTTCGCCGTTGCCGCCGTTACCCTGATGGCCATCGCCGCGACGTCCGCTTCCGCCGCCCCGGCTTGCGAAGGCCAAGTTGCGGAAATGCAGGCCGCCTGGAAGGCCGTGCCGCATCCCTACAGCAAGCTGGCCGAAAAGAAGACCCGAGCCGATCACGACCACAACGCCATGTCCGAAACCTATATGAACGGGCAGATGCGTCAGGCCGAGTCGCTGTGCAAGGGCGGCAATGACCACGAGGCGATGCTGCGGCTCGATGTGGTCCGTGCCTGGCTGAAGCTCCCCGAGATCACCCATCCGACCGAGCACAATTACCAGCCGAAGTAAGTCCAGTGAAGCGGCGTCATCACCCCCGACGCCGCTTCGGGGCGAGAACGGTCATCGGCGCCGACCGTTTTTGCGGGCGAGCGATGATGGTCGGCGCTCCCCCCTCGCCGAGCCATCATCGCCTCTCCACACTCCGCAACACTGACCCCAGAAAGCGCCTAATGTCCAAGAAGCTCACCATCCTGATCGTCGCAGTACTGGCGCTTGCCGCCTGTGAGCCCACGGGGCGCTACCGCAACGCCGATTCCGAGCGCTCCCCATCCTACGGCGGTACCGGTCATTCGCATTAGGGCGGGATAAAAGAGGGAATATCGGGCTGCGCACACCCTCGACGGCCCGATGGGGGCGATGGTGGCGGGGCTTTCCCCCGACTGAACCCACCATCGTCTTCCTCCTCAGGCGGATGTTTACAAAAGTTTACAATCGCCGACATCAGCCATTTACATGGCGATGCTGTGATGGTGGCACCCCAGGGAGGGAGGCCACCATGGAAACGACCGGCACTGAATCGTCGAAGGGCTTGGAGGGCTAAGGACATGCTCGACCAGCTCACGATCTTCAAGATGGCGCGGGCGCGCATGGACTGGGCCGCCCAACGACAAGAGGTGCTGGCCGGGAATGTGGCCAACGCCAACACCCCACGCTATCTGCCAAGGGACGTCAGGAAATTTGACTTCAAGGAAATGCTGGCCGAGGTTCAGGCACCGCCGCTCGCCACCACCCATTCCCAGCATATCGCCGGTCCAGCCAGTAATCCCCTTGCCGTAGAAACCACGCGCAAGCCTTTCGAGAGCACCCCGAACGGCAACGGTGTGGTGCTGGAGGAGCAGATGGCGAAGATCAGCGACACCAAGGGCGCCCACAACATGGCCGCCGACATCTACCAGAAGAACCTGAAGATGATGCGCCTTGCGCTCGGTCGCACCGGCGTTTGAGGAGGATGGTCATGGACCCCTTGATGAACAGTTCGAAGATCGCTAAATCCGGCCTGAAGGTACAGTCGCAGCGGCTGCGGGTGATTTCCGAGAACCTCGCCAACGCAGATTCCCTGGCCCAGACTCCCGAGGGGCTGCCCTACCAGCGCAAGACGGTAACCTTCAAGAACGAACTCGACCGCGAGATGGGAACCAAACTGGTCAAGGTGGACAAGGTCCGCCCCGATAACGCCGAATTCCAGCGGCGCTATGATCCCAAGCACCCGGCCGCCGACCGCGACGGCTATGTGCTGGCCCCCAACGTCAACCCGCTGATCGAGATGATGGACATGCGCGAGGCCCAGCGCAGCTACGAGGCCAATCTCCAGGTGATCCAGACCTCCCGGACGATGATGGACCGGACGATGGACCTGCTCAAATAGGCCCGGCCAGAGGAGGTTGACATGACGGCATCACGACTCATTCCTGCCCTGGTGATCGCCTTGCTGGCGCCGCCGCTCTCCCTGGGAACGGTACATGCCGGCGAGGTTACCGAGGCCGAAGCCTGCCAGACCCAACTCGATGAACTCGGCGCCAACCTGCGGGGCGCCCCCATGGGAGCAATCGGTCGGCCCGGACAGCCCCCAGTCAAACTCGATAACGGGAAGTGGTATCCGGTCTCCGAGATTGATTCAATTCGGCAGGAGTTGCACCGGGCGGCAAGGCTATGCCGGGAAGGAAAAACGCACGAGGGCCTCAACGAACTGAATCTGGTCCGGCGGCATTTCGACCTTGCCGCCCTGCCGCATCCGGAAAGCCATGGAGTCCAGAAGTAGAGCCCGGGCCCCTCCAGCACGGAGTTGCCGCCATGACACGCACACCGCTCATCGTCACCCGCTCCCTCTCGTTCAACGGTATTGGCGTCGAAGCCGCAACGGCGGCTCTGGCTGCCCTCGGGGGCGGCGCCGATATTGACGCCGAATCCAGAGGAGCACGGCTGATAATCCGCTATGACCTTCGTCGCTTGCGTCTCGACGATATCGAGAAAGCAATAGCGGAAGCCGGGGGGCGGCCCGCCGGAGGCATCTTCGAGAAAGTCCGGCGGAGTTGGATGCGGTTCACCGATGAGAACCGGCTGAACAATGCCGAAGCGCCGTCGCATGGTTGCTGCAACCGGCCCCCGAGGGGGAAATAACTACGACGGTTGGACCGGCAATCGGATTTGCTGGAAGATCATCCGGCGGCAGTCGGCGATCTCGACCACGATGGCGTCGTCCCGAGAATGCTCCACGTCAAGCGATGTGACCGGATGGGCCGTCGCCAGGACGTTGGAGACATCCACGAAAAGGCCGGGGGCGGCGGCCTCATCGATAGTTGCCACCCACTCCAGACACTGCCCCCGCCATCCCCTGGAAAAGCCCAGTTGGGCGAGGGCGATCGCCGTCATTACCGATCTGGAGGCTTGGCCGAAGCGAACGGTGATCCGCAACATACCGGCCTCCTCCAGTCCGGCCACCGCTCACCGCCGATGTGTGCTGGTCGAACTGACGACCTTCTTGTAGAGCTTCTGGTTGGGTGCCATGGGGAACGGGAAGGAGGCGTCAACCGGTTGGAGCCCATGGCGGCGCAGAAGATCGTCCTCCTTGCCGGCGAACACCACGTTGCGACGAAGGTGGGACGGATAGGGGTAATGACCGAACGAGGCGGAGAAGAACAGCAGCCCATCCTTCTTCAGCAGGGCCGCCATGGCCGCCACCGCCTTCTCGACGTCGAAAATGTGCTCCATCACCTCGGTACAGACGCCGAAGTCGAAGCTTTCCTTAAAGGGATGGGGAAGACTGGACATGGCCACGTCGAGTTCCAGGTACTCGACGTTGGTGACGCCCATACGCCGGTCCTTCCAGCGGGCGAAGTCCAGCATCTTGCTGGAGAAATCAACCAGCAGGCAGCGCCCCGTGCCGGTGGTGGCCATCAGGGTGGTCATCAGACCGGAATTGCCGCCAAAGTCGAAAGCCGCCTTCGGTTTGATGTGGGTGACCGCCCAGAACGGTAGGGCCTGGAGGGCCAGTTGCAGATTATCCGAGATCAATTTTCGGAAGGTGCAGCCCACCGGGAAAGCCAGGCTGTCATAGAAACTCTTCAGGGTATCCGCCGAAAGATCGTCCTCATCGGCCGCCAGATTCTTCCAGCCGGTGTCGAAAATTTCGCCGGTCTGGGCAGCCAGCGTCATCATCTCGGCCGGAGTCGATTTGGCGTAGATGGCGTAGAGCTGCCAGATCAGATCAGGAATGGATGTCCCCTGCGGCGCTCCAACCGCGACGAGCAGTCTGGGATAAATCGCCTCGCGGATCTTGAGGGCGACCTTCTCCACCTGGACCGTCTGCTCGATCAGCGCCAGAATTTTCTGCGCGGCACCAAAATTCAGCTTCCGATATTGGTCCTGAAAGTGAATGCACCCTCGGGACAGGTCTTCCGGGTTGAGGATCGACATCCTACCGTCATTGCGGTTGATTACCGCCGCATGACGTACATAGGTTTCATCAGCATTTGGGGCGGCCAAGCCCGTAAAGATCAGGTCAATGACATCCGCTTGCGCCACGTATCCCCCCTTGGCATTGGGAAACCATGCCCAAGACCATACAGATTTTGGGAGGAACGATGGTGTAATGAAGTGTAAATATTACCTCTATCCACGGTTACAAAACTTTACATTCCTCCCTTCCGAGCCAAGGGGGCGCGGGCTTATTGCAAATGCGCCGAATGCTTGCATCATAGGGGCGGGGAAAATGCCGGAGATCTGGTGGTGGATCCTATCCGTGAATTGCTGACACGTTGGCGCGACGATCCCGGCGGCACTTATCGCCTGTGGTTCCTGTGGGAGGAGCGGCTGAAGAATTTTCGCTCGATCCGCCGGGGCGTCGCCCAAGTGGTGGCGGAGATCGAGACTGGCACCTTCGGCAATGCTTACAAGGGGTCGTCGCTGGAAACGGCGGTGGGGGCCATCGCAGAGCAGCGGCAGATATTCAAGGGGGCGGATCATGCCTTCCTGTGGAAGCCGAAGCTGCGGATTCCCGACATCTATGAGAACCGGGACAACCAGCTGGCCTTCGCCCGCTGCCTTGCCGCCTGCGCCTGCTGTAGCGGCGAGGATGCGGTGATCGCCGCCATCCGCAGGCTCGATTCTCAGGCCATCAAGGGATTGGGGCCGGCGGTGGCCAATCTGCTCTACTTCCATCACCCGACCATCATCCCGCCGTTCAACACCGCCATCGTCAACGGTTACAACGCGCTGACCGGGGCCAAGGTCAAGCTGGGGCGGTGGGAAGAATACCTGGCCATGCGCGCCGGAATCCTGGCGCTCAACGCCAAGTACCGGGATCTGCTGTCCAATGATCTCGGCGCCGTCGCCGGCTTCCTGTTCGACATCGGCAGTGGGCGTTATCCGCCGCCGCCCTTAGCCGACGACGAGACCACCCGCAATGCCTGGAAGAGCGATCTGGCCCAGGTCCGGGCGGAAGGGGCCAAGTCCGAAAAAATCCTGGCCGCCGCCCGCCAGAGCGATCTCACCCACACCGAGGTGCAGGCGTGGCTGCGCGACCTCGGCCGCTCGCTTGGCTTCGACGTCTGGGTCGCCACCAACGACCGCAACCGGCCCTTTGCCAATGGTCGGCTGTCGGATGGCTGCCTTGCCGTGCTGCCACCGGCCATCGACCAAGCCCCAGGTGCCGATGCCATCCGCCTGATCGACGTGCTGTGGCTGGAGCGTGGGACGCCCAAAGTGGTCGGCGCCTTTGAGGTCGAGCACACCACATCCATCTATTCCGGTATTGTCCGTCTGCTCGACCTCGCTCTCGGAAGCGACTTGCATTCCCCCAACGGCCTGTTCCTGGTTGCCCCCGACGACCGTGAAGGTGAGGTCTGCGCCCAACTGGCCCGCCCGGCCTTCAGCCGTGTCGGCGATCTTAAAGTGCGGTTCCTGCCCTACGGCGAATTGAAGGCAAATCGCGAGGCCATGGCCCGCTTCGGCCAGGGTATAAAGGCGGTCGAGGCGGTGTCGCGGGTATTGGTGTAATGTCTCCGGGGATTGGGCCGGAGGCGCTTTTATGAGGAGCATCGCCGAATGCAAGAAAGGCTCACTTCACCCCACTGTCATTAAAATGCGTTCATTTGCCAGCCCGTTTCCTGCATGCTATCCAATCAGATGGTGATAACTGCAAGGATCGCCTCGGTGTCCCGTTTGATGTCCTCCCTACCGGTTCGGAAGCTGGCTGCGCTGCTCAGCCTGCTGATGATCCTGCTTGGGGGGCCGGCGGGCGGGGCATTCGCCTTGTGCCTTGGCGGCGATGGGCATCTGGCCATCGAGGCCGCCCAAGCCCGGCATCACGATCACGGATCGACGGAAGGCATTTCTGCCAAGCATCATCTAAATGCTGCGGTCGATTGCATCGACATTCCCCTGGTCCAGTCCGCTCCGCCGATCATCAAGAAGCAGACTATCCCTGCTTCGGACGTGGCTCTGCCCGTCTCGCCGGCTCCGTGGGTCCTTTCCCCCAAGGAGCCGCCGACCATTGTCGCCGCCTTTCCCACGGAAGGGCCGTCGCTTGACCCGCGCTTGGTCTCCCACCGCTCGGTGGTTCTGCTGAACTGAGCTTTCTCCGGCAACCGAACGTCTTTGCGCGTCTGCCTTCGGGCGGATGCGTTCGTCCCGCGTTTGATTACGGAGATCTCTCCATGCGTACCAATGCTCTGATCATCGTGCTGTTCGCCGTGGCACTGTCGGCCTGCACCTCCACCCCCAGCATCCCTCTGACCAAGCGTCTGGAGGGCAAGACACCTGAAGATCGTCAGGAAATCCTAAGGCGCGCCTGCCTGACCGAAGCCGACTGGAATCTCGACCAGACCGCCGCGCGGATGCCGGCCAATGCTCAACACCGTTACCGTGATTCCAACACCACCCGCGAGACCAGCCATTTGCGGGCTCTGTGCCGTGAGATGGCCGACTTGCCCGCTATCCAGGGGCGCTCCCCCATCGAGACCAAGCGGCGGGCCGACCTCGCGGAGAAGTGCCGCCGGGAAACCGACGATCACCTCGATCTCCGCAGCAGGGAGAGCGCCGCCCACATGGTCCGGGTGCAGGAAATCTGCGAAGCCATGACCGGGTTCGATCTTCCCGCCCAGACGGATTAAAGCCCTCTTTTCCCATCCCCCCAAGAGGAGACCACACCATGTCCCGTTCCTTTGCCGTCATCGCCGTTGCCGCCGCCCTGATGTCCGCTCCGGCCATTGCCCAATCGTCCAAGGCCAAGTCCTGCGAACTGCTGCCCGAACTGAAGCAGGGTCTCAAGCATTTCGACGGCAAGCCCGCCGACCGCGACCGCGCCAAGTGGCAGATCGAGACCGCCGAGAAGCTGTGCAAGGACGGCAAGGCCGGCGAGGCCAAGGGCTACATCGACGTGGCCCACGGCCTGGTTCTCAAGGACCACAAGCATTGAGGCCGCTCTTCCACCCCGTCCTGGCGGCGGCCTTGGCCCTGGCTCTTCCGGCCTGGGCCGAGACCGCTCGTCTCGACGAGCAAACCGCCATCGCGGCGGCGCAAGCGCGCGACGACCTTCGCAACGCCACCGAAGGCGCGGTCGATGCCGCCAGGGCCGAGGAGGACGAGGCGGGGCTGTGGCCCAACCCTACTTTCGAATACGAGCGTGATCGCACCAAGGGGGCCGGTGGCGCCACGGTGCAAGACACCTACCGCCTGTCGCAGCCGGTGGACGTCTCCGGACGGCGCGGCCTGCGCCAGGACGCCGCCGGTCGGCGGTTGGATGCCAGCCGAGCCGAGACCCGGCAACGATATCGCGAGGCGGGGGGCGAAGCCCGCAAGCTGTTCCACACCGTGCTGATGCGCCAGCAGGCCAAGGAAGCGGCCGCCCGCTGGGCCACGCGGCTGGGCGAGGCCGAAACCGTGCTGGCCAAGCTCAGGACCGGCCGCGAGGTGTCGGGCTACGACGTGCGGCGCCTGACCCGCGAACGGGTGGCCGCCGAGGCCAAGGTCAGGGCGCTGAACGCCGATCTGGCCGAAGCGTGGGAGCGCCTGCGCGCCCTGATGAACTGGCCCGCCGGCACCGCCATGCCCCGGATCGAGGGAGCCCTGCTGCCGCCCCCGCCGCTCGGCCTCGACGACCTGATGTCGCGCATGGAGGATCGTCCCGACCTCCAGGTATTGCGGGCCAAGGTCGCCGCCTCCGACCTGGACCGCCGGGCCGCCGACCGGGGCTGGGTCCCGGACCTCACCCTGGGGGCCGGGCTGAAGCAGGTGGATCAACCGGAGCGCAGCGACCAGGGCGTGCTGCTCACCATCTCGGCGCCGCTGCCGCTGTTCGACCGGGGGCAGGCGGCCAGCCGCAAGGCCGCCGCCCAGTCCCGCGCCACCGCCGCCGATATGGCCCTGGCCCGCGCCAAGGCCGAGGGCGAAATCCGCGGCTTGTGGCGCCGAACGGCTGAGTTGCGCGAGACGGCGCTGAAGTTCCGGGAAAGCTCACTGCCGGCGTCTCGCGACCTGTCGCGCATTGCCGAGGGTGCCTACCGGGCGGGCGAGATGAATGTGCTGGAACTGCTCGATGCCCACAAATCCCTGCTGGAAGCCGAAACCACCGCCATCGAACTGGAGTTCGGCGCCCGCGAGGCCCACACCGAACTGACGCTTGCCACCGGAGAGACCTCCCAATGAAAAAGCTGATCATCGCCTTGGCCGCCGGCGCCGTACTGGGCGGAGCCGGCGTCTACGCCACCGTGGCCCGCCCTCCCGCCGTCAAGCCTCCCCATGCCGGGGAAGGCCAAGCTCACGCCGGCGAGCATGCCCATGCCGAGGAACGCCTGTCCTCGACCACCTACGCCGCCAATACAGAACTGTTCATGGAATATCCGGTTCCGGTGGCGGGTGAGGCCGGTGATTTCGTCCTGCATTTTACCCGGCTGGCTGATTTCAAGCCGGTGGAGGGCGCCGAGGCCGTCATCCGCCTTTCGGGTGGCGGGCAGCCGGACGAAACCTTCCCGGCCATGGCCGACAAGCCGGGTATCCTCCGCGCCCTGGTCATTCCCAAGGCGGCGGGGCAGCGGCGGCTGAGCGTGTCCTTGCGCGCCAAGGACGGCGCCGACGACCACGATTTGGGCGAAATCGCGGTCCATGCCGACGACGGCGCGGCCAAGACCGCCATGGACGAGGCCGGCCACGCGGAAAAGGAGGGTGGCATTGCCGTCACCAAGGAAGTCCAGTGGAAGATCGAGTTCGCCACCGCCGAGGTCCGTTCCCGCCTGATCCGGGACTCGGTGGCCGCCAGCGGAACCATCCGGGCGCGAGCCTCGGACGAGGCGATCATCGCGGCGCCCGGTGCCGGGATGCTGGCTCCGTCGCCCGACTTCCCGCGCATCGGCCAAAGCGTTGAGAAGGGGCAGGTTCTGGCCTGGCTGGTGCCGCAACTGGGCGGTGAGACCGATTCCGCCACCCTGGAGCTGGGGCAACGCAAGGCCCGTCTCGCCCTCGACCTGGCGATGCAGGAGCGCCAGCGCCTGGAGGGGTTGTTGAAGATCGAGGCCATCCCCGAACGCCGGGTTGTCGAGGCCCGCAATCAGGAAGCCGCCGCGCGGGCGGAAATGGACGCTGCCGGCAAGCGCATCGCCCCCTACCAGGGGGCCAAGGGCGGCATCGCGCTCCGTGCTCCCGTCTCGGGCCGCATCGCGGCGGTCAACGCCCAGCCGGGGGCCACCATCGGCCAGGGTCAGCCCCTGTTCCACATCGCCGGTCTGTCCCGGCTGTGGCTGGAGACGCAGATCCCCGAGGCCCAGATCGGGCGCATCCGTGATCCCCTGGGGGCGTGGTTCACCGCCGACGGCTACGAGGGCGCCACCCTCATCGAGCATGGCCGCAATGGCCGCCTGATCGCCCTGGGCGGCGTGGTTGATCGGGAAAGCCGTACCGTCCCGGTGCTGTTCGAGTTCGACAATCCCGAGGAGCGCTTCCGCATCGGCGCCTATGCCCAGGCCCGTGTCTTCACCGGCGCCGCCGAGGAAAGCCCCGCCGTTCCGGCCTCGGCCATTCTTGATGATAACGGCGCGCCTGTGGTGTTCGTCCAGACCGGCGGCGAGTCCTTCGAGCGCCGTCCGGTGGTGCCCGGCCTGCGCGACGGCGATTTCGTCGCCATCCGGAACGGACTCTCGCCGGGCGAGCGGGTGGTATCCAAGGGCACCTATCAGGTGAAACTGGCGGCCTCGGCTCCGGCCTCGCTGTCCCACGGCCACGCGCATTGAGGAAACCCAGTCCATGATCGCCTATATCATCCAGTGGTCGCTGCGCTCGCGGCTGTTCGTGCTGGCCGCCGCCGCCCTACTGCTGGCCTGGGGAACCTATGAAACGCTGCGCATGCCGGTGGACGTCTTTCCCGACCTCACCGCGCCCTCGGTCACCGTCGCCACCGAGGCCCACGGCATGGCGCCCACCGAGGTGGAGCGGCTGGTGACCTTCCCCATCGAGACGGCGCTGAACGGCGCGGCGGGAGTGCGGCGCGTGCGGTCCTCCACCGGCGTCGGCCTTTCTACGGTGATCGTCGAGTTCGACTGGGGCACCGACGTGCTGACGGCGCGGCAGATCGTCGCCGAGAAACTGCAACTGGCCCGCGCCTCGCTGCCGCCCGACGTGGCGGCGCCGGTCATGGCGCCCGCCGCCTCGGTGATGGGCGAGATCTTGTTCATCGCGCTCCGCTCCGACCGCCACGACGGCATGGCGTTGAAAGGGGTAGCCGACTGGAGCGTGCGCAAGCGTATCCTGGCGGTGCCCGGCGTGGCCGAGGTTCTGCCCATCGGCGGCGACGAGCGCCAGTATCAGGTGACGCTGCGCCTCGACCGGCTGGCCGCCTATGGAATCACCGTGGACGAGGTGCTGGCCGCCCTGAAGGACGGCAACCAGAACGCTCCCGCCGGTTTCTACGCCGAGGGCGGGCAGGAATACCTGATCCAGGGCCTCGGGCGCATCAGTTCGCTGGACGACATCGGCGCCACGGCTGTGGGACGGCGTGGCGGCATTCCGGTGCTGGTCCGCGACGTGGCCGAGGTGGTGGTCGGCCCCGGCATCCGGCGCGGCATCGGCTCCAACAACGGCCGCGCGGCCGTGGTGTTGGGCATCCAGAAGCAGCCGGGCGCCAATACCCTGGAACTGACCCGGCGTCTCGATTCCGTGTTCGCCGATATCCGCAAGACCCTGCCCGATGGCATGGTGCTGGCCACCGACATCTTCCGTCAGGCCGACTTCATCAATGTCTCGGTGCGCAATCTGGTGGATGCGCTCAGAGACGGCGCCATCCTGGTGGTGGCCATCGTCTTCGCCTTCCTGATGAACGGCAGGGCCACCCTGATCACGCTCACCGCCCTGCCGCTCTCCCTGGTGGCGGCCATCCTGGCCATGAAGTCCATGGGGGCCTCCATCAACACCATGACGCTGGGCGGTCTCGCCATCGCCCTGGGCGCCCTGGTGGACGACGCCATCATCGTGGTGGAGAACATCGTCCGCCGCCTGGGCGACAACCGGCGCTTGGCCCCCGATCGGCAGCAATCCCCGGTCCATGTGGTGTTTGAGGCCACCCGCGAGATCCAGGGCTCCATTGTCTTCGCCACCCTGATCATCATGCTGGTGTTCCTGCCGCTGTTCTTCCTCACCGGCGTGGAAGGGCGGCTGATGGTTCCCCTCGGTCTCGCCTACGTCATCTCGCTGGCCGCCTCCCTGTTCGTCGCCATCACGGTGACGCCGGTGATGGCCTCGCTGCTGCTCGTCCGCCGCAAGGAGGGCGAAGCTGGGCACGAGCCCGCCCTGATCCGCTGGCTGCTGGCCCGCTACGACCGCGTGCTGGCCTCCACGCTCACCCGCTGGAAGGCGGTGGCCTGGGGGGCGGGCATCGCCCTGGCCTTGTCCATGGCGGCGCTCTCCATGGCGGGCAAGGCATTCCTGCCCGACTTCAACGAAGGCACCCTGACCATCTCGGCCTCCACCCTGCCGGGAACCTCGCTGGAGGAATCGGCCAGTCTCGGCCAATTGGTCGAGGACGCCCTGCTGCGCCAGCCCGAGGTGACGGCGACGGCGCGGCGCACCGGTCGCTCGCCGCTCGATCCCCACGCGCTCGGCATCCACGAATCCGAGATCGAGGTCAGTCTGGCAATGAAGGAGCGGAGCAAGGAGGATTTTCTCGACTCCCTGCGCCGTGACTTCGCCCAGATTCCCGGCATGAACATCATCGTCGGCCAGCCCATCTCGCACCGCATCGACCACATGCTGTCGGGCAGCCGCGCCAATATCGCCATCAAGATCTTCGGCACCGATCTCTACGACCTGCGCCGGGTGGCGGGGCAGGTGAAGGCGGCGGTGGAGAAGGTTCCCGGCGCCGTCGACGTCTCCGCCGAGCAACAGACCGACATCCCCTTCCTGACCGTGAAGTTCAACCGTGCCGCCATCGCCCGGCACGGCCTGACGCTCCGCCAGGTGGCCGATTCCATCGAGACGGCCTTCGCCGGGGTCACGGTCTCCAAGATCATGGAGGGCCAGGCCACCTATGATCTGGTGGTGCGTTACGACCCTCGGGTGCGGGGCAGCATGGAGGCGATCCGCGAGACCCTGATCACCACTTCGTCCGGCGCCCGCCTGCCCCTGATCGCCCTGGCCGATATCACCAAGGACCGGGGCCCCAACAGCGTCAGCCGCGAGAACGTCCAGCGCAAGATCGTGGTCACCGCCAACGTGGCGGGACGCGACCTCGGCGGCGTGGTCGAGGAGATGCGGGCCAAGGTGGAGGCCGAGGTCAAGCTGCCCGAGGGCTATCACGTCGAATTCGGCGGCCAGTTCGAGAGTGCCGCCGAGGCTACCCGTACCCTGGGCCTGCTGAGTCTGGTGGTGGTGGTGGGCATCTTCCTGCTGCTGTTCCTGGCATTTCGTTCGGTCAAGGATGCCCTGCTGGTCATGCTCAACCTGCCGCTCGCCCTGATCGGCGGCGTGGCGGGGGTCTACCTGACCGGCGGCGTGATGACCATCGCCGGGCTGATCGGCCTGATTACCCTGTTCGGCATCGCGACGCGCAACGGCGTGATGATGATCGCCCATATCCACCATCTGGCCGAGCGCGAGGGGGTGAGCGACCCCGCCGAGGCGGTCAGGCGCGGCGCCCGTGAACGTCTGGCGCCGATCCTGATGACGGCGCTGGCCGCCGGTCTGGCCCTGATCCCGCTGGCGCTTTCCGGTGGGCAGCCGGGCAGCGAGATCCAGGCTCCCATGGCGGTGGTGATCCTGTGCGGGCTGGTGTCCTCGACCATCCTCAACATGGTGGTGGTGCCGGCCCTCTACCTGCGGTTCGGCTCCATCCGCCGGGAAATCCTGCGCCATGACACGGTTCGCCGCCGCGCCACGGACATGGCCTGAGGAGGGGAACGTGATCCGGCCATCCGCCGCATGCCTCCTCTGCGCCGTCCTGCTCTCGTCGCCGGTCTTGGCGCGGCAGCAGGACGGCGGTCCCATCGGCGACCGGTCGGCCGCGCCGGTGCGGGAACATCTCGCCAATACCCGCGCCCTGCCGCTGTCGCGGCTGCTGCGGCTATGCGGCGAGGTCAAGAAGCTCCTGGTCCTCGAAGGACAACTGGGTAAGCGCCCACTGACCCAGGAGGACATCCATGTGGTCAGCAACGGTACCAAGTGTCTGGCGGCCACGGCGGCCATCTTCGAGACCATCCGGGTGATGGCCCCCCTGTATCAGGAGCGTCTGGTCTGCATGCCCGTCGGGGTCAAGGACCAGGACTTGCTGGAAGGCCTGTTGAAATGGCTGGAAGGCCAGGATCGCCAGGGGAATGACGAAATCTTCCGTCTCAGCGCGCCGCAGGCCTTCATCGTCTACATCCGCAAGGCTTATCCCTGTGCCACCGGGCAATAGCGCAGTTCGGCCAGGGCATGGCGCAGGACCTGGTACGCCCCGCTCAGCGCCAGGGCGGCCATGATCCCGGCCACCGCGAAATCGGGCCAACCCGAACCGGAAGCGAATACGCCGCCGGCAGCGGCCAGGACGGCCAGATTGCCGATGGCGTCATTGCGCGAGCAGATCCACACCGAGCGCATGTTGCTGTCACCCTCGCGGAAGGCATAAAGCATGATCGCCACCACCACGTTGGCGATGAAGGCGGCGATGCCGACCGCCCCCATCACCTGAGATTCCGGGACGGTGCCGTTCAGCACATGCAGCAAGGTGTTGCCGATCACCCACAGGCCGAATGCCCCCATGGTCGCCCCCTTGATCACGGACGCCTGCGCTCGGCGCCGCAGGCTCATGCCCAGGACGAACAGGCTGACGGCGTAATTGGCGGCATCGCCGAGGAAATCCAGGGAATCCGCCTGCAGCGACGACGACCCGGCCGCCATGCCGGCGACGACCTCCACTACGAACATGCCTGCGTTGATGACCAGCGCCGCCCATAGCGCCCGGCGGAAGAGTGGGGTGGTCCCATCCGATGGTGGCTGGCATTCACCCTGACAGCAGCTTGCACCCAAACCTACCTCCCGAAACTAATCCAGGATATGGTGAGGCCTGTAGCGACTACAGGGTCAAGAGTGATGACGAATCAGAATCGTGGACTGACCATCGGGGCGCTTGGCAAGGCGACCAGCGTCAATATCGAGACCATTCGCTACTACGAGCGCATCGGATTGCTGTCCCAGCCGGACCGGACGGCGGCTGGGTACCGACAATACAGCGGTGACGATTTGCGGCGGCTGTCCTTCATCCGCAAGGGCCGTGATCTGGGCTTCAGTATCGAGGCGATCCGGGCGCTGCTGCGACTGGCCGAGCATCCCGAGCAACCGTGCGAGGATGCCGACCGGTTGGCCTCGGCGCATCTGGCCGAGGTCGAGCGCAAGATCGAGGAGTTGGGTCGGTTGCGGGACGCTCTGCGCGAGATGGCTCACTGTTGCGCGGGAACCGTCGCCGAATGCCGCATCATCGACGCTCTGGCATCGTGACGCCCTGAAATCAGGATGACCGGGGCGCGAACAGAATGATGGCCGCGCCAGTCAGGCAGATTGCCGCGCCGAGAACATCCCAGCGGTCGGGACGATTGCCCTCGACCCGCCACAACCACGCCAGCGAAGCCAGGATGTAGACCCCGCCATAGGCGGCATAGGCGCGTCCGGCGAAGTCTGCCTCGATCCGGGTCAACAACCACGCGAATACGGCAAGGCTCGCCATGCCGGGCAGCAGCCAGACCATCGACTTGCCCAGCCGCAGCCACGCCCAGAAGGCGAAGCAGCCCCCGATCTCGGCGAAGGCCGCCAGAACGTAGATGGGAATGGACAGCATTCAGCTATGCCCATGCCGATGGTGGGCATCCGGGAAATGGGGGTGCTGGTGGATCATCGGCTCGTGCCGGTGAGGATGCACATGCGTCCCCAGCGGCTCGTCCCCGTGATGGTGATGATGTTCGTCATGCTCATGGGCATGTTCATGCTCCATGGCATTGTGCTGGTGATCATGCTCGTGACGTTCGGTCAGATGCAGCCAGACACCAACGCCCATCAGCGCCGCCGCCGCAACCAGACGCAGGCTGATCGTTTCCCCGAGCAGCAGCACCGAGACAATCGCCCCGACGAACGGTGCGGTGGAAAAATAGGCTCCGGTCCTGGCGGTTCCCAGTTCCCGCAGCCCGACCACGAAGGCAACGAGGCTGATGCCGTAGCCGAGGAAACCGTTGGCCCCGGCGGCGGCGATGGTTGCGGGCGATGGAATTGGTGCGCCCATGGCTACGGCCAGCACCACATTGGTCACGCCCGCGGCCAGCCCCTTGATGGCGGCGATTTGCACCGGGTCGGACAGCGACACCTTGCGGGTCAGGTTGTTGTCGATGGCCCAGCACAGGCAGGCGGCCAAAACCGCAAGGGACGGCCAGGATGGTTCGACCGAGCCGGTCGGCCAGGACAGCACCGCCGCCCCCGCCACGATGGCGAGCATGCCGAGCACGATACGGCGGTCGGCGTTTTCCTTGAACACCACCCAGGCCAGCACGGCGGTGAGCACCCCTTCGGCATTCAGCAGTAGCGACGAGGTGGCGGCGGATGTGCCCGACAATCCATACATGAGCAGTACGGGACCGGCGACACCGCCCGATAGAATCGCACCGACCAGCCACGGCCATTCCCCGGAGCCAAGTCTGGCTCTCTCCCCCTTGGTCACCAGCCTGACGGCGGTCAGGCCGATCCCCGAGCCCAAATACAGGATGCCTGCCAACAGCCAGGGATCGATGCCGCCGAGCAGCAGCTTGGCGAACGGAGTGCTGCCGCCGAACAGGATCGCGGCGGCCAAGGCGGCGAGGATACCTTTGTTCATTTCAGCCCCTTCAAGAGCCGGCCAAATTGAAATCAAGCCAAAGCCCCTGGAGATTGATCCGCCGGTTTGGAGGTTGCAAGCCCAATACAAACGCGAAAAACTGCCGACCGGGGGATTGCTCACTCCGGTCGGCAGCGTTATGCGAAATCCGATTTGTTCTATTTGCCAATGGGCGGGGCCTGGGCCAGCAGGGTGCGGGTCTGCTCGGAATCGGCCGATCCGCCGAACTCGAAATCGAAGGCGGTGGCAAACTTGCCCGCCAGCAGCGTCACCACCGAGATGATGCAGCCGCCGACGGCGGTGTTGCCGTCCACATGGCCGAACACCATGAAGCCGATACCGCCGACGATGCCAAGTCCGGCGGTGACCAGCAGGACGTTAGCGCGGAGATTGTTGCGCCCGGCCTTGATGAACTCGCTGTCCCTGGCTCGGGCGTTCTGGCGGTCGGCCAGGGTGGCGGTCAGCGTGGTGAGCGCGACAGCCATCTGCTGCATCCGCTCCTCGTGGGCGAAGGCCTGGGCCTGGGAGCGAAGCTGGAACACCAGATTGGGATCGGCCAGCGCCTCGCGGGCCTTGTCGAGATCGTCGGTGCCGGTGATGGCGCGGACGGTGTCGGCCAGTTTGCCGACCGCCTTTTCGGCATCGTCGCCGAACAGGCTGGCGATGTCCGGCGCCACGTCCAGCGCTACCTTGGCCAGCCCCGCGATGGGATTGGCGGCGATGGCGGCGGCATCGCCGAGGAGATCGAGCAGGTTCATGGTCAGACACTCCCCAGCCCCATGCCGACCCCGGCCAGGATCACTTCTCTGGTGTAAGGTTGCTGGCCGTTCTCATGGCGGATGATGGCTTCGACCAATCCGGCCATGGTGTCGGCCTTGGTCAGGTCGATGGCCTGATCGGACGTCACGCCCAGGCGAGAAGCGACATGGGCGATGTATGAGCCGGTGTCGTTCTCGCAGCCCGGCGCCCAACGGGTGATGATTCCCGTCACGGTGTTGAGGCCATGGCGACGTTGATAGCCGAGCAGGATGCGGGCCAGGGCACGAATACCGGCCTCGGGGCTGACGAACTCCTCGAACACCGGATCATCATCGGTGGCGCGCTCGCCCTGCCACTGAGTCTTGTCGCCGGGGGATTCCTTGATATTGCCGGGATTGTTGAGGCGAATGCCGCGAGGAATGGTGCTGGACTGGGTCATGGTCATTCTCCAACAAAAAAAGCCGCCCGGAGGCGGCTGTGGGGACGGGAAATGAAAGACGGCTAATTGACGTGGACGCGGGAATCCTCGGCGACGGCGGTAATCTCCACCTGCTCGGCGCGGGGACGGATGGCGAGGATGCGGGCGGTCTGCGCCCAAGCCTGGCCGGGGCCGAAGGAGAAGTAGGTCCGCTCCTCCGAGCCGCCGGTATAAGGCGTGACGGTCAGCGGCTCGGCGAGACGCACCATGGTGGGCGCATCGGCCATTGGCTCGACCCGGAACGGCCCCGCCAGACTTCCGTCGCGGCGGCGCAGCGCCAGATAATGACTGGCGCCCTCGGTCCAGGTCAGCGGCTCGGACAGCATCAGCACCGCCCCAATCCAAGGCGGCTTCGGGGATTCGGCCCGCCAGTCGATCACCTCGCCGCCCTGGCCCCAGCGGGGCATGTCGTGGGTGATGGCGACGAGATCGCCATAGGTGGGGATCATGCCCTCCAACTCGGTGCGGAAGGTGACCATGCGACGGCGATAGCGGTTGTTGGCGGCGATGTAGAGACCTTCCCGCTGGGCATGGTCCTTGGCGGTGCAGCCGAACAGGTTGACCTTGGCGGGATTGTCGCCAGCACTGTCCGCCAGCTTGGCCGTGGTCTCGTCGGGCTTCCAGGTGCGCGACGAGAAAAACTCCACCGTCACCGCGTCGGCGGTGTCGTCGCCGGGCATGACGTATTTGATCTTGAACGAGCCCTTGACGATGTTGCGCGGCCCGAACATGGCCACCGGCATGGTCTGGGGCGCATCACGGATGATCCGGACGATACCGCCCTGCTGGATGGGCACGGCACGGCCGCAGCGGGCGATGCGGGTCAGGGCTTCCCATACCGTCATGCTGGAGTCGAACACCGCGTCGAAGGAATCGCCACGGGCAGCCCAAACGGTATCCAGGACGGCCAGCGTCTTGAGGTCGATCCTGGAATCGGCCAGCTTCGCCCCATACTCGGCCTTGCAGGCATCGGCGAAGGCCCAGGCGATGGACCGGGTCGGCTGCGGGGCCGACCAACCGCCCGCCGCCGACCACACAGGCAGCTTGCGGGTGGCGATGACGTTGATCAGCCGCGACGAGCGCTGGCTGAGATTGTCGGTGGCCCGCATCTTGACCGCCAGCAAGGTGACGGCGCCGAAATCGGGCTGGCCGGTCAAATAGGCGCGCAGAGCGCCCCAGCGGATTTCATGGCCGGCGCGTTCGGCGGTGTCCTTGGCGTCGAGACGCTTGAGGCGGACCTCGTAACGGCCCGGACTGACCGAATAGCGGAAGAACAGACGGATAGTGCTGTTGGTGGCGGCGGTATGCGACGGCTGCGCCAGAACCGCCCAGCCGCCGATGGCTCCTCCCTCGGCATCGATGGCGCGCGCCTCGACCTGCCACTGGACGGTGCGGCTGTCGAGGCTGCCGCCGTCATTGGCGTAATAGAGGCCACGCGGCATCACCACGTCGATGCCCAGCGCCCCGGTCGTGGTATCGACCGGATTGGCGGTGAACGGGCCAATGTACCCATCGTCGCCGGACTGCACCAGATTGGGGGCGACCAGTTCCTGGCCGGCAATCTCGGCGGCGGTGACCACGTCCGGCTCGAACAGCGTCACCGGGGAACCGGGCGGGACGATCTCGGTCTGCACCTCCTCGAACGAAGAGATGGGGGTGTCCTCGATGCGGATCTGCTCGACCGCGTAGTCGCCCTGGCCGATGACGTGAAGCTGGTAGAGGTACTGCTCGCCGCCGACGTAATCCTGGTAAGGTTCCGAGGCGAGGTCGGGATAGATCAGGTGGCGCCCATAGATCACCGGGATCGGCTGGCCCAATCGGCCCTGGTTGCCTTGAGCCTGGATTGAATAGGTCGGGCTGGGGGCCGGCGCGCTGCCGCTGCCGCCCCAGTTGAGCGACGGCATGGACGGCTTGGGGGCCGGGATCACCGTATTGATCAGCATCGAGCCGGCCAGGGCGATACCGGCGGTTGCCATGGCGGCGGCACTGCCGGCGGCGGTGTAGCCCATGGCCACCGCCGCCATGGGACCCAGATAGATGGCGGCCACCATCACCGCGATGGTCAGCACGATCCGCATGGGGTTCTTGCCGCCCCCACCACCGCCCCCGCCGCCCTGGGGCCAGCGAATGACGGTGACGACCTCGCCGTCGCCGATGGCCCGGACGGCGTAAATGCCGACCGGCACCGTCATGCCGCCGATCAGGATTTCCGGGCCATCGGACCAGCAATCCTCCGCAATGCCGCAGCCCTGCAACAGGCCGCCCAGCGTGATCCCGGATTCCACCGCATGCACCGAGCGGCTGGCCACCGGCTCGAACGGGTTGGTGACGATGACGATGGAGGCGGTCATCCCTGGCCACCGATGAAGCGGTAGAAGCCTTCGACGGCCCAGCCGTTGAGCGCGAGCGCGTCCGAACGCTGGAACACCACCCCGGCACCCTCGGCGCAATGCAGGACGCCGCCGCCATCCACATCGAGCCAGACGCCCACATGGATGGGATGGCGGGACCGACGCAGCAGGACGCAATCGCCTTCCGCAGGCGAATCAACCTTGGCCCAGCGCCGACGCTCGGGGTGGTCGCGGAAGGTGCGCCCCATGACCAGCATATCTTGGGGATTGCTGATCTCGGGCAGCAGGCGGCCGAAATGCTCGGCTTGGACCATGCGGACGAATTCCCAGCAATTGAACGAGTCCGGCCCGCTGCCGTGGACGGACCACGGCACGCCGATCAAAGCGATGGCCCAATGGGGGGCTCCAACCGGCGACTGGCATTCGCGGGTCATTGTCGCTATCCTCATCTGGTCAGAATGGTCAGGAGACGCCCATGCACGCGTGGCAGGTTCAGGACGCCAAGGCCCGGTTCAGCGAACTGCTGCGCAGCGCCGCAGCCGAAGGTCCGCAGGCGATCACCGTTCGGGGCCGTACCACGGCGGTGGTGATGTCCCAGGACGAGTACGAACGGCTGAAGGGGCGCAAGCCGTCGCTGGTGGAATTCCTGCGGGCTTCGCCGCTGTCCGGCGTGGACCTCGACATCGAACGCGATCGCTCGCCATCGCGGGACATCGAGTTGTGAGCTATCTGGTCGATACCTGCGCCTTGTCGGAGTTGATCCGACCCGTCCCGGCGCCGCAGGTGGTGGAGTGGTTCGAAACGGTGCCGCAGGAGGCGCTGTTCATCAGCGCCCTGACCCTGGGCGAAATCCGCCGGGGTGCCGAGAAGCTGGCGGATGGGCGGCGGCGCGGCCGGATCATCGCCTGGCTGGAAATCGAGCTACCCGACTGGTTCGAGAGCCGCGTGCTGCCGGTCGATGCCGCCGTCGCTGACGAATGGGGCCGCCTGACCGCACGGATCAAACAACCGCTGCCGGCCATCGACAGCCTGATCGCCGCCACCGCCCTGAAGCACCGGCTCACCGTGGTAACCCGCAACGTCGCCGATTTCGCCGCGGCCGGCGTCGATATCCTCAATCCCTGGGAAACCTGACCCTCATTACCGCGCCAAGCCGGGAAAGCGCCGGGCGGTATAGGTGATGGACGGGAAGGACTTGTTCCCCGCATCCAGCATGCGGGCACGCCCGGTGACTCTCATGGTGTCGGCCTCGACATCGGTCAGGGTCATGGTGATGGGCGGGTCCATATGGGGGCCGTTGAGATCGGTGGAGAGATAGGGCCGCCAGGTGATCTCGATCACCTGCTGGCTGATGGCGGCGCCCTCAAGGGCATCGGTGATGTCGCTGCCGACATTGTCGAGGGTGACGGTGATTTCCGGTACCGGGGCGGTATCCACCGGCGGCGGCGAGAACTCGAAGGCCAGCGCGGCGAAGGTCACCCGTTTGCCGCCATCGCGGGGGGCACCGGCCTCCAGCCGGGCGGTGAGGTCGGCATGATCGCGCACCACCCGAATCGGTTCGGTGAAGGTTGGATGCCAGATTTCCAATGTATCCAGGATCACCGTTCCGGCCGGGGCTGATGCAAACGCCTCCTTCAGCGCCTGCGACAATGCCGGATCAGGCATGGCGCCGGTCTCCATAGGGGCATAGGGTGCGGGCTTCCAGCAGCTTGCGCATCTCGTGGACAATCTCGGACAGGCCTTCGACCGCCGAGCGCAGAGCCTCGGTCTGGCGGGCCTGTTCCTCGACCACATGGGCAAAGGCTTCGACGGGAATACCCGTGGGTTCGGACTCGGCCTTCTTACGCGACCATGCCCAGGCCAGGATCGCCACCACGATCACCACGGCGATGATGGCGGCGATCTGGACCATGGGAGCGGCCTGACCCCAGGCGCCCACATACTGGGTGGCGACACCGGCCCAGATGTCGGGGGAGTTTTCCGCGGCCATGGCCGGTCACTCCAGAACGATACCGACCTTGGCCGCCTCGGCGGTCAGGTCAGGGGTGCCGCGCCAGCGGAAGAAATAGGGGGCGGTCTCGACCACCTGACGGAATTCATCGGCGTCGGTGATTTGGGAGAAACCGATCTCCTCGGGCTGCTCGGGAATATCGGTATCGTCGGGAATGGCGAAGTAATGCTTCCCGCCGCACTGGCCCAGGGATTCGTACTGGGCGGCAGGCAGCCAATGCACACCGTCCGCCGGGGTATAGGCGTAGACCTTCATAATCGTATTCTCCGATCAGAATTTGAGCGGCTGCGGGCAGATGCTGCCGGTGTTCATCCAGTCGCCGAGGGAATAGGTGCTGGACGGCCCCCAGGCGAAGACGGTGCCGTCCATGGCCAGGGCGTAGGCGTCCTGCTCGGAGGTATTGGTGCCGTCGTGATAGCCCGAGCAGCCGATGCGGCGGATGCGTCCGTGGTATTTGGGCGGGAAACCCACATACTTGAATGCCGTGGTCGGGTTGGAGGCGTTGGGGGTGCCCATGAACGCCCCGCCATATCCCGCCGTCATGGGGTAGCCGTTGCGCCGCGCGATGCGGTCGGCCGCATTGGCGTGCCGCAGAACCATGACGTTGTTGTAGTGGTACTGGGTGGATTGGTTGACCCCGGTGGTGGGCGAGGCGACCTGCGAGACATGCTCGACACCCGGCACCAGGGCGGGGGCTTGGCGGCTGGTGGTGTCGCCCAGGCCCAACTGGCCGTTGACGTTGCTGCCCCAGGCCCAGAACTGCCCGTTCTTGGTCAGCGCGAAGGCCCCGGCGCCATAGCGGGCGCCGTAGGCCCAGATGTCGATTACCTTGGTGAGATCGGTCAGGCCGAGAGTGCTGACCAGGACCGGAGAGTTGCGCTGGGTGGTCGAGTTATCGCCGAGTTGGCCGCTTTCGTTGAAGCCCATGGCATAGAGCTTGCCGTCCGCCTTGATGTAGAAGGCGAAGTTGAACGAGCCGTAGCCGGTGTTGGCGCATTTCACCACCGGCCCGGCATCGATCAGCACCGGCGCGGCCTTGTTGGCGGTGGTGCCGTCGCCCAGATTGCCGTAGCCGTTATAGCCGCAGCCGAATAGCCGGTTGTCGGTGGTGACGAAATGGGCGAAGCCGTAGGAGCCGCCCGCTGCCACAATGCATTGGACGTTGCGGTCGAAGGCGGCGAGCTTGGTGGGCATGGTCCGGTTGCTGCCGTCGCCCAGACCGAGCTGACCATAGCCGTTATAGCCCCAGGAATAGACGTCGCCGTCTTCCATCAAGGCGTAGAAGGCGGCGCTGCTGTCCGGCCCGGTCATGCAGGTGGAGACGACATAGCGGACGGGCCCGGCGTCGCCGGGAAAGACGATGCGCTGGAAAAACGACTTGCTCGACGTGGTACCGTCGCCTTGCTGGCCGTGGCCCCCATAGCCGGTAGCGTAGAGCTCGCCATTCTCCAGCAGGATCATGGTGGTGCCGTAATTGCCGTAGATCTGCTTGATGGCGGAATCGGTGAGCGTCTCGCCGAGCAGATGTCCCTCGTTGGTGGTGCGGTACAGCGCCGGCTGGAAATGCGGCCAGTGCGAACCGTTGGGATCGCCGTTGCGCCCCGAATTGGAATTGCCCCACACGGAAAGGCCGCCGTCCTGGAACACCGCCGCGAAGCCGCGATAGATGGAGGTCATGCCGGACTGGCTGTCGGCGTCCCAGATGCCGAGATTGGCGTGATCGGGGAAGGTGACGGCATTGGTGATCAGGTTGCCCAGCCTGGACGTCGCCGTCAGCGAAACGGCTGTGCCGCCGGGGATCGGATTGTCGTCGGCATCGCGGGCGATGAAATCATTGGCGAGATACCGAACCCGCGCATTGGGGCGTCCCGGCGGCAGCAGCCATTTGGGATCGGTGCCGTCCGAGCCGAGGAACTTGGCGGCGGCCCCCACAGCCAGACGGGCATTGCCGGAGCCGTCGCGCACATAGAGGTCTCCGCGCATCGCCAGCGGGGAGGCGGCGGCCGCTACGGCGGCGGCAACGTCGAACACATGGTCGACCACCGCCCCGTCGCAGAACAGCCATCCCTTGCGGCCCGGCGCGATGTCCACCGGGGTGGCCTGGGTGGCGGTCCTGACCCGCAGCGGGATGGCCAGCTCGTTGTCGAAAACGGCGGCCCAGCCCCGTGACGGCGCCACGATCAGCGAAGCATTCGCCGTGTAGGCCCCCTGATCGGGACGCACCACGACCACGTCGCGGCTGACCTGATCGGAGGTCAGGGTGACGGTGGCCGTGCCGGGAGCCGGAACAATGACGATCTCGGCGGGACGGCCGGCGGTATCGAGCAGGTCCAGCAGGGCGTCGGCGCCAACCATGGCTTCCACCGCCTTGGCGAGATAGACGAGATCGCGGGCGGTGGCGGCGCCAACGCCCTCGACGGACGCCAGGGACTGACCCCGCCCCTTGATAGCCTCAAGGAGGGAGTGGAGGGACGACATGGACAAGGGGATGTCTCCTACAGCAGATCGAGGCCGAGAAGGGTGGCCTCTTCCCAAAGGGCGCGGATTTCGGCGACGTCGCCTCCATCCAGGCCGAGGTCGGACAGCGAGGTCATGATCGACCGGGCCTGCTCCGCCTGATCGCCAGCCACCTGAGCGGCGGCTTCGGCAGAGGCGGCGGCCTGTTCGCAGGCGATCCGCGCAGCCATGGCCGTACCTGCGGCTTGAGTGGTCTGGTCTGCCGCTTCAGCGGCCTGGGCAGCCTCGGCCAGCACCTGATCCAGCACGATGCGGGCCTCGGTCAGGGCTGCCTGGATTTGGCTCAGGCTCTCGCCGATGGGGGCGGCGGCATAAAGAGCTTCCAGGTCGGCGATGGCGCGTTGCAGCGTCTTCACCGGCCCGGAGGCGGTCTCGACCAGGCTGTCGGCACCGGTGGCCGGGCCGTTGGCCATGCGGTCGATGATATCGGCGGCGGTGGACGCCTTGCTCTTTTCCTCGGCGAGGGCACCGGCGATATCGGCCAGCACGGCGGCCACGGTCTTGACCATCCCGCCCTCGGTGACGACGGCGCCATCGGCGGGGCCATGGACGATCCGGTGCAGCAACGCCCCATCCGCCGTCACCTTGGCGATGGCGGTCTGAAGATCGGTTTGCAGGCTCATGGGGATTTACCAGGACAGGGGGCCGGGAAGGCTGGAATGGATCAGGAGATGGAAGCCATCGATGGTTCCGAACAGAGCGGAGGGATCGCTGTCGAGCACGATATCCAGCGCCCCTTCGTCGAGCATCGGCTTGTCCCGGGCCTCCAGAATGGCGGTAACGATCCAGGTGCCGCCCCGACTGGGGACCGCCTTATAGGGAGCGTTGCCCTGGCCGACGAAGCGGGCCTCGTGGGCGGCGATGCCGATGCCGCCCAGCAGGGAGATGGCGAACCAGTCGGCGCCATCGTCCAGCTTCAGGCGAAACCATGCCTCGAAGGTGGCGAAGTCCACGTCCCGAAAGCGCCAGCGCACCGGGATGCGGGTGGGCGTTTGCGTGAACCGCCGCCGCTGCCGGGCGGGGCCGGATTCCATGTCGGTGCGGGTGACGGCGGATTCCGGTTCCAGGGCATAGCCGTCATAGGTCGGCAGCGGCAGCCGAGCGGGCCAGGAGACGAGCGTGGTCATCGATAGGTCCCTGCCGCCGGGTTCAGTCCATAGCGATGCTCCAGCATCGGGGCCATGCCCTCGCCCTGACCAATGCGGCGGCTCATGCGGCCTTCGATCTCCTCGACGATGATGTCGAGATGGATGCGGCCATCGGCCCCCTGGGATTGCTCTGCGCGGGCCTGGGTGCCCGACGCATGATTGTTGACCGTGACCACCACGCCCACCGCCGTCGGCTGCGATAAGGCGGCGTTCAGGATGCGGTCGGCATTGTCCATCTGCCGGGGCGTGAAGACCCCCTCGCCGACGCGAGCGACGATAGGGCGTTCGCCAGCCACCAGACCGCCGCCGTGGAATTTCGGCGCATTAGAAAACACCGACGCGCTGTATGAACGAGCGTCCAGCCGGTCGAGACCGATCAGGCCGCCGGTATGGGCGATGGCGAAATTACCGGTATCGGGCACCGGCGTTGCGCCGCCGGAACTGGCGCCACCAGAAGCGGTCCCGGAAAAGAAACTGCCGATGCCGGCGATCATGCCGCCGAAGATGCCGCCGCCAGCCCCACCGAACAGGGGCGCCACCACCGACATGCGCCAGGCGGCGCGCAGGGCCTCCTCGGCCAGGCTGTTGAACAGATCCTGTCCGGCCAGCTTGCCGGTCATGGCCCATTTGACGAAGGAATCCTCGCTAGCCCGCAAGGCTCCCGACATGGCGCGTTCGGCGGAAACCGCCGCGTTGCTGGCTTCGTCGGCATAGGCCCGCACCGCCCGGATGGCCCCGTCCTGCCAATCGCGGCTGGCGGCCAGCTTATCCTGCTCCAGCTCCCGATAACGGCGGGTGTAAGCCTCTTCCGACAAGGTGCCGCTGGCCCGCTGCTCGTTGAGCTTGGCCAGTTCCTCGGCAAACCGCAGAGTAGCGTCATAGGCCAGCGTGGTCTGGCGGGCCTCGTCCTTGACCGACTCGGCATATTGCCGCGAGCGGGCCGCCCGGTACTCATCGAGTTTGGGATCGTCCTCTGCCAACTTGTGGCTGCGGGCGAATTTGACAACATCATTGTCGATGGTGACGTCACGGACTTTGGTGCGATCACTGCTCCGCACCGCCTCGGCCAACCGAACCTGGGCGTCGATCTCGCGTTCCAGATCGGCAACGGCGCGAGCGGCCTCGCTGTTGGCGCGCGATTTCTGCACCTGGGCGTAGGAGGCCGCCAGTTCGCCATTGGCATCAATCAGCCCCTTGGATGCCTGTTCAGCCAGCCAGTTGGTGCGCTCCGCCAGGATGGTGTCAGCCACCGATCCCTTGGCGGAATCGGCGAGACGGTCATTGGCGGCGGCTTCCTGCCCCAGGGTGCGGATCAGGCCGTTCTTCTGCTCCAGCAGCTTGGCGTCGTCGATGCGGCGCAACGCCCGGTCATACTCGGCCACCGCCGCACCATTGTTCTTGAAGGCGAATTCCAGCACCTTGGCGGCTCGCGCCGCATCGATCTGGGCCTGTCCGCCGGTGCGGGCGGCTTCGGCCAGACGCTCCTGGCCACGGGCCTGGAGGTTCAGCCCCAGCACCTCGGCCTGAGCCTGGGCCGACATCTCGCCATTGCCCTTGGCTTCGGCCTCGCGGGCCAGCAGATCCTTGATCTCCTGTTCCTTGGGTTTGGTGCGATAGACGCCACCTTGCTGGAACAGCTCCTTCTCAATCTGGCGAAAGCCCTTGGCGGCCTCGTATTGGGCCTTGGTGCGGGAGAATTCCGCGTTGCCGGCGGCGCGGGCCGTATTGAGCTTCTCCTGCCATTCCACCTCGAATTTGAGGTCGGTCAGCTTCTCGATATAGGTCGGCTCGCGCTGCTCGGCCCGGACCCGGTCGCGCTCCATCTTGGCCTGGGCTTCCATGCCCGCGCGCTTGCGGGTGATCTCGTCGAGATCGGCGGCGACGTCCTGGCGCTCGGCCAGCAGGCGGCGCAGTTCCTCGTTTTCCTCCCTGACCGCCTGCACCACCACCGAATGGGTGCCCGTCGGCAGCGGCTTGTCGAGCGCCTGCTCGCCCCCCAGGGCGGCAATGCGGCGATCCAGATCGGCCAGCCGCGACTTGACGGTGGATTCCCCCGGCGTCAGCGATTCCAGCGTCGCCGCCCCGGCATTGGCGCCGCCCGACAGAACCTTGCGCAGCCAGGAGGCGTTGGTGAAGCCCTGCCAGGCATTGGCCATGCGGGTGAAGGACCGCTCGGCGGTGTCGGCGCTTTCCTTGGCGGCTTCGTCGAAGCCCCGCAGCGCCTTGATCAAGGTGTCGCGGAAGAAATCCGCCGTGACCTTGCCCTGGGTGACCATCTGGCGGAAGCCGCCCGAGGGCAGCGCGGCGGCCCGGTCGAGAGCCTGCAGCAGCCCCGGCATGGGCTCGACGATCTGGTTGAGTTCCTCGGCGCGGAGCGTGCCCGACGACAGCCCCTGGGCCAGACCGAACAGGGATTGCTCCAACTGTTCGGACGAGGCCCCCAGCGCGATGGCAGTGGACTGGAAGCCCTCCAGCAGGGCGCGGGACTCGCCGGTGGTGATGATCCCGGCCTTCTGCAACGCCGCCAGTCGGGAATAGGCCCCGACCACCGTCTCCAGGGCGGTGCCGGTCTTCTGCGCCTGGGTGTAGAGATAGCTGGTGGTTTCGCTCAGGGCGGCGGCGCCGACCAGACCCTTGAGGCGGGCCTCCAGGCTTTCCACCTTGATGGTGGACTCGACCATGGCCTTGCCGAAGAAGCCGATAGCCGCCCCGGCCGCCAACCCCGCCGGTCCCAGCGCCATCATCACCGAGCCGATGGGGCCAAGCCGCGAGGCAAACCCCGCCATGCCGCCCTGGATATCCTGACTGGCGGCATTCATGGCCAGCAGCGACTTCGACGCCGGTTGCGCCGCCGTCTCGATGCGCAGCAGGGCCTTCTGTCCGTCCTCGCCCAGTTGCAGCAGGGCGCGGCGCACGGTTTCGCCGTCCTGCAAGGACAGGCGGATGGAGACGGATTTGGTGGCCATGGATCAGGTCTCAGGCGACGGCCAGGGCCAATTGGCTCCCGGCATTCCGCTTTCGGATGGATGGATCGTAATCGGCCCAGGGGACGGCCCGATAAAGCCCGGTCACCGCCCAGCGTTGGAATTGCTTCAGGTCGCGGCGGGCGGGATCGAACACCATGGGATAGGGGCGGATACCAGCGGCGACCATGCGGCCGAAGCGGTAATGGATGCGGTCCCAGGTCTCCGCCGGATCGAACCCCACCAGCATGTAGGCCATCAGATGCCGAGGCGGCACCCCGGCCTTGTCCAGCCGTTCGACACCGCGAAAGAACACCCGTTCATCGCCGAGATTGTCCCAGGCGGTGTAGAGGCGGCGCTGGCGGAACTGGTCGTCGCGGTATTGGACCGAGGCCAGGGCCTCGGCCACCCGGTCATCCACCAGCCGGATATTGATGCCCTGGCTGAAACAGACCCGGAAATCGCCACCCCGGATCTCGGCGACGCGGGCCTGCCATTGCTCCTCCGGCTGGCCGAAGAAATCGTTGTCGAGCAGCAGCAGCTTCCTGGCGTGCCCCGGCCCGCGCCACAGATCGGCGATGGCGTTGACCGATCTGGGGCGGCCTTCCGATCCCGGCACCATGCAGAACCGGCATTTCATCCGGCAGCCTCGGGCGGTGAAGCCGAGCGAGGGCAGGAAGCCGGGATGATCCCGGTAATCGCAGCGTTCCCACCTTCCGCCCACCACCTGTTCCACGGTGATGGCGGAAGTGCTGCCGGTCCCCCCGACGATGGCCGAGGGCCAGCATTGACGGAACCGCTCGATCAGCGGCTGGCTGGCGGTGAAGATGGCCGAACCATAGACGGCATCGTACTCGCCCTCGAACATCTCTCGCTCGACCTGACGAGTGAACACCACCTCGTGGCCCCGGCCCCGATGCCATGCCGCCAGCCGCATCAAGGCAAGATTGGGCAGCTTGCCGTCGAGCTGGGTCAGGCGGACGCGCATGGTGATCCATCACTGTCAGGAATCGGATTGCAGCTTGGCCGCCCCCGCCACCATGCCGCGCTCGGCGAAGGGCAGCAGCCGCGCCAGCAAAGGCTGGTCGTAACCCAGCGCCTCGGCCTGGATCAGCAGGGCAGGAAGGTCGAGACCGGTGATGCCGCCACGGGGACCAAGACGGATGGTTCCAATGGAACCGGTCAGCAATTCCCAGGCTTGCCAGCCGGATTCGGTCAGGGGGGCGTTGCGGTCATAGGGGCAGTCGCAGTTTCCGCCGCAGCCTCGGCAGTAGTCAGGCCCGCCGCCGAAGTGCCATTCGGCGCGGGCCTGGAGACGTTTCCCTCGGCGATGACCGCTTCGTGGGTTTCGGTGTATTGGACGACGAAGGACTCGGCCATGCGGGGAAGCTGCATCAGCTCGGCGATGCTTGTGTCGGAGACCTCAGCAGGCTCGTTGGTTTCCCCCAGAACGCCCTCCCACTTGGTGATGGCGGAACGGGCCAGACCTTGGGCGAACAGCATCTGTGACAGTCCGGCCAGGGCGTCCTCGTCGGACAGATCCGGCAGGCCGGTGATGTCGGCCCCGGCGGCTTTGAGATCGGCATGCTCGGCGGCGATGGCACGCGCCATGCGCCAGCCACGCGACCGGGCGGCCTCGTAGACCGCCGTGGTCAGGGGGCGCACGAACACCCGCACCCCATGGGGCAGATCGAGCCAATACGGCTCCTTCGGCAGGGAGAGGCGAATCATGATCCGTACCCCGCCACGTCGTTGACCAGGGTGACGCGGAGCAGATACCCCGCCACCGGATCGCGGGCCGCCCGCCAGTCGTAGCTGGCCTGGATGCCGCCGGGGCCTTTGATCTCCTGCTTCTTCTTGGGACAAAAGACACGGGGCAGATGGAAGGTCAGGGCAAAGGCCGAGCCGGGAATGGTGAAGCCGTATTCCATCGCCACCGGGCTCTCGTCGGCGATGGCGGCAGTGAGCGTGGTGTCGGTGCCGAAGCGGATATCCACCGAACCCTCGGCGGTGGCTTCGGTCTCGTCCACGCCGTCGATCAACCCGTCGGCCCGGATGGTCTCGACCCGCTCCAGGTTGTTGGAAAACGACAGCTTGCCGCCCACCACGTTGGCCAGTTGGCCACCGCCGACCCGGATGGCGCCGCTGCCCTGGCTGAACCGCTTCAGGGCGAAGGTCGCCGGGCTGGCATCGATGGTAGCGGCGGTTTCGGTCTCGCCCTGGGCAATCACCCCGATGCTGGCGTTGGCGGTGCCGGAGCGGGCCATGTCGAAGGACAGCTTGTCCAGCTTGGCGCCGCCATGACGGAAGAACTTCGGCACCGCCAGCTGGGCATGGCCGATCTCGATGGCGAGGCTGGGCAGTGTGCCGCCCGAGGTGAAGACATGGTCGAAGGTACCATCACCGTTGTCGGCGGTGGCGGGTGCGCCGAACAGGCCCTTCAGCCAGAACCCCAGCGCCCGCACATCCAGCGGCACGCCGATATCGCCCTCGTCCTTGATCGCCTCATAGAACGGGTCCTGGGCGTCGCGGCCCTGGCCCAGCAGCGGGTCGTAACCCAGGGGGCGCTCGGCCCCCAGGCTGGATTCCTTGAACGATAGCCGGGTATAACCGTCGGCCGGCAGGGTGCCGTAAACGGTCTCGAAGGCGGCCAGCAGGATGCAATCGGCACCATAGGCCCGCGTTTTTGCCATGGGAAACTCCCATATATAAAGTGTTGGTCAGCCCAGCGGGTCGCTGGAGCCGTAATGGATGGTGATCGGCACCATGGCGCCGCGCAGGGCGGCGGCACCGTCAATGGCGAGGCCGGAGGTCTTGGGAGCGCCCCAGTCCAGCCATTCGGCCAGACCACCGAGGGAGCGGTCGGCGGCCAGGGCGGTGCCCACCGCCATCAGCAGTGCATCCAATGCGGCGCTGTCGTCGTCCTGGCCGCGTTGAAGGATGACCTCGATCTCGGTCTGGTGTTCCCAGAGATAGGAGAGCGGTGACAGCAGCACCTCCGGGTCGCCGGGATCGCCGTCGCGCAGGATGATCAGACCACCGGCAGGCACCGCTTCCGGCAGCGGCGCTTCCCGTTTGATCGTAGCGCCGGGGATGGTTTGCAGCCGCGCCAGCAGGGCGGCGAGGATCTGTTCACGAATGGAGGACATTGAAATGTTCCCCGAATGAGGCACATAATGGGGACAACCAAGGAGGCCCTATGTCCAAGACAGAATCGATCCGCGCCCGCGTCGAACCCGACCTCAAGGCTCAGGCCGAGGCCGTTTTCGGCGCCCTCGGTCTGACGCCGACCGAAGCGATCACCCTGTTCTATCGTCAGGTGACCCTGCACCACGGACTGCCGTTCCCCGTCCGCATTCCCAACGAGGCCACGCAGGCGGCTCTCCGGGATGCCATGGACGGCGAGAACCTGACCGAGTGGTCGAGCCTTGATGCGCTGAAGGCAGCCCACCGTTGAGTTTGCGCCTTCGCACCACGAAGCAGTTTGAGCGCGATCTCAAGACGGCGACCAAACGAGGCAAGAGTCTCGACAAGCTCTGGCAGGTGGTGGAGTGCCTAGTGAACAGCGAGCCGCTGGCCATCCGGCACCGTCCCCACCGTCTGTCCGGTAATTGGAGTCCCTGCTGGGAATGCCATATCGAACCGGATTGGCTGTTGATCTGGTACGAAACCGAAGAGGAACTGGTGCTGGCGGCTTCCGGCACCCATTCCGACCTGTTCGGCTGATTGGGTCTATTCCCGCCAGTTCCTGACGATCAGCTCCGGCAGCGCCGAAGCCCACCGCTCGGCGGCGGCGTCCACATCGAGGCGCTTCTTCAAACTCACCTGCGGCACCAGGATGAACATCACCACCGTGGTCATCCCGCGCCCGGAGCGGAGCGCCGAGGCGCTGCCCTTGGCGAAGCCGCCCCTTTTCCCCGCCCGTGCCCGCATGTTTTCTGCCACCAGCAGCGAGGGCGCGCCCCGGCGGTAGATGAAGCGCAGCCGGGCACCATGCATCTGCTCCCACAGACCCGGCGTCATGCGCTTGCCTCGGGCGCCGGTGCCGGCGGCGGGTGTGGGGATCGCCAACCAGAAGCCATGCTTGGATTTGATCACCGCCCCCTGGTCGAAGGCGCGGATGATGGTGGGGGCCCTGGTGAAGACGAAGCCCGCCGCCTTGATGCTCTTTTGGCCCTTGGGATACAACTCGGCTCGCCAGGTATTGGCGAGGCGCTGGCCCATGCCCGCTTCGGTGACCTGACGGCGGAGATCCGCCTTCAGCCCGTCGGCGGCTTGGCGCATGGCGGCGGTGACGGCGTCTTCGGCGTCCTTGACCTCCTCGGCCATGATCTTGCGCAGATCGCCCGAAATAGCCGCCGCCAGTTTCATGCCGGTCTCGTGTCCAAGGTCCAGGTCAGCCGCTCGGCATCCAGGCGGGGTTCGCCCTGGACGACGAAGTTGTCGCCGTCATGGTGGATGATGTCCCCCGCCTGGGGAGCCGGAATCTCCCGCCGTCGGATATCGAACACCGCCGTCCCCGTGTGGACGGTGATGTCGGAGAACTCGATATCGCGGTCGGGCCGCCGTACCAGGGCACGCACGGGGCGGCCCTGATACGTCACCGTGACCGCCATGTTCGGATCGGCGAACAGGTCGTCGAGGGCGTCGGCAAAGGCGGTCATGCTCAGTTGCCCGAGAACAGGCGCACCGCCAGGCGGGGCCGCTTGTTCACGGGGAGGATGGAGGCCTCGGTCTTGACGTCGATGGCGCTGCCGTCCTGGCGAGCAAGCTGGCGGGCGTACATGGGCACGCCCAGGGTGTTGACCGTCTCGATCAGATTGGCCGGAGCGCCATAGGTGACGAAGGTGTCCATGGTGCCCAGCGGGAAGGCGATGCCCTCGCCCGCCGGGATCAGGGTTTCCGTCGCACCGGTCGAGAGGGTGACGGTGGCGCTGTATTCCTCGAACACCATGCCGGCGAAGGGGAAGCGGCGCCGCACGTCTTCCCGCAGCGGCTGGGCACCGGTCGAGGAGAAGTACTGGTAGGCCTGCTCGACCTTTGCATGGCCGATCAGTTTGTCGAAGAATTCCGGGCTGACCAGGGCCAGCACGCTGGTCATGGTCTCGCCCTTGAGTTCGGTCTCCACCTTGCGCAACACGTCGCGGATCTTGGCCTGGACATTGGTCGCGGCGGTGCCCAGGGCGAAATCCACCTGCTGGCGGGACAGGTCGAATTCGGCGAAATAGTCGTACAGCGTGCTGCCGGCACCATCGCGGACGATGCCCTTGAGCGCGTTGACCTCCATGAATTCCCGCGTCTGGGCGTGCTTGCTCCGCATGCGGGTCAGCTTGCGCTCCATGACGGTGGCCAGGGGATCGGCTGCGTCGGCGACTCCGAAACCACGCACGCCCTGGACGTCCTGGGGGGTGATGGAATCGTCGTGGGGAATCCACGGCACCGTGAAGGACCGCATGCTCCGGGCATCGCGGTTGGCGACGGTAGCCGGGCCGCCCAGCGGCACGGTGGGCAGTAGGTTGAGGACGCCCTCGGCCTGCTCGATGATGACGCTGCGCTGGGTCACACCCTCGAAGCGGAACAGCCCCATCTGGCCCAGCCGGGTGTAGAGGTTGGGCAGCAGGTTGATGGCCTGGGTCATTTCGGCGAGCGAATAGCCGCCCGCGTCGAAGGGATTGATGATGGCGTTCATGAAAAAGGCTCCGATCAGACGGTGGCGCGGGCGACGAGGCCCAATGCGGCGAGCTGGGTGATCTTGGCGGCCCGTTCGGCGGGCTGGTCGACCGAGGCGTCGAACGCCAGAGCGGCATCGGCCAGGATGACCGGGCCACGGGCGGCGATCAGGCCGGTGGCGGCGCCGTCGGTGGCATCCACGGCCTGCAGCAGCACGGCGATAGCGGTTTCCGCGCCTTCGTCACCGACCACCTCGGCAGCAGGGGACAGGCGGTATTCACCGCTGGCGGCGATGCGGCCCAACACCGCACCGAGGGGATAGGACGTGCCCGCCTTCAGGGTGACGGTCTCGCGGGTGTAGCTGGCGTTCAGTTCGAACTTCAGCAGATCGCCCAGGGTGGGCGAAGCATTCAGCACAGGCATGGCAGCGTGTCCTTATTTCCGGGCGGCGGCTTCACGGGCACGCCGGACGATGGGGCTTTCTGTGTCCGCCTTGGGGGCCGCACCCGCCGGAGCGGCGGCGACCACGTCGGTGGCATCGGAACGCTCGGCCAGTTGATCCAGCACGGTGCGGCGCAGGGCCTCGGGGCGGATACCCTTGGCCATGGCTTCCGCCGGATCGATGGTCACGCCCAGGCGAGCGGCTTGGGCAGAAATGGCGCTGATCTCGGCATATTCGGCCCGCAGGCGCTGCTCCAGATCGGCGTTGGGCTGGGCGGGCGGCTGCGGTACCGCAGCGATCACGGGGATTTCCCCCTGGGGTTCGGACATCGGGACTTCCTTTCGGGCGGCGATGGGACGGGAAACGGTGGGTCGGGCCAGCACGGCACCAAGATCAGCCAGGGCGACACGCAGGGTGCCGACCTTGTCGGCCAGCTTGGCGGCGACCGCCTGGTCGCCGCGATAGACCGCAGCCTCGGTGGCCCGCACGGCGTCGGGGGACAACCGCCGCCGCTCGGCCACCAGGGTGGTGAATTTTCCGTACAAGGCATCGACATCGGCCTGGAGCGTGGCGCGGGCGGTGTCCGACAGCGGCTGATGGGGATTGCCATCCACCTTCGCCGCCCCGGCATGGATGAAGCTCCAGGCTCGCCCGGCCTGGGCATCGGCAGCGGATTCGTCCACATGGATGGCGACCACCCCGACCGAGCCGACCTCACCGGTCTGGGTGACGTAGAGGCGGTCGGCGGTGCAGGCGATGGCGTAGGCCGCCGACAGCGCCGCCTCGTCGGCCACCGCCCAGATGGGTTTGCCACACTGGGCGCGGATGGCCTGGATGTGGTCGACCAGATCGAACAGGCCGCCGACCTCGCCACCGGAAGAGTCCACATCCAGCAGGATGGCGCGGATGCCGGGATCAGTGGCCGCCGCCTCAATGGCATCGGCGATGTCGGAATAGGCGGTGAGGCCGCTGGCGGCGCCCAGGTAGCCCGAGCGCGCCACCAGGGTGCCGATCGCCGGCACGATGGCGATGCCATCGAGCGTCACCGCCACATCGGCGGACGGAGCCGTATCGCCGTCGAAGGAGATGGACTGCCCAGCCAGCCGGGGGCCGAGAGCACCCAGGATCACATCCAGCTTACTGCGGGCGACCAGCAGCGGCGTCCCATACAGGCGAGCCGCGAGATGAGGGAGGTCCGTCATGACCGCTCCCCCGCCATCCGGTCGCGGACACGGTCGGCGATGCGGGCGACATCGACGGTGATTTCGATATCGCCGCTGCGGCAGGTGACAATATCCCGCCCTGCTGTGCCATCAGCCGAGGAGCCGACCATATTCACCGCCCGCCTGAGATCGATGCCGATGGAGCGCAGATCGGAAATGACGGCGAGATGCACCATGTCCCGCAGCGTGAAGTCACGAGCAACGCCATTTCGAGTGCTGTGGATGGGCACGAAATGCCGGCGGCAAATCATCTGGTGGAGGTTCGCTCGTGAAATCCCCGTCACCTCACTGACGGTGTCGATACTGAAGGCGCGTTCGCTCATATCCATCCTCCGGCTGATGGGGCTGGTGTCATGGGTGGGAGCTGCCGGCGGCGTGGCGCCAAACGACAGCCCCAGCTGCTGTTCGCGGGCCTTATCGGCGGCGATCTCGGCATCCACCTGCTCGGCGTCGTAGCCGCGTTCGGCCAATGCCTGAGTCCGGCTTTTCAGCCCTGCGTCGATCTGCTCGATCTCGGCCTTGGCATCCTTCAGCGGATCGACCCAGTCCCATTTCGGCGGCAGCCAGGAGCAGGCGATAAAGGCTGCGCGGTTGCGCTCATATCCGGGAATCTCGAGCGCCCCGGACAGCACGGCCACATCCAACCAGCGCTGCCACACTTTCCTGCACATCTGGTGGACCATCACCGAGTGCTGCCATGCCTCGACCCGGCGGCGGAACTCCAGCAGGGCCATGCGCGAGTTGGAGTAATTGGCCTTCAGCATGTCGTTGGACAGATAGGCGTAGGGGATGCCGGTGGCGGCGGAGATCTGCAGCAGCGTCCGATACTCGAACGGCTCATACGATCCACCGACATCGGCGGGAGCCGAGGTCTGGATCTGCTCGCCCGGCTCCAGCGGCACCACCTGGCCGGGCTGAACCTCGACAATGCGGTCGCCGGAACCGTCATCGGCGGGCACTAAGTCGATCACGTCAGCGGGGGCCGGAGAGGTCACGAACATGGCGTACATGGCCGCGATCTTCTTGCGTTCCAGTTCGGCGTCGTCGTACTGGTCGAGCAGGAACAGCTTGACGATGGCCGGGGCTAGCCGCGACACCCCGCGCAACTGGCCGGATTCCACCGGGTCGATGACATGGATGATCTCGGCGGCCGGCACCCGCACCGTCTCGCCGGCCAGACCGGGATCGGTGAGATCACCGGGGTGGCGGCGCAGGAAGTGATAGGCCACCCGCCGCCCGATGCGGTCGAACTCGATCCCCTGGCGGATAGTGTTGCCGTTGGGAAGGATCTCGGTTCGGGTCAGCGGCAACATCTCGGAGGGCAACATCTGAAGTTGCAACGGCACCGTCAGGCCGTCCTCGGGGCGACGCGGGCGCAGGCGGAAGAACACTTCGCCTGCGATGAACACCTCGCGGGCGGCGCGGCGCTGCTGGCCGTAGAAATCGGTCAGGCCCTCGGCATCGGATTCATCGGTCCAGGCCAGCCAGAGCTGCTGCACCCGGGTCTTCAGATCCTTGTCGGCGATCAGCGACGACGGCTTGATGCCGGTGCCGACGACATTGCCGGTCCAGCTTTCGGCGGCATTGAGGGCATAGCCGTTGTTGCGAACCAGATGGCGGGCGCGCGCCGTGATGTCCGACCCGGCGGCGGCGATCAGGGTGTTGACGTGGGCGCGGCTGGGCTGGAAGCCCTTGAGCCGACGGCTGCCCTGGGCGGCCTCGAAGCCGCCGATCAGGGCACCTACCTTTCGCCGGAAGGCCGACAGCATGGTCACAGCCCCTTGGTGGCGACGGCAAGAATGCGGCGGCGGGGCTTTTTCCCTTCCAGCACAGCGATGCGGCGGTCGAGATCGGCCAGGACGTGATTGGCCTGGGTCAGGTCGTACTGGACGGTGCGGTCGCCGACGGTGACGCGGGCGACCAGCGAGTTGCGCCGCGCCAGAACGCGCTCGCGCTCGGCCTTCATTTCGTCGAGAGTCATGATCAGTGCATTCCGCTGAACTTGATGATGCGCCGTGGGCGACGAACGGTGCGGCGGATCTGGCCCGCCTGGGTTTCTTCGGGTTGAACCGTCTTGGACGGGCCAATCTGGGCTTCCAGATCCCGCCACTTGGCCTCCGACCAGCGGTCGGCACCGACGATCCAGACGGCGGCGCGGGCATAGACCCGGCAATCCAGCGCCTCGTTGCGTTCGCGCAGCTTCTGCCATTCCAGCTTGGTGAAGCCGCGGCGGTTCTTGACCGTCACCAACTGCTCGGCGACGAACTGCTTGCACCACTCGGACTCCGCCCACGATGGCAGATGCACCGTTCCGGCCGGGTAACGGCTTCCTTCGGCCAATTCCTCGTCGGTGGGCCGTTCCAGCCGCAGGAAGCGATAGGTCTCCGACTTGAAGGTGGACACCGCCACCGTCCAGAGGCGGGCACCACGGCGCACTTTCTTGCCGCCCTCGGTAGCGTCCACAAAGGTCGGCCCCGACACCGGGCTGGAGCGGTTGAAGCCCTCGACGCCCTTGATGGGCGAGACCTGGCCGACGCCCATCTGGCGAGCCCAGGTGTAGACCGCCGAGGATTCGTAGCCGGAGTCGATGGCGAGGCGGGCGATCTTCAGGGCCGCGCCGCTGGCATGGGTCCAGGTTTGCCCCAGCACCCGCTCCAGCGCAGCCCAGGTCTCGGCATGTTCCGGCCCGCCGTCGATGACGATGTGATCGATCAGCCAGCTTTCGAGGCCACGGCCCCAGGCCCAGACATCGATCTCGATGCGGTCCTTCTGCACGTCGGCACCGGCGGTGAGGAACAACCCGCCAGCGGGCACGGTGCCGTTGGTCCAAGTTTCGCGGCGGTCGTAGAGGCGCTGCCAATCGGGTGCCTCGCCGCTCTCGACCCAGGTCTCGCCCAGGACGGTGTTGCGAAATACCCTGAGCGCGTCGTCATTGCCCTGGGCTGTTTCCCACATGCGGGCGATGCTCTCCCAGGATTGCCAGCCCGGCGGCGAGTAGAGGGCCGAGATGTGGAAGCCGACGGTGCCGGGATCCTCGGCCACCGCCGTCGCCCGCCACACTCCTGCCGCCAGCATGGTGGCCTTGGCCGATTCGGTGATCGGCTGGTCGCAGGACTCGCACCGGTAATGGACGGAGGCCGGCTGGCCCTTGTCCCATTTCAGCCGCTCGAACTTCAGCCACTGCATCGCGCCGCAATGGGGGCACGGCACGAAGAAACGGCGCTGATCGGAGGCCTCGTATTCCCGCTCGATCCTGGACAGCCCCCGGATGGTCGGCGTCGAGGCCAGGAACGCCTTGGCCCGGTGGGCGAAGGTGGCCATGCGGGCGCAGGCCAGCGCCACCGGGTCGCCTTCCTCGTCGGCGGAAGCCGGATAGGCATCGACCTCGTCGAGAAACAGGTAGCGGGCGGGCATGGAGCGCAGGCCCACCGCGCTGTTGGCCCCGGTCATCACCAATGTGCCGCCGGGGAAGTCCTTCGACAGCATGGTGTTGCCGGCGTCGCGCGAGCGGGCCGGCTTGACCCGTTCCCGCAGGATGGGACTTTCGTCGATCAGGGTGTCGATGCGCTGGCGCGAGTTGCGCTTGGCCATCTCGACGGTGGGCTGTACCGCCAGCACCGGACCAGGGGCGTGGTGGATGATGAAGCCGAGGAAGTTGTTGCCGGCCTCGGTGGCACCGACCTGGGCGCCCTTCATGAACACCACCCGCCGGCAGGGATGCGACGGCGACAGGCAATCCATGATCTCGCGCAAATACGGCGTGCGATTGGTGCGATAGCGGCCTGGTTCGGCGGAAGCGCGCGACGACAGGACCCGGTGCTGGTCGGCCCATTCCGACACCGTCAGCAGCGGGTCGGGCCGCATTCCGTCGCTCCAGGCCGACAGAATCAGCTCCGCGCCGTCGAACTCACCGGAAGTCCGGCTTGATGTCTGCAAGCTCATTCAGATGCGCCCTGACGTGGGTTTCCAGCAAAACCTGCATCACATGCGGGTCCAGCCCGGCCTCCGCCGCCATCAACCCGGCGACACGGGCGGGCCAGCCAACCCAGGCGTCGCGTTCCTGGCGGGCCAGCTTGAACACCAGGGCCAGGGCATTGGCGCGATCGATGACCTCATCCTTGAGGCGCTGGACCTGGATGCGGGCTTTCTGGGCCTTGGCCACCTCGTGAGCGGTACGGGCCTGGGTGAAATTGGTGCCTGTCGAGGGCAGGGAATCACGCTGGGGTGACGGAAGTGGTGCGGCTGACGGTACCGAAGGCGGCGATAACGGAATCGGTGTGGCCTTCTCCGGCGCAGGTGCCGGAGCCTTGCGGGCCGGATCGGTCTGGACATCCCAGGCGGCATCGGCCTTGGCCGGGTCGATGGTGCCGTCCGGCTCCTGGGAAATGCGTCCAGCCTTGGCGGCCCGCAGCACCGAGACGTGACTGACCCCGCGATGCCGCGCATAGGCGCGTATCGACAGTCCCATGGCCGGAACCCCGCAGAAAGCAATCTAATGATCGACTTATCGAGTTGATGTCATCGCCCGGTAGAGCGATGGATGGTCCCACGAACACCGGAGGGAACCATGACGAAGCGCAGCGAGAACACCCAGGCCATCGACGCCTTTATTGCCAAGAAGTCCGACTTCGACGCGATGCTGGCCCGGCTGCAGACTTTGAGCGCCGACCACTTCAACCGGACGCCCGAAGAGATCAACTGGGGCCACGCCGGGACCATGGCCCACCATGCCGAGATGCTGAAGCGCATCACCGACAGCGCCTTCCAGGAGGGCGAATTCGCCGTCTGATCGACGGCTTTTCCTTCCCGCTCCGCCCGGCTTCAGGCTGGCGGGGCTTGGGGTGGTACAGGCGGCGGGACTGGCCCGCGCCGCATCCCGGAGGGAACCACCATGTCGTTGTCCGATACCCAAGCCATCATCCTGTCCACCGCCTGCGCCCGCGAAGGCGGTTTCCTGCTGCCCATCACCGCCGCCTTGAAGGGGGGCGCGGTGAAGATGGTACTGACCAGCCTGATCAAGAAGGAACTGGCCGAGGAGATTCCCGCCGAACCCGGTATGCCGGTCTGGCGCGAGGACGAGGACGGGATCCCGTTCACCTTGCGGGCCACGCCTGCCGCCTACACCGCGTTGGGCATGATGGCCGACACGGGCGCGGCCACCGCCCCGGAAGAAGAACCGGCGACGGACATGGCCGACCAGCCGGAAACCGCGCCCACGGAGGCCGACGGCGCGAATACGCCGCGCAAGACCCGCCAGGGGACGAAGCAGGAAGCCCTGATCACCATGCTGAAGGGGCCTGAAGGGGCCAGCATCGACGAGATTACTGCAGAATTTGGCTGGGCGAATCATACGATTCGCGGGGCCATTGCCGGGGCCTTGAAGAAGAAGCTGGGCCTGACGATCACCAGCGAGAAGGTCGATGGGCGCGGTCGCACCTATAAAATCGCCGAGTAGGAGCCGCCCATGCCCCGCTACAGCGTCATCATCACCCGCGACGTCACCGAAAGTACCATCGTCCAGGTCGAGACCGAAACGCCGGAGCAGGCCGAAACGGCGGCCATCGAGAAACTGTTTGAGAGTACCGACACCGAGTGGGAACTCGACGAGGGCTCCTGGAACAAGGCAGATGCCTACGTCTCCGGTGTTGACGAAATCCGCTGATGGCGCTCGATTTCGGTCAGCACCATCAGGGCTTGGTCAAGGGCAAGATGGTCACTTGCCCTTGACGCGCGGTCCACATGCTCGGGATTGATCGCCATGATTTACAGCGACTTCTTCAAAGCCGCCGCCGTGCTGAACTTGATGCTCGTCGAGGCGGAGATGTCGATGGCCTCGCCGGTCTTCGGATTGCGGCCCTGACGTGCGGCGCGTTCCGACTTGGCGAAGGTGCCGAAGCCGATCAGGCGGAAGTTGCCGTCGGTCTTCACGCCTTCGACGATGGTGTTCAACACTGCGTCAACGGCGGCATCGGCCTGGGCGACGGTGCAACCGGTGGCCTCGCGGACGGACTTTGACAGGGCGGACTTGGACATGGTTAACGAAGCCTTTCTTGGATGCGATTTCGAACAGTAGATTCGGTTGGCGCCAAATCCAAGCCTTCACCGGATTCGTTCGAACATCCGCCGCAGCACATAGCTGCGTGACAGAGAAACCACCAAGAACGCCAGCCCGATCATCAGATCGTCGGCCAGGGCGATGTGAATGCCGAACAGCGGGAACACCGCCACCTGCGTCGCCACCGCCAGAATGTAGCCGATGACCACGTTGGCGATGGCCTCGGTCAACGACATGCGGCGGGATTGTGCCATCAGTATAATCCATTGAAAACGATTGATTAATCGACTTGATAAGGCCGTGGCATGGAGCGTTACTGGGGCCACCAAAACGGAGGAACACCACGATGCAAACCCGCGACGAAGCCCTGGCGAAGATCGCAGCCACCATCCTGGACCTGGAAACCCTGGCGACCCGCAACGGCGACCGCCTCGACTTCCACGAGCTTTCGGTCTGGGGCATCAAGGCCGCCCTGGAAGCCGCCTACGCAGCCGGCCAGGAGGCGAAGTGAACATGGCCTTGACCGTTCGCCCCACCGCCGCCCTGAAGGCCCATCCGCAGTGGTCGCAGACCGACTTCGAATACTTCCGGGGCAAGGGCTATTCCAACCAGCAGATCCTCGAATTCTGGGAGCGCGACCTGCGCCTCGGCTGCCAGCCGCTGAACTGGAAGCCCACCGACGCCAAGTACCAGCATTCACTGCGCCGGATTACCCTGCGCTGACTGCCTTCCCGGCGGCGAGTTCCTCGAAGCTCCGGCCATCGCCGTCCAGCACGGCCTTCTGGCCGGTCAGCTTCTGCCAGCGGCCGATAATCACGTCGGCATAGGCCGGGTTCAGTTCCATTGCAAAGCAGATGCGACCCGTGGTCTCGGCGGCGACCACCGTGGTGCCACTGCCCGCGAAAGGCTCGTAGACCGAATCGCCCTCGGCGCTGTTGTTGAGGATCGGGCGGCGCATGCATTCCACCGGCTTCTGGGTACCATGAACCGTGGCCTCGTCCTCATCACCGTTGTTGCCGATGGCCCAGACGGTGGCCTGATCCCGCGCCCCCTGCCAATGGCCGGTGCCGGTCTTGCGCACAGCATAAATGCAGGGTTCGTGCATCCAGTGGTAGTCGCCGCGGCCCAGGACGAAGCGATTCTTCGACCAGATGATCTGGGCGCGGATTTTGAAATCGTTGGCTTCCAGGCTCTCGGCCACCACCTTGGCGAAGATCGCGGCGTGCCAGACATAGGCCACTTCTCCGGGAAATAGCGCCCAGGCTTCCCGCCAATCGGCGCGGTCATCATTGGCGACCTTGCCGGTGCGGGCCGAGGACGACACCCCGGCTTCGTTCCGCCAAGTGGGATCGTATTCCACCCCGTAAGGCGGGTCGGTCACCATCAGGTGCGGCGTGGCTCCGGCCAGCAGACGCTCCACATCGGTGGCGACGGTGCTGTCGCCGCACAGCAGGCGGTGGCGGCCCAAGATCCACAAATCGCCCGGCCGCGTCACCGGATCGACGGGCGGTTCGGGGATCTCGTCTTCGTCACCTTCTCCCTGGCCGTCGCCCTCGTCGTCGAGGGGAGCCATCAGGGCATCCAGTTCCTCTTCCGAGAAACCGATAAGGTCGAGGTCATAGCCCTCGGCATTCAGCGCGTGCAGTTCCGCCGCCAGAGTCTCGTCGTCCCAGCCGGCATTCAGCGCCAGCTTATTGTCGGCCAGGATGTAGGCGCGGCGCTGGGCTTCGCTCAGATGATCGAGAATCACCACCGGCACCGTATCCAGGCCCAGGGATTTGGCGGCGGCCAGTCGGCCATGCCCGGCGATGACGTTGCCCCGGCTGTCGGCCAGAACCGGGTTGGTCCAGCCGAACTCGACCATGCTGGCGGCGATCTGAGCGACCTGCCCGTCCGAATGGGTCCGCGCATTGCGGCCATAGGGGATCAGCCGGTCGATGGGCCAAGCCTCGACCGTGTCGGGAAACGGTTGGGTCATGATCAGTCCGTGCAATCGCAGGGCAGGCAGTCATCGGATGGACCGCCCTCGAAATCCCGCTGGTGGCGGACGAAATTGAGCAATTCGCGGTAGCTGGGCCGGTCGGCGCGGAACAGGGCCATCTCCGGCTTGGTCAGGGTGCCGAGCGCCGGGGCGTTGCGCTCCATGTCGATCCACCATCTGGCCCGCTCGGGGAACAGCCGCATGATCCCCTTGATGGTGGCGGCACCCTTCATGTAGCAGAGGTCGCAGTTGCCGAGCGGCGTCTTGCCGTTGTTGTCGGGCAAGCCGAGGTCAAAGGGCTGGCGCTTCCAGAACGCCGACACGTCGCGGCGATTCACCTTGGCGGCGTCGAGCGGCAGGACGGTCTCGAACCGCTCCTTGCCGGCTTCGTTCATGGCCTTCTGGCGGGCGACCCGGCGGGGCTCGTCATGGCGCAGGCCGACGACGTTGACCCATTCCTCATAACCCAGCATGTCGCGCATGAAGGCGATGCCGCGCTTGACCTTGAGGTAATGGGTGCAGAGCCGCATGGTCGGGTTGGGCAGGAAGCCCCGGACCTTGATGATCTTCTCGAAGGGCTCGCCGTCGCGCGACGCGCTGTTGTAGCCCACCACGCTGGTGTCGAACGGCTCGGCGGGATCGAATTCCAGCCAGGTGATCGGGACCGACCAGCGCACCGAGCATTCGTGGACGAAGCGCAGGGTCTGCTCGAATTCCCGCCCGGTATTGAAAAACACCACATGGATGTCGGCGGGCAGTTGGCCATCATGGGCGTCCAGGATCTGGTGCAGCATGTAGCCGGACGTGCGCCCGCCCGAGAACGACACCAGGGCCGGGCCGTCGATGCGATAGGGATTGCGGGTCATGACCGTTGTCCTGCCGCCTGGATGCGGCGCCCGATCCAGCGCATCACCGGCACGGCCATGGAGTTGCCCAGTGCCCGATAGCGGGGGCCGTCGGGACAATCTTCGGCAGCCTTCTTGCGCCAGAGGATCTGGGTGTAATCGTCGGGGAAACCCTGGAGCCGCTCACATTCGCGGGGCGTCAGGCGGCGCACCGCCATGTCGTGCTGGATCGCCAATTGGCCGCCGCCATTCTCTCTGCCCTGAGCCGACATGGCCCGCAGGGTCGGAGTGACGCCATCGGCATTGATCGTCTGGAACCCGGTGCCGGCCTTGCAATCAAACGCCACGTAAGTCTGCTGTTTGGTTCCCGGCTCCGCCGCCAAGGCACCAGCCACGGTCAGGGAGCGGACCTCGTCACGCTGATTCTGGGCGAAGGCGACATAGCTGCGGCTGGAGCCGCCGCTGGCCGCCCGCAGGCTGGCGAGGTTGTCGGCATCGATCTCGGCCTGCGCCCCACCGTCGCGGCCGCGCAGATTGAACGCCACGGCGTGCTGCTTGCCCGCCTGCAAAGTGAACATCGGATCGCCATCACTGCCGACACCGATTCCGGCCCGCACGTCGGTGGTGCTGATGCCGGTGCGGGCACCGGCCTCCTGAATGGGAATGGCCACCGGCACCAACGGGGTGCCGCGTCCGGTGCCGTCTTCCGAGGCGTCGAAGCCCTCGCCGCGCAGGGAATGGGTAACCAGGGTGTCGATGTCGGGCCGATGGGCGAGGTTTGCCTTGGCCCGCAAGGTGTGGGCGATCAGCGTGTCGGTGCAGTCGCTATCGACGCCACGGGACAGATCGCGGGCCCGCAAGGTTGTGGCGACGAAGGTCTCGCTCTCGAAATCCATCCGGCCACTGGCAGACGCACAGGCATTCAGAGCGGTGGCGACGTCGATGGGGCCGGAGGTATTGTTGCCGCCATAAGCGCGGCATGCAGCCGAACCGGCAGCGCCTTGCCCCGCTTCTCTGCTCGGCGGAGAATCCCGGCGCAGGCCTTGGCGCTCAAGAAGTACTTGGACGGGATCTGCCCGGTCTCCAGCACCTGCGACAACGAACACACGACGGCGTCGTTGGGCCAGGCCGAAATATTGGGCGTCGAGCACCCGCCACGCGACTGTGCGCGCGGGTCCAACGACAACACCAGCGTCCGACCATTTGCCCCCTGGCGGGACAACCGGACCATCTTCTCCGGCCAGTCCGCCCAGAAGGCATCCGAAGGCGTTGTCGCGGGTGGACAGGACTCCGGGGACGTTTTCCCAAATAATCCAAGCTGGATCGATGGCATCGGCGAGTTCCACGAATTTGAGGGCAAGGTTGCCACGGGCGTCGTCCAGCGACTTGCGCAGGCCCGCCACCGAGAACGCCTGACAGGGCGTGCCACCCACCAGCACGTCGATCTTGCCCCGCCATACCGAACCGTCGATGGCTGTCATATCGCCGAGATTCGGGATGGTGGGATAGCAGTGCGCCAGTACGGTGGAAGGAAACGGCTCGATCTCGGCGAAGAACGCCGCCCGCCAACCCAACGGTTCCCAGGCCGCCGTCGCCGCCTCGATTCCGCTGCACACGCTGCCATAGACCAGCCCCTGGGCGTGCGGCATGGAGTCGAGCGCCGGGGATACCGGCTCGGTGAGAGCAAGTTGCATGGTGGTAGCCGTGGTACGGGTGGTACAGGGGTGGTAGCCGGAAGGCGGCTACCGGGCTGGCTACCACCCCCCCGTACCACCCCGCCCGAAAGCGTGAAAGGCGCGATGTCCTTGGACAAACGCGCCTTCCGGGGTGGCAACTGGTACGGGGTGGTAGCCTTGATTTTTCGGCTGTCGCTAGCGAAATCGGGCGCTGATGCCCCCCGCATAGCGTGTGCTCCAGGGAGGACCCGCGATATTCCGCGCCCCCTCGCCTTGGCTTGTTCTAATCTTTCGCCCGCTTCGGGCGGCGGATCATTTAGTGATCGTCGCCGCCGCCCGTTCTGCGAGCCTAGAATTACATCTACCCCAAACTGGCCATCACTGTCGCGCCCTGCGATGTATCGATACACTTTTCGCTTTCCTCCGCCGCCTTGGTCCGGGCGATCAGATCGACCTTGGAAATGTGACGAGGGATGCGTTTGCCGTTCAGCTTCCAGGCCATGACGCACAGTGCGAACAGCCAGTGCCGGTGAGCGGTCGCCCGCGTCATGCCGACCTTCCAGCAGATCACCTTCCATGGCGCGTTGGTGGCCCGCAGCCAGATGATCTTGGCGTCGGAGGGATCGAGGTGGCGCAACCAGGGCAAGGCTTCGTCCATGCGGGTGATGGCGGCGGCGGAGGGTGGCGGACGGCGTAGCTTCACCTCGGCGGATTCCAAGCATTCCTGCACATACGGCGGCCAAATGCTGGCATGCCCCTGAACTCTGGTTTCAGGCAGGCGGCGCAGGGTGTCAGCAGCCTCGGCGAGGCGGTCCTCGACCAGGGAAGGCGTCCAATGGATCTCAGCCATAGGACACCTCCGGGCGCGGACCATACAGCTTAGCACCCAACTGGCGGATCAGTTCACGCTCGGGCCAGGTCAGGCGTTGGTCATCCTCGGCAATGACCAGGACGCCGCGCTCTCGCCAGCCATCCTGCTTGACCTGTTCAGGATCACGGCGGGTTCCGCCGAAACCGGGAGGGTGCCACTTCATCGCACACCTCCGGCTGTGTCGATGGCCCAGGACAAGATGGCCAGGGCATCGGCCTCGTTGTCGTCCTCGGGATTAAAGCCGCGAGACCGCATGGCGGCGACCACCGCATCCTTGCCAGCATTGCCCTTGCCGGTGGCGTGGCGTTTGATGGTGCCGACCGGGACGCCCTGATAGGGGATGTGCTTCAGTTCGCACCAAGCCGACAGATGGGCGAGGAAGCCACCATAGAGGTGGGCGGCGTCGGTGCCGGCGTGGCGGCGTACTTCTTCGAAATACACGGTGCCGATACCCTTGGCACCGGCTTCGAGGTGGTCGAGCCAGGATCGGAAGCGTAGGAATCTCATTCCACCCCCCTCGAATCGGCCGGGGCGGAATTCCATAGTGCCGGAGACAATGACGCCATCGGCCAGGCGCATGGCCCAGCCGGTGGTGGAGCCCAGATCAAGGGCGAGGATGGTGGTCATGGTGAAGGCTCACAAGAACAGTGGGCCTTCGGCTTCGGTCGAGGGGGAGTCTATGGAAAGGCGGAATCGGCGGCAAGAAATTTCGGTGACCGGGCGTGGTCGGAACTGATTGTTCCCACGTTCCCACCTGGAAGCACGTTCCGTTAGTACTCCTAGGGTTCGACTAATTTACAATGTATAAGGCGTATAAATTAGAGCGCATGACAACCTTTATGGATCATTTTTCCATCCCCCTACAGACTTCATCAACAAGGTGGGAACAGTGGGAACAGCAGGAACAACCAGGGTCTCTGCGGCCTGCTGTGTTCCCACCTTGGTGATGAAGTGGGAACAGGTGGGAACGCAATGCCTGAAATATGGGCATAGATTGGTGCAAGCCATTCACTAGACGTGTGCATGGCAAGCGCATGAAGAAGTCCGCTGAACGCTTTGTGATAAAATGGGAATGCCAGATTATCGGCCGATCGGGCGCTTCCTGGCATTTTTTTCCGCCCAGTGATAGTGCTGATGTTCCCGATTTACGCTGCCCGTCACTTGGTGGGCGAAACGTCCCGTCCATGGCCATACTTTCGACGACATCCATCATTGGCTGTCCTTCCGGACTCGCCAACAGGTCCGACCGGTGATATCCTCCCGGAAGAAATGCAATCCAAAAGGGGATTTCCATGGGCAAGGACAAGATGAAGAGTCAGCTGTCGTCCACGGCGCTGGATATCGCCGAGAAGTGCGTCGTCGGCGCGCTGGTCGCGGCGGGCGTCGCCGTGGTTGCCACGGATGCCAACGCTTCGTCGTCCACCCCAACCGAGTCGGCCACCGTCGCCACTTCGAGCGTACTTGCCGTCGCTCCGTCGTCCGAGGGCGCCATCCTGCTCGACATCGTGCGGCGCGACCCCGCCACCGGCGTCATGGTGGCGGACCACTATTCCCACTCGTCCCACGCCTCCCACTCGTCGCACTATTCGTCGCGTTGATCGTCGTGGGTTTTCCAAGTTCGTCCGGAGTCGTCGTCGATGAGCGCGGCGCCGCCGCCGTCATCGCCCTCGACCCCGGGCTGTATTCCGAAGACGTGGCTCTGAAGGCGGCCTATTGGCTGACGGATCGCTGCCACGTCCATGTCGGGCGAAGCCAAGAGGGCGGACTGGTCGCGGAGATCCGCACGAAGGATGGGCGCGAGGGCCTGGAGCTCACCGCCGCCTGCGGGGAGTTCTGCAACGCCTTGGTCGATTTCGCCCTGCGCGCCCGCATCGCCGAGGAAACGCGCGGGACACAGGAGGCCCTTTTGCAACGCGCCTTCGTCCAACTGCTGCCAAGAGCGGCAGGTGGCTGACACCCGCTTCAAGGACAGAGACGCCTATGTTGAGGCGGGCCCCTACCGCCCGATGCCGTTCCGGTTCGAACGGCTCGACGCCGAGCGCGTCTTGATGACGCATTCGGGCGGCGAGTTCGTCATCGTCAAAAGGGCTGTCTTCGAAGACTTCGCCGCCGGGACGCTCGCCATCGGCTCCTCCGAATATCTCGATCTGAAATCCCGCTCCTTCCTGACGCACGGCCCCGACGCCGCGGAGCTGCGCGCGTCCGCGTCGCAGTGGCGGACCAAGAAGGCCTTCTTGGAAGGCGGGCCTAAACTCCACATCTTCGTGCCGACGCTTCGCTGCAACCAAAGCTGCGGCTATTGCCAGGTCTCCCGCGCGGATGTGTCGGCCCCGGGCGTAGACATGACGCGCGAAGACGCCTCCCGCGCCATCGACCTCATGCTGGCGGCGCCGGCCACGACCCTCACCATGGAATTCCAAGGGGGAGAGCCGCTGCTTGCCTTCGACACCGTGCACTGGATGGTCGAGACCGCCGCTGGACGCTCTGTCCGGGCGGGCAAGGACCTGCGCTACGTCATCTGCACCAACCTGACGCTGCTGACCGACGAGCACATCGCCTTCTTCAAGCGGCACGACGTCGCCATCTCGATGTCGCTGGACGGCCCCGCCGACCTCCATGACCGCAACCGCCCCCTGGCGGGCTCGGCGGCCCACGCCATCGTCGCCGCCAACATCCGGCGCTGCCACGAAGAGCTGGGGCCGGGCAGCGTGTCGGCGCTGATGACCACCACCAAGCACAGCCTTGGCCGGGCGCGCGAGATCATCGACGAATACGCAGCCCTCGGCTTGCACTCGATCTTCCTGCGCGAGCTCAATCCCTACGGCTTCGCGACCAAGTCGGCCAAGGCCGTCGGCTACGACACGGCGGAGTTCGCCGCCTTCTACAAAGAGGCGTTGGCGCACATCCTCGACGTGAACCGCCGCGGCGTCCCCATGGTCGAAGGCTACGCCTCCATCCTGCTGCGCAAAATCCTGACGCCGTTCGGCGTCGGCTTCATCGATCTCCAATCTCCCACCGGAGAAGGCTTCGGCGTCGTGCTCTACAACCACGACGGCGGCGTCTACGCCTCCGACGAAGCCCGCATGCTCGCCGAGATGGGCGACGAGACTTTCCGGCTCGGCTCCGTGTCGGACACCTACATCGACCTGATGACCGGCAAGACCATGCAGCTCCTCGCGGCTTCCGGCGTAGCGGAATCCCTGCCGGGCTGCTCGGACTGCGCCTACGTCCCCTACTGCGGTGCCGACCCTATCCGCCACTACCGCACCCAAGGCGACCTCGTCGGGCACCGTCCGACCAGCGGGTTCTGCCAAAAGCAGAAGGCCGTCTTCGCCACCCTGTTCGACCTACTCGACAAAGCCGACAAGGAGACCATGAGCATCCTGCTCGGGTGGCTCAATGTCGGAAATCCCCGCCTGCCAAGGCCGCCATGGCTGTCGTGATGGCCGCCCATGGGCGCTTTTCCCACCCGTTCGAGCCCGTGATTGGGCGCGTGTCCGAGACGGTTGCGGTGGCGTCGCCCGCTGACACCGTCTTGGTCTGTCGAAGCGGGCGGGTTCCCGATGTCGACCTATCGTCCTTCGCCGCGGTGCTGATGGAGGGCAGGGAAGCCGAGGGTCCGCGCATCGGCGCCTACGACGACCTGTCCCATCTGGCCGATGGCGACTTGGTGATGGTCGACGGCACGAATGGGCGGACCCGAACGCTGTTCCGCCGAGGCTCCCCGCACAACGCCCTGTTCGTCACCGAGCGGTGCAACAGCAACTGCCTGATGTGCTCGCAGCCTCCGAAGGACGACGACGGCATGCTGGGCACCTGCCACCGCATCATCGGCCTCCTCAAAGACCAGCCTCCCGTCCGGCTCGGCATCACCGGCGGCGAGCCGACCTTGTTCGGAGTCGGGTTCGTGCGCTTATTGGAACATTTGAAGGCCGATCTGCCGAACACCGCCATAACCTCCCTGTCGAATGGGCGAACCTTCGCCGACCCGGCGTTGGTGTCGGCCATCGCCGCCGTCAGGCACCCGAACCTGCGGTTCAGCATCCCGCTCCATGCCGACGTGCCAGACGTCCACGACCACATCGCCCAGGCCCGCGGTGCGTTCCACCAGACGCTGGCCGGGTTCTACAATCTGGAGGCCCATGGCATCGAGGCGGAAATCCGGGTGGTCCTTCACGCCCAGAGCGTGCCTCGACTTGGCCAGCTCGCCGAGTTCGTCTGGCGCAAGCTGCCGTTCGTCGCCCAAGTCGCCTTCATGGGCCTCGAGCAGATGGGCTACGTGAAGAAGAACTGGGACAGCCTCTGGATTGACCCCATCGATTACGCCGACGGGCTTTTGGCGGCGTCCGAACACCTATTCCGTCGAGGCGTCGACGTGTCGATCTACAACCTCCCGCTTTGTGTCCTACCGCAAGCGGCGTGGGGCCTGGCTCGAAAGAGCATCTCTGACCACAAACAGATCCTCATCGAAGAGTGCGCCGGGTGTGCGGTTCGAGACCATTGTCCCGGCTTCTTTACCTCGGGAACCGCGCGACCAAGCCGAGCGATCTCTCGCATCATTTGACGGCCTTTTGGTCTCCGCCCTGACGGATTGAGCCCGCGTGGCCTGCACAAGCACTGTGATGATGGCAGTCAGTCTGGTTTCCGATGCCGCCATTCAAGCCCGCCGCCAGAGCGACGGCGATACCGTTCCCAGCCACGGGTCTTGAGATACGCACCGACGCGCATTTGGTCGCTCTTCGTCCATTTGGCCGGCTCGATGCCGATGGCATTCTGCAAAACCTCGCCGATGGACAGGTCTGTCAGCGGTTCGGATCGGGCAACCTCGACGTCACGCCAATTGTCGTAGGCGCCATAGCCTTGGTTGACCCGCTCCTTGTCGTAGACCAGCCAGCGATCGATCAGGCCGTCCCAGGCGTCACCCTGGTACCGTTCTTCCTGTGCGTCTTCGGCCATACGCTTGGTTTCTTCGTCTTCGATCCACCATTCGACACCGTTGGCGTACCAGACCATGGCCTCGGCCCAGAGCTGGTCGCGGTCGCGGCGGAGCGCGGCGATGTCGATCTTGCCGCAGCGGACGGGCCAGAAGCGGCGGTTGCCGGTTTCGTCTCGCAGGTAGGTGTCGGGATTGACGGTGCCCGCGAACACGCACTGGCGCGGCACGTCGATGACGTAGCGTTCATAGGGCGGGCGATACCGATCGACAGAGCGGGATAGGAAGGACTTGATCCTGGAGGTCTCGGCACGGCCGATGGCGTCGAGTTCAGCGATCTCGATGATCCAGACGCCGCGTGTTTGCTGGGCGGCATCCTTGCTGCCGATCTCGGCCAATTCGTCGGTGAACCATTCCACCCCGGCCAGGGTCTTCAGCGCGGTCGATTTCTTGGCCCCCTGCGGCCCTTCCAGAATCAGCACCTGATCGGCCTTGGCCCCAGGGTCCATGACGCGGGCCACCGCCGACAGCACCCACAGGGAGCCAAAGGCGCGAGATAGGCGGGTATCGGCAGCACCGAGATAGGTGATGGCCCAGGCTTCCAGCCGGGGGATGCCGTCCCATTTCAAATTGGTCAGGTATTCCCGCACAGGATGGACACGGATGGTTTTGGCCACCGCGCCGATGCTGCGGGCCACCACCTTGGGGGAAACATTGATGTCTCGGCGCTGGAGCCATTCGGCGCAACGGACGTCGTCGGCCTCGCCCCAGGGGCGGGGAATGGTGATGCTGCCATCGTCCCAGGGCAGAGGTCGATTGACGATAATTTCCTGGCGGAACTCGTCGAAGATCAGTGTTCCGGCGAAGGCCGCGTCGCAGGATAGGGCGGTGATCACGTTGGCCTCGTTGCGCTCGGGATTGCCGTCGGTGCCGGTGCGGATCTGAGCGAACCAGGCCGGGCGGGCGGACTGCGTGCTGTCGCCGCTGCGCAATTCACTGCGTAGTATCGCAAGATGCTTCTCTGTGGTGGCGATCGGGATACGGGCTGCCGCCTTAATGGCCACCAGCACCTCGCGTTCATGGGCGGGTTCGAGTTTGGCGCGGGCAAGCTGCCCCAGCACCTGGCTGAACTTGTCCATGTCGGGCGGAAAGGTCAGCTTCAGCGCGGCAGCCCGCAGATCATTGAAGCTGGTGGGGATCTGCGGCTCCACGATTGACGGCAGCTTGTTATAATATGCAGCCACCGCCCCCTTCCCGATGTCGTCGTTGAAATCATCCCCGTGCAGGGGCGAGACGATGGTGGACGGGATGTCGGCGGCGTTGAGACGATCGGCCAAGGTGGCGGCGGCCTGCTGACCGGCGTCGCCGGCATCGGCAAAAATGGTGACGCGGCTTGTGCCCTCGGGCCACTGCCACTGACGCATACCTCCCGCCGACAGTGCGGCCCAGGTGGGGATGCCGAAGATGGCCCAGGCCGACAGGGCGGTCTCGATGCCCTCGGCGATTCCGAGGTGGCCGTCGGCGGGCATGGGGGCGAGACGCACGCTGCCGCCGTCGACCGCCCCCAGCATCTTCTTGCCCGGTGGCGCCTTGCCGCTACCGTCGTCGAGCAGAAAGGTGCGGTGGATGCCGCCGACAGGATTGCCGGCACCGTCACGGACGATCCCCACCAGCCCCGGCCAGCCGCGCCGTCCATCGAAATCGGGCAGGTCGTCGTGGTACAGCAGGTCGGGCGACCGCGGATCGCCGATACCACGGTGGCGGAGATAGGTCTCGCCGATGGTGCCGACCAGCGGTTGGACACCGCCGAGGATGCGGGCGATTTCCAGGTCATGCGTCGGCTTGGGCGTCATGGCTCGTTGCGGGGCTGGCAGATCCATCCGCGCCAGCCGGGCGGCTTCCTCGAACAGATCGCGGTCGGCGAGACCGGTGGCGTGGTGGATCAGATCGATGGGACCAGCGCTCTCGCCGGTGGCATGGTCGAAGCCCCAGCCGGCATGGTGGCCGGCAAGATGGATGATGCACGAGCCCTCCTTACGCGGCGACCGCCCCGCCAGATCGGCACAGCGCAGCGTCCGGCGATCCGGCGACAGGCGGCCATGCGGAAACAGTCCGGGCAGCCAGTCCGGTGCCGTGGCGGCGAGGCGACCCCGGATTTCGGGCAGATCAAAACGTGCAGGCGGTTGCCAGACGTCGTTGAGGTCGATCATGCGAGTATCACCAGCCCCCTTTCGGCACGAGTAATGGCGGTGTAGAGCCAGCGGCGGCGATCCTGCTCGGTGCGGCCCAGACCGTCGTCCCAGACGACGACGTTCCCCCAACTGGAGCCCTGGGCCTTGTGACAGGTGATGGCCCAGCCGAAGGTGGCCTCGGTCAGCAGGCGTTTATTCTTCCAGTCGCGGTCGTGGCGATGGGCATCGAGAGCGACATGGTCCTCGAAGTGGCCCTTATAGATAAGGAGACGGCCGGGCTTGCCGTTGGTCCCCGGATGCCCGACCGGCTTGCCATCCTCGTCGATGCCCACCGCCGAGAAATACAGGCTGCCCTCGTCGACGATGTCGGAGAGCGATACGAACATGCCGTTGATCAGACCAAGGTCGTTTTGGTTCTTGAGGCAGATGATTTTCTCGTTGGGGCCGGTGGGCAGGTACGATCCGCCAAAGCCGGCGGCACGGCGCAACGCATTGTTCAACTGGAACCGGGTGGCGTTGCGACCGCAGATGACCTGTCCGCCGCGCAATGCCTGCGGCGGGGTGACGTCGGCCATGGGCATTTTCCAGGCATGGTCGTCGTACTGGCCGAAGCCGATGGGACGGCCTTCACGCGCCATCGTTGCCAGCCGGATAATGGCGCTTTCGGCTGCTTGGCGGTGAATCTCGGTCAGCATGACGTCTGGGGCGTCCTTGGTGAAGGCACCTTCGCCCTTGATCGGCGGCAACTGGCCGGGATCGCCCAGCACCAGGATAGGGCGCTCGAAGCTCATCAGGTCGGTCGCCATGTCCTCGCCGACCATGGACACCTCGTCCAGGACGATCAGTTTGGCATCAGCGGCCGCGCTGGCGGGGTTGAGGGAGAATCGCGGTTTTTTCATTTCGCGCACCGCTTGTCGCATGGCTTCGATGGCCGCTTCCGCGGTGGTGCGATCGAACCCGCCAAGAGTGCGGGCCTTGATCTCGGCCTCGGCGATGCGCTTCTGGGCTTCCTCGACCTCTTCTTCTGTCGCCTCAATGACGCTGTAGATCAGGCTGTGGATGGTCCGCGCCGGAGTTCCCTTGCGCCGCAGCACCAGAGCGGCCTTGCCGGTGAAGGTGGCGGTGACCACACCGGGACGATCCTCGGCATGGGGGCTGAGGCCCAGATCGTCGAGGGCGAATTTCAGCACGGTTGATTTTCCCGTTCCGGCAAAGCCAAACAGTCGGAACACCTGCTGCTCGTCCGTGCGGTTCTGGAACCACTGGCGGATGGCGGCGATGGCCTGGGCCTGAATGTCCGACGGAGTGATGTCGCCCATCATCGTCACCGGGCCAGATAGCGTTTTTCGACATCGGCCAGTCGGTTGGCCAGCGTGCTGGCCTGGGAGACCAGGGAGGCGATGTCGGTGCGCAGTTGCTCGATTTCGGGATCGGTGCGGATGGGTCCATAGGCTGCTTCGCGGATCTGCTCGATCATCTTGCGCGGGAGCTTCAATTCCTCGGCAACTCGCTGGTCGCTGAAGCTATCCAGGTACATGCCCTTGGCATCGTCGAACACCCCATCCAGCTTGTGGCGGATGCGCATGCGCTCGTCGGGGGTGGCGGGGCGGAGGGCGGGCGTCGTCATCAGCATTTCCTTCCTGATGGTGGGTTTGATGGGGTTCGGCGCAGCCGGTTTGATCGGCGGGCTCGGACGGGCCTTGCAGTCGGGGCAGATGGTGCGGCGCGGACGGTTCTTGTCACAGTCCCATCCCTTGGCCCGCGCCATGCGCTCGACACCATCGGCGTGATGGGCACTGTTCAAGGTGATATCCAGCGTGTCGCCGCATTGGGCGCACCACAGGCGGGCAATGGTGCGTGGTCCGGTGATGTCGCGAACCTGAAGAACGTCGTAGCTGAGGCCGCGGCGTTTACCGGTCATCGGCACGTCCCCCAGCAACGGTCCTGCCAGGAACAGGCCCCGTGCCAGCCGTCGGCCGTCTTACCGCCGCGGCAAACCACCGAGGTCCGTTCGGCACTCGCGCGGGGCAGCATCTCCTGGGCGTCGCTGGCCTGGACCACCTGGAGGGCACGGTCGCTCATGGTCTGGGCCAGGGCGGCGTCAAACGGTACCAGTTCGCAGTGGATTTCCCAGGTATCCCGGTTGAGCGCGGTGAACAGCGCCGGGGCCGGCAGATCCATATAGGCCTGATAGAGGGCAAGCTGGGCGGCATAGACCGGCTTGGACAGCACCACGCCGCGTTTCACCACGTCTTTCCAGGACGATACGCCCAGCGCCTTGTTCTCCCACAGGGCGGGATAGCCCATAGCCACCGGCCCGCCGACCAGGCAGCCGTCGATATGGCCCTTGAAGCGACCGTTCAGCACCGAGAACCCAAACTGCCGCCCGTCGCGACGCTCGGTGCGCAGATCGAACCCGGCGGCCCGCAGCCAAGCCGCTACCACGTCCTCGCCCCGATGACCGGCCTCGAAGATACGGAGCGTCTTGGGTTCAAAATCCCGGCCTTCATCCTTGGGCACGGCGAGATAGTCGTACTGGATCTGGCGCAGGCATTCGCGGCCAATGCCCGAGGTGCTGACATACTGGCGGGCCACCTGAGAGCGGTTGCGCACGACCAGGGCGGCATCGATGGCGGCGTTGACCGCCATGGTGATGCCGGGGTCGTGGTCGGGCTTCTGGTACTGGCAGCCGGAGCCATGGTTGAGGTCGAGCATGGCGGGCCTCAAAATGGAATTTCGTCGTCGAACGGCAGGCCGGAGCGTTCCTTCACACCAGCCTGTCGCTGCATGGACTCGACGTAGCCGGTGACAGCGGCTTCGATCAGGCGGTCGATATCCTCTGGTGTGCGGTTGTAGAACGGCTCCATCAGTGCCAGCGCCGTCAGTGCCTCGGCGAAGGGACGGCGGGCATCCTTGATGGCCTGGTTTTCTCGGGCGGTCTTGTCGATCATGCCGTTATGGTCCCTTGCGATCTTGGCGCCGGCCTGCTGGCAGCGCATTGAGCAGAAGCGGTGGAACGGGTATTCGTCATGGCGCAAGCGGTGGACGTAACCGAAGCCCTTGGCCTCGCGACCGCAGATGGCGCAAAGACTCAGCCCAGCAAGAGCCGGGTCAGCTCCGGGTGCTGATCGGGCTCCGCCTTGATCCGCTGCGAGGCCAGCACGATGAAGCTGCCGATGGCGTTGGTGGCCATGGCCTCCAACTCCCACATGGCCAGCGCCCTTATGGGCTGGTGCAGTTTTCCGCGGGCTTCGAGCCATTCGCCGATCGCCTTCGCCGCTTGGCGCGTCGTATGCGCCTGCCATTCATCATCGGTCATGGTGGGGCCGCCCGCCCGAGGACGAGCGGCATCTCCCTCAGCCATTGAGCCAAGCCGGGCCGTTGGCCGCCGGCTGCGGTGAAGCCTGCGGCGGGGCCGCTGCCGGGGGCTGCTGAGACCACGCCGCTCCCCCCTGCTGTTGGGGCCCCTGGGCCGGGGCTGCCTCGGTGGCCCAGGCAGGGGAATTGCCTCCGGCGGCGGTCTTGGTCGACTTGCGCGGCTTGGCGTTGATGGGTTCCGGTTCCACCGTTTCGCCCTTCATGATCAGGGCGTATTGCTGGTCGCCGGGTAGCACCACATTGGCCAGCCGATTCTGGTCGTGATACTTGTCCGGATCACTGGCCGGCTCGACCATGATGCGGGCGACAAAGGTGATCCCGTCCAACTGCTTCAACCCCAGCAAGACCCGCTTTGCCTTGGCGGCATCGCTCATATCCTTGGGGTCGAGGCCAAGGGCCGAATCGACCATGGCGCGGAACGATGCCTTGGAGATATTCCAGGCGATGGACTGGCCCTTGTCGTCCAGCTTGCCGCCGGCCACGGTGAAGTTCTGCCAGAACTTGCGGCGCACGCACGGCCCCTCGACCACGGTGAATTCGCAGTCCAGCATCTTGGCGTCGCTCTCGGCGGCGGCTTTCAGCAGCCCGGCATCCATCGGCACCGAGCCATTAACCCCACCGGGGCGGATGGTCATGCGGACCTTGGCGAAGGTGCCGTCCGGGATCAGTTCACCCGCGGGCATCCGCTGGGCCTGGGCGTCGTTGAAATCGTAGGACATGGTGATGGGTTCCTTTCAATCAGACGGGGATACGGTTGATCTTGGAAAGCAAGGCGCCGAGGTCCGGCGGTTCGGTCACATCGAGTCGACCGGAGCGATCCTTGGCGGGCAGGCCATAGGGATTGCCGGAGCGGCAAACGAGGCGGCGCTCGGCGGCCTTCTCGTTCAGTTCCCAGTTGCCGTCGGCGTCGTGGGAGAACAGGTGCATTGAGATGACCTGATCGACGATGCCGGGCAGTTCGCGCCCCGCCTTCGATCCCTCCATCTGCGGTTGCCAGCTGATGGCGTTGAATTCATCGGTGACCTTCTCCAGCACGCCGACGAAGATCACCGTCTTGCCCGGCGCGTGCTGCAGGTGCTTCAGCGCCTGGATGACTTCCCGGCCCAGCAGGCCATAGGCGCCGCGGATATCGGGCTTGCCGGTGCGATCGGAGAAGGCTTCCGGCTGCTGCTTGGCGAAGGCCATGGCCTGGCGAGTGAGGTCGGTGATGGAATCGACGAAGATTACCGGCATGGAGGCGAGGAATTCCTCGACGCCCGATCCGGCATAGAGTGAACGCACATGCTGGTGATGCTGGGCGCTGTAATAGGCATTGGGATCGGCCGCCGGATCGGGGCCGCCGATCAGCACCACCAAGTCCCGGAAGTCGCCGAAGCTGCGCACCGGGATGCTGGCGCCGGACCAGTCCTGGACCGACTTCATGCCCGCCTCCAAGTCGAGGCAGACGGTGTGGGCGGGCGGCAGGGTCTTCAGCAGCGAGGTCTTGCCGACTCCAGGTGGGCCGAAGATGGCCACCGAGGTCTTGTTGCCGGCGGACGACAGTCGCTCGTCGGCGGTGATGATGCGAACGGCCATGGGATCTGGTCTCCTTGATGTGAGGGACGGCGGGGCGTTGACCGGGCGCCGAAGGGATGCCGGCCCGCCCTTGCGGAACGGGCAGCCCCGCCGCTGTCTCAGGGGGTGTTGGGCTTCAGCGTGAATGTCAGCTTGCCGGTCTTGACCGTGCGGGCCGCCTCGAAGGCTGTGCGGATGTGGGCGGGCCAAGCGCCGTATTTGCGCTCCGGCACCTTGAAGGCGGTCTCGATGTATTCGCTCGGATCATCGCCGCTGGCGCGGATGCGCTCGACGATGGCGGTCAGCAACGACTGGTCCCACTCCACCTTCTTGGGCAGATCGGCTACCACGGTGATGTCGCCGTCGTCGAACCGCACAGTGCCGGTATCCTTGCCCTCACGGCTGCGCAGCTCGGTGGCGAGGTTGGCGTAGCGGCGGGTCAGCGCGCCGTCGAGCCAGTCCTTCTGCATCTTGGCGAGACGCACGGTCTGCTCGGCTTCTTCCTGCAGCAGGGCCAGCATTTCCGCCGGCAGGCTGGCGGCCTCACCCAGCGGCAGGCGCATCATGTCGGCGAGGCTGGGACGATTGGGGATGGTCATAATCAGTTCCTCCGGGGCTTGTCGCCGCTCGCCTTGATGGCGATGTAGGCGATGCGGTCTTCGGCGATGCGGCGCTGCACGAGCAGCAGGCAACCGTCTTTGGCCTGCGCCATGGCGTGGTCGGCGATACGGTCGAGTTCGGAACGGGCGGATCCGGGCAAAGCCGAGGGATCTCGTGCCCGATCTACGCCCAGCAGGCCCTCGTGATACGAGATGCTGTCGCCGGGCTGGGCTTGATCGATCCAGGCGAGAAAGCTGTGTTCATTCATTACGGGTGAAGTAATGGGCGTCATGATGCGACCCGCGTTTCACCGGTGCGCTCGCGCATATGATCGGCCTCGTAGGCGACCACATCGTCCAAGCGATAGACCACCTTGCCTTCCAGCTTCAGAAAGCGAGGGCCTTTGCCGCGCCAGCGCCACTTCTCCAGCGTGCGGGGGCTCAAGCCCCACCGGCGGGAGAGCTGGACCTGATTGATGTGAGAGATAGGACGATCAGTCGTCATTCTTCCTATTCCTTGCCGTTCGCGGGACGGTCGTTTCGATCGTCCGAATGAAGGTCATCACCTTGTCGGCGGTCGCCAATGTCGGTGAACGGCCGCGTCGCAAGCCGAGCACAAACGATGGATCGCCAACGGCTTGACGCCCAAACTCGGTGGGCTTGAAGCCGCTATTGGCGAGGAAAGCCTCGACGGTGGCGCGGAACTGTTCGCTTAATGTGCTCATGATAGGAAATATAAAATCCGCATGCGCCTCTTGCGTCAAACGGAAAAGATTGTTAATTTCCTACATAGCCGAATCAATGGGATACCAGCATGGACCTCGACCCTGTCCGCCTCCGCCTTCTCCAGCTCGTGCAAGAGCAGAAGACCGATCTGAAAAATCTCTCGCTGGCAATCGGGCGCAATGCCGCCTATCTGCACCAGTTCGTGTTTCGGGGAACGCCGAAGATCCTGGCCGAAGACGTCCGCCAAGCGCTGGCGGAACATTTGGCCGTCGAAGAGGACGAACTACGTCACTCGCAGATCCCGACGCGCAAGCCACGATCACCGAACCAGCGGGACGATGTGGGTCTGGCTCTCCCGGATGGGTTCCTGCCGGTTTCCGAGATTGATGTTCGTGCGTCAGCTGGGTACGGCGCCGTGCATGACGGCTTGGAAGAAACCAAGGCGACCTGGTTATTTCCGGATGCGGTGGTCCGCTATGAATTTCGCGCTCAGCCAAGTGACCTTCGCATGATCACCATCACCGGCGATTCCATGGAACCGCTCCTGTCCAGTGGGGATCGCATCCTCATCGACACCAGTCAGAAGGTGCCGGTGCCGCCGGGAATCTTTGTCATCTGGGACGGCATGGGGTTGGTGACCAAGCGGATCGAGCACATCCCCCATTCAGATCCGCCGACCGTGGTGATCCGGTCAGTCAACCCGGAGTACCAGACCTACGAGCGCACCGCCGATGAGATCAACATCATCGGGCGCGTCATCTGGGCGGCGAAGCAGTTTTAAGCCGGCCAAATCTCCAAAACATCTGGCCGTCGGAGGACAAGTGGACCCGTTCAAACCTTACCAACCTCGCCCGAAGGTCGTGATCCCCAAGCTGACGGTGAATGATGCCGAGACCATCGCCATCAAGGCCATGGCCTTTATCGCGGCTGACGAAGATTTGATGCCCAGGTTCATTAATCTGACGGGTTGCGGCAGCGTCGATGACATGCGCGGTCGTTTGGCTGAAAGGGCATTTCTGGGCTCGGTCCTCGATTTCGTGCTGGGGAATGAGCAGACCACCATCGCATTTGCCCAGAGCCTGTCCCTGGCGCCTGAGGTGCCGATGCTGGCTCGCGCGAAACTGCCTTGATCCGAGCACGGGTCGTCCCGTCCATCGTCATCACATCCATCATGGAGCCCCCATGCGCCCCTTTCTTCTGAGCCTTTTCCTGCTGGCGTCAACTCCCGCATGGAGTTCCGACATAGTCTCCTGCTTCACCCCCGGTGAGGATTGCACCGGCGTGATTGTCGATCAACTCGCCGCTGCCAAGCGGGAAGTCTTGGTCCAGGCGTACAGCTTCACCAATCCCGATATCGTCAAAGCGTTGGTTGCCGCCAAAAAGCGGGGTGTCGATGTCAGAGCCATCCTCGACAAGTCGAATTTCTGCCGGGCAGAAAAGGCGGGATGTGAAAACAAGGGACAGATTGCAGCCGACACATTGGTCATCGCCAAGGTGCCCGTGACTGTCGATCGCGAACACGCCATCGCCCACAACAAGATCATGGTGATTGACCGGGAACGCGTCATCACCGGCAGTTTTAACTTCAGCCGTGCCGCCCAGGAAAAGAACGCCGAGAACCTGTTGGTAATCACCGACGCCGCCCAGGCGCAGCGATATACAAGGAACTGGCAATTTCATGCCGAGCATTCCGAACGGTATGCCGGACGATGAGCATGCTCCGTGGATTGAAGTGGCTGGGGACGGCGGCGGGCATCCTTGGGGCGCTTCTGGTTGCCGCCAATATCCCGTCAAGCGGGTGGGGATTCGTCTTGTTCCTGGTGTCATCGCTGTCATGGTCGGCTGCGGGCCTGCTGATGCGCGAGCCGTCGCTTGTGGCCTTGAACGTGACGTTCGTCGCCATCAATATCCTGGGGATCGTGAGGTGGCTGTTGTGAGTTCCGTCCATGCCGGTTTCTGGCCCCGATATCTGGCGGGCAGCAAAACTGCTGATTGACCGCCATGGTGACGAGGCGCCCGTGCATGCCGCTATGCGCTGCGATGACCTGATGGCAGCCGGTGATACGGAAGGCTGGGCGGTTTGGCGCCACATCTGCACTGCCATTGATGAACTGCTCCGCCCGATTCCGAACGACGGAGAGAGCCGACACTAATCTCTGAGGTCAATTCACCTCCTTTCGCCCCGGCACCTTTGTTTTCGCCACCCTGCGACGGAAGTGCTGCTGCGCTTGGAACCCATGCGTTTTTGCATCTACGGTGGTTGCCGAAAGGTTCTCAAACCAGGCATCCGCAATGTCCATCGCCCTCCATCCCGACCACATGACCGCCGCCGAACGCCTCGACGAAATCGCCGAGATTCTGGCGGCCGGGGCCATGCGCCTGATGGCGCGGAAGTCCACTCGTTTATCTGCTGACGCCGGAGACTGTTCCGTCGACTTCACTGGTCACCAGAGCGTCCATGGGTCCGACCGCAATTGCAGGAGACCCCGTAAATGACGACCGCGATCCTCACCCAGGTGGCCGAATTGCCCACCCTGCCGACACCCAAGTTAAAGGCGATGTGGCGGGAGCTGACCGGCACCGAGCCGCCGCCCTACAACCGCACCTTCCTGGTCAAGCGACTGGCCTACCGGATTCAGGAACTGGCCTTCGGCGGCCTGTCGGTCCAGGCCGAACGCCGCCTCGACGACCTGGTCGATGAGTTGGACGGCAAGAAGAAGCCCAAACCCAAGGACATGACAGCCCCCATCGTCGGCACCAAGCTGATCCGGGAATGGCAAGGCGTGCTGCAGGAGGTGACCGCACTGGCCGATGGCTTCGAATGGCAGGGCCGCCGCTACCAGAGCCTGTCGGCGGTGGCCCGCGCCATCACCGGCACGCGGTGGAATGGGCCGCTGTTCTTCGGTCTGCGCAAACACGGCAAGCTGGAGGTCGCCCGATGATCCCGCCCAAGCCGATCCGCAAGGTCCGCTGCGCCATCTATACCCGCAAGTCTTCGGAAGAGGGGCTGGAGATGGAATTCAACAGCCTCGACGCCCAGCGGGAATCCTGCGAGGCCTATATCACCAGCCAGAAGGCCGAAGGCTGGGTGCCGGTGCCCGACCGCTACGATGATGGCGGCTTCTCGGGCGGCACTCTCGAGCGTCCCGCCCTGAAGCGCCTGCTGGCCGACATCGAGTCCGGGATGGTCGATGTGGTGGTGGTCTATAAGATCGACCGGCTGTCGCGCTCGCTGATGGATTTCTCCAAACTGGTCGAGGTGTTCGACCGCAACGCCGTCACCTTCGTGTCGGTAACGCAAAGCTTCAACACCACCACGTCCATGGGGCGGTTGACGCTGAACATCCTGCTGTCCTTCGCCCAGTTCGAACGCGAAGTGATCGGCGAGCGCATCCGCGACAAGTTCGCCGCCTCGCGCCGCAAGGGCATGTGGATGGGCGGCGTCCCGCCGCTCGGCTACGATGTGGTCTCCCGCAAGCTGGTGGTCAACCAGCCCGAGGCCGATCTGGTCCGCCACATCTTCGACCGTTTCCTCAAGGTCGGCTCCGCCACCCTGCTGGTGAAGGAACTCAACGCCGCCGGTCACCATACCAAGTCTTGGACCACCCAGGACGGCAAGGTCCGCGATGGCATGCCTATCACCAAGAACTTCCTCTACAAGCTGCTCGACAATCGGGTCTACCTCGGCGAGGCCGTCCACAAGGGCGAAGCCCATGCCGGTGAGCATCCCGCCATCATCGACCGCGCCACCTGGGACAAGGTGGTGGCGGTGAAGAGCGACAATGCACCCCGCAAGCGCGCCAATGCGGTACGGTCCTCGACCCCGGCGCCGCTGAAGGGGCTGATCGTCTGCGCCCATTGCGGTCGGGCCATGACGCCGAGCTCGACCCGCAAGAAAGGTCGCCTCTACCGCTACTATACCTGCATGAAGGCGATCCATTCCGGCCATGAGTCCTGCCCGGTACGCAGCATCGCCGCCGGTGAGATCGAGGCCGCCGTCATCGGACAGGTCCGGGCATTGCTGCGCGCCCCAGAGATCCGGGCGCGGGCCGAACGGATGGCACCAACCATGTCGCCGGCCGATCTGCACGCCGCCCTCGATCGCTTCGAGGCACTCTGGGACGAGTTGTTCCCGGCCGAGCAGGCCCGTATCCTCCAGCTTTTGGTCGAGAAAGTGGCCATCGCCCCCGACGGTGCCGAGGTCCGCCTCCGCGCCGAGGGACTGGCCAGCGTCATCGCCGACATCACCGCCCAGACCGGCGACAGGAGCGCGGCATGACCGCCGACATCCGGATCGACACCCTGACCATCCGCGTGCCGCTGACCCTGCGGCGGTATGGTGGCCGCAAACTGGTGATCGTGCCCGAGGGCGAGGGCGTTCCGGGGCGGGCCAAACCCACCCCCGACGACACGCTGCTGAAGGCGCTGGCTCGCGCCCACCGCTGGAAGCGCATGCTGGAATCCGGTCAGGTGGCATCCCTGAACGAGTTGTCCGAAGCCGAGAAGATCAATCCGTCCTACATGACCCGCATCTACCGCCTGACCTTGCTGGCCCCCGACATCGTCGAAACCATCCTCGACGGCCGCCAGCCGCGCACACTCCAGCTTGCCAACCTGATGGACGACATGCCGGTGGAATGGCACCGGCAGCGGGAAAGGTACGGGATGGTGACGCGGTGACCGGGCACCAGAACCCCGGCGGGACCATGCATATTGACAAAAGAACGAAATGGAAACACCCTGTGGCGGTTACCCTTGCCGCAGGAATACCGCCATGGCCCTCGAAACCTTGTTCATCTGCCAGCCGTACATCCTCGGCAAAAGGGGCGGCCTGAAGCCTCAGCCGCCCATTTCCTACAAGACCGAGCCACAGGCCCTGCAACGCGCCAGCCGCATGATGGAGGGTGGCAGCGTAGCCGGCGTGGATGTCGTCCGTCAGACCGCCGACCCGGAAATGGGCGATTACGACGAACCTGAGTTTCTGCAGCGTCTGGGGTCCGTACCGAAGGTCGAAAACTGAGCCACGATCAGCGTCAAATCATCATGGATCAATATCTTGAATCTGGGCTGGCCCTGCGCCACCATAGATCAACGTCCTACTCGCGCAACAATTCATAGCTCGCTTTGCCGCCTAGCCGATCCAGTTCCGTCAATCCGGGAACTGCCAGCCACGCAAGAAACTCCTGCGGCGTGATCTGCTTGGCGTGCACCCGAAACAGCCCTTCCATAAATATATCATGGGAAGCGAGGGCTACGTCGGTTGCTGTTTGAACCTTCTTTTTCGAGTGTTCATCAAAGCCGGGTTTGCCCAGCGTCACGCGATGCATGCGTCTATCGTAGCCTATAGCTTTCTGCATTACGGCAAAGGCGTCTTCTTTTTTTATCAATGGAGGATTTTTAGTTGTCGTCTTGCATTCAACAATTACGGAGACATCACCCATAACTATAAGTAAATCTGGTACGTTTTGCTGCTTTCCGTCATCAAGGACATGGACGGTCCAGCTCCGTTCGATTACCAAGAATTGGCGCATTGCCTCCTCGTATTCGGTACCAAGTGTGTCTGCGCATTGAGCATATTGCTGACCAATCCCAAGTTTTTCCGCCAGCGCGGTATGCGTCTTCTGATACCTCACTGTCTGCATGCCGAAACAAGTCGCAACAGCTTTTAGCAGTGCCCCGGCCCGCCCTTCGTTACCCACGGCAGCCGATAACGTGTCTTTTGTGGATGCAAGAAGCTGGTCGAACGTTTCGATTCCTTGGCGCAACAATGCCATGGCCCGTTGTCGACCAAAACCGGGAACACCTTCACGTTGAGCAACGCGCAGAATGTCAAGCGCTTCGGTTGGTGTGCCCCATTGCACTTGGCGCGCAAGCATGGACATTTTATTGGTCAACGTTTGAGGGTAACCAAGATCGGGCACGCTAATGATCCGCCGAAGCCCATCGAACACCCACGCTATATCTGTCGCGAGCCGGTGAATCTGGCCCGAAGGAATGTTGGTTTGGTGGCGAATGGATCGCTCCGCCTCACCTTGGCAAAACAAGGCCAGCGCGTGAGCGCATTGGTTCGTCCGTCCGTCCGTCCGATCCAGCGCCGCCAGCAACTTATGCGCTTGAAGGAAGCCAGTCGAATGCACAGGCGCTCTACCGGCAGGAAACGGTAAGAAGCGCGACGGACGGTCGCCAGCGAACTCCTCGCACTGGCACACCCAGTGAATCAGCCCAACGATGTAACTCTCAAAATCATGATCAATGGCGGAATAATTTTCAGCAATCATGGCAAGAAATTGCACAGCAGTAGTCGGAAGCAGACCAGACCCAGCAACAGCTTTTCCAACTGGAGTTGACAACAAAATGCCATAATCTTCTTCGATGAAGTGATGCGAAATCAACCATTCGGTCGCGCGCAACGCAGATTGAATCACATCTTCAAGCTTTCTTGGATTTCGCTCTCGGATTTGATGCCAATAAAAGGTGTTCTGAAAAAAGTCCGTCAGAGTGCCGCGTGCGTCTATAACGCGCGACGAAACGAGTGAAAGCACCGTCCGGCGCATGCTCAACCGGACCATCTTCGATTCCAGGTTTTGATTTTCTGGCAAGACTAGCCGATTGGCGTGCGCAAGCTCGGCGGGGGTTCGTGGAAGCAGGACTGCGAAACCATCAGGATGCAGTCCAAGCCTCCCTGCACGGCCAGACATATTCCGGTAATCCGAGAGGGCAATCATCTGCCCTTCTCGGTCACCCCACTGATATGTGAGCTTCGGAAAAACGACACTGCGGAAAGGAAAATTTACACCTGCCGCCAACGTGGATGTCGCAAAGCATGCATCAAAACTAGAACTTATAAAGCCTTGCTCGATCACTTGGCGTTCTTGCGCCGTCAGGTCTGCTGAATGGAATGTCACGCGCCGCTGTGCATTCTGTTGTAGCTGCTGGGAGGACTCGGTTGGCTCGGAGAAAAGCTCCAGTTGGCTGGCCATCGCGATGCCATCGGCAGTTTGTACCAGCGATTGGCAATATGTCGTAGAAAGGCTGGTGGCCTCGTTGCGCGATTCCGTAAAAACAAGGACGGGGCCGCGTCCCATTGCAACAAGCTGACGCACGGCACCAATAGCATCTCCCGCCAAGTGCGTTCCTTCGTGACAGCCTACACCGTCCTCTTGGCCAAATCGAACCACATGTCCGTGTCCGCCATTCCAAATTTCCTGATAAAGTTCGACATCTCGGGTGTAGCTGACAGCAACTGCACATTCGAGCCAGTCCGCCAGCTCCTGAGCATTCCCAACAGTAGCAGTCAGCGCAACGAACTGGTCAATTTTGCGTTGAAGAAATATAACGCACAGAGTTTCTATGTTGGGTCCGCGACCTTCCTCGGCTAAAATCTGTAATTCATCCGCTACAACCAGCAATGATTTGGTATCAAGTTGACCGGATAGTAGAAGGGCCAACCCCTTTTCATAGGTAGCCACCATGATCTGTGGCGATACATCACCCTCTTCGCGGTCTCCTGTACTCAGTCCTACTGTTGCCAGCGGGTCGGATGCCGCACTACCAAACCGTTGCTCGAAGTCGATAAACTTCTGGTCGGCAAGCGCCTTATGCGACACAAGATAAAGACATTTGCTGCCGCGATTTATCGCCGAGAATATCGCTATCTCGCCTGCGAGTGTCTTACCTGACGATGTCGGCGCACATACAACCAGACCCTTGCCAGCCGCCACCCCCGCACGAAGCGCTGTTTGCTGTATATCGGTGAATTGGTGAATGCCCCAGGAAAGCAAGCATTCTTTAAGCTGAGGCGTAAGACCGGGGGCGTCAAAGTCGGATACCAGCATAAGCCGCCTCTTAACATCGTGGCCAAACGACATTCTTGCCACTAATGATCCTCCTTGGCCAGCGTCGTCGGTACGTTATGAGGTGCGTCGCCGGAGGTCCGCGTTAACGTTCGAAATCTTTAGCGAAAGACTGCCTTCGACTTGATGCTGAGGCAAGGGGGCGGTCCGGTTCCGACCCAATTCGGGCGCACCGAAATGCTTGCTCAAATGTCTGTCCCTGGCACATGAGGCACCCTGACCTTGATTGCCGTATCGGTTCTGACCAAGGAAGCTGTTGACCGCCAAATCCGTCCCCAGACTCCAGCCCGCGCCAATAAAAACAGCGAAATGGTCAATAGCTTTCCGGCCCCCAATCGCTTGAAATTAAATGGTATTTAAAACCCGTACCTTTTCCGGGCGGTCAACAGCTTCCAGAGAAACAGGGCGGGAGAGAAGAGAAAATTGGTTAAAAATGCGCCGCCACAAGACCAGAAGGTCAACAGCTACTGGCCATAAACGGCGCAGAGCCTTGGGCTTTCGCCCAAGGCTCTATGCGTCAGAGAATCTATTCTTTAGAAGTAATGGCGGAGGGAGAGGGATTCGAACCCTCGATACGGCTCAACACCGTATACACACTTTCCAGGCGTGCGCCTTCAACCGCTCGGCCACCCCTCCGCAACACACGAACCGGGCTCGCCAGGTTCGGGGAAGGGCGGGAAGATACACGAGCGTCGCGAGGCATGCAACCCCCCATGAGATGTGATGTATGTCACGGAAAAACGGTTGAATTTCAGCTTACTTCGGCGCAAAGCTATATTCATCCGTGAGATAAACGTTCTGGTCGTCGGGGGCATGTATGTTCTTCGGGCGTGTGATGGGTTGGCTGCTGATCGGCCTCGCCGTGATCATGGCATCGGCCGATGCCGTGTTGGCCCTTGGTCCAGCTGAATATGCGGGAATTATTACCGCCGACGTCGTCACCCTGATCGCCGGTCACGCTCCCGATACCACCGACGCCGGCCGCTCCATGTCCAGCACCCTGGCCGTGGCGCTTCTCGACATGCCCGCCTGGGTCGCCGTCGGTCTGATGGGCCTCAGCCTGTCCGTCGCCTGCCGCAAGCGCCAGCGCCAGCGCCGCTTCGTCTTTCGCCGCTGAGCCGCTCGACCATCGCACCAAAGACGAAGGGCCGCCCGGTGACGGGCGGCCCTTTGTTTCGTATGGCGGAGGGGGTGGGATTCGAACCCACGATGAGCTTGCACCCATACCGGTTTTCGAGACCGTTATAATTGCCCACAATTGCTGCACGTTGCCGCATATTGCGTTTATATATCATTGTATTAGCTTGCCGTGCATTGCGGTAGATTGCCATGGATTTCCGTGGCTAGTGGAGCATTTTTGGAGCGCCAATGCGTAGCGAGCGTCTTGCCAGACCACGCCTTTTGAGCTAAATATTGCTGCACGTGATTGCCGTTGCCGAGCGTACGACATCGCCCGGCGGCGCGAAAGCGACAATGGACGCCTCCCCTGCCTAGCAGGATGGCAAGCGCTTTGAGTTCGACTGAGACCAAGACCCGCTGGACGGGGAGTATTTCTCTCAGCACTCGTCTACCAGTCCATTGTGCTCGCTTAGCGCCACGATCACCGGCGGACTGCGGCAAAAGTCCCCGGGCCATATGGCTCGGGGATTTATATGTCCAGCAGCAAATACCTCACGCGACAGCAGGTTGAGAAAGAATATCCAATCAAGGCGTGGACTCTCGCCCATCTGGCTTCTCAGAAGCGCGGTCCGCGCTACGCAATAGTCGGCAAGAATGCGGTCTATGCCCGCACAGACATCGAATCCTGGATCGATTCCCTGATGGTAGAGCCCAGCCAATCTGTTGGCACGGGCGGCTGAAATGACAGAAAGGTCAGCGAATCGACCGGCCAGCCCTGGCGAACAGGTGCAGCGGAAAACTGACTTAGGCTGGGTGCATCTGCTTCGAGCTTTCTTTTTTTGCGGAGACGCTGCTCGGCTGGGCCCTCACGCTTCCGTCGTTCTCTTGGCCATTAAGAGCCACACCGACTTTCAAACAGGTGATGCATGTCCGTCCGCATCCCGGCTCGGCTCGGCTGCCGATCTCGCCGGCGGCGAAACCGGCCTCGACCCAGTCACTGATTTGCTCAACGAGAGGTTTCTTGCCGGCCTTTCCCGCCCGTGCGGTCTCGGCGGCTATCTTTTGAACCCAGTTCGGCGTCTTCGTTAGCCTTGCTCGCGCGGGGTCTTCCGGATCAGCCCAGCCATATCGGGCGTTGAAGACGTCCCGAAAGGCGTCGAACAGCTTGATGCTTTCGCGTCCCGGCGGATGCGGGTTGATCGACCGCAGGCGACCATCGCTGGCGAGGATTGCACGCGGCATGCAGTAATTTAACTCCAACCTGCCGGTATGCGTGTGGGTGGTCCAAAAGGTTGGCGGCCGATGCTCTTCGGCAATGCCGGCATAGGCAGTGTCCTCGAATTCCTTGATGACCTCAGCCACTTGGCGCCGCAGTTCGACATCGCCAGCATTGAACCTGGCTACGTCAATATCTCCCTGTTCAAAGCTCAGGACACCTGAGGAATAGCGGCACTGAAATGGCACCGCCCGGATGGCTTGGCGCATCAGCACTTCGTCGCCCTTTAGCACCTCGGGTGGCGGGATGCGCTGAACCCGCTCACGCCCGCCTTCGGGACGTGGCTTCCAGACGGATTCGGCCATCATGTAATCAACGACGCCAATTCCCTCGGGGTCGTCAGCGCCGGTATGCCTCGACCACATTACCATCATGGCGAGGGCTCTCCTTGGTCGAGGCCGTATTCACTACGGAGCGCTCGCTCCAGGCGCAGCAAGGCGACGATCACCTGCCGCGCCTCGGCCGCCGACTTGTGGATGTTTGCCCAGTGGACCAACTGGTTCAGATTCACTCCGATTCGGCCCAGTTGATAGGTCCGCAAGCGCCAATCTGCGCGATTGACCACGGCGAGTTGGTCGCCATGGTCCCGCAACAACTCAGCCATCGACATCCCTGCCGCCTGGGCCTTCGCCCTCAGCTCAAGGTACTGATCATGGGTCACGCGGACCTTGATGACGGGGCCGTCAGATAGGCGGCGGGGACGAGGCATGATGCCTTAACTATCCTCGTACCTATAGACGCGCGCCCGAACGAAATCCGGCCCTCGGTCCAAGACCAAAAATTCAGTGTCTGGAATCTGGCGCCGATATCCGTCCGCGTCCCAGACGTCTCGCGTGAATTGCACTCGGTCGCCGTTCTCGGTGCCTACGAGGCAAGGCCAAATCCAATTGCCGGGACCAAAGGTATGGATAACCTCGGCCGCATTCCCTGTTTCATCCATTTTTCCTCTCCCTATTGCCCTGCGGGGGTGAAGGGGGCGGAGCCCCCTTCCATGGCTTCCTGGGGACCGCGTTAGCGGGCCTCCGGGAGGTGCCTTGCTCATCAAGGTAAGCAGAGAGAAAATTTCATGTAAATAGAAATCAATTTCTGACATGAACAAAACAATACGTCAGAATTAAAGCAATAGGTGAAGGCCGTGATTTACTCACGCCCCGGCATCCGTGAGTAACTCACGCTACATTGTGCGTATTTACTGTTTCGTCGCCGCATATGATATTTGATCTAAATATGCGCTGGAGACGACCTATGAGCCATGATCCGACGACCACCGCCTACCGCTCCGCTCTTGGGCAGGCTTGGGCCCAAAACGATGTGGCCCAAGATCCCGATCATGCCCTTCGGCTGATCGGTGAGGTGCTCCTGCACGAAGGGGATATCGAGAGCGGTAGCGGCCTGACTGGGCCGGAACAGTGCGCCACCCTGCTGCGGGCCGCCGCCATGCTGAGCTATGTGGCGGCGATGCGGAGTCCGGTTGATCATGCCATTGCATGGCAAGCCGCCTGTGAGGCGGTGCAGGACCAGGAGCGCTATGACGTAGCCTCGGCAGCCAAGCAGATGGCTGCCGTTTTCGAGGGGCTGGGTAAGCGCTCCCGCCTCAGCCCATAGCCTTTCAACAGCCGGCCGAATATGCGATCATTGGCCCTGCGCGGAACATGCCGCGCAGGGCTGAGAACACCATGTGCCCAGCATGGGTGGCCTGAGCAGTGACAGGGAGATCACTGCCGACCTGGGATAACCGGTGCCAGGTTGCCGGGGGCGATTCCGTAAAACGCCCGGCTCCAAATTTGGAGCCCAAACCATGTTCAGGATCATATTTCTCGACATAGACGGAGTCATCCTGCCGCTTGGAGCCGAGCAATTCGATCTGGCTGCCATTGAGTGTATCAATGCCATTGCGCGCCAGGCCCGAGCTGAGATCGTCGTGGCGTCATCCTGGCGCCGGCATGTCGGGCCAATCGAGACGATAGACGCACTTCTCGCCGCCGGACTGGCAAAGCCACTTTGCTGCCTGCCGGAAACGTCTGAGTTCTCGACCAAGGCAGAGGACGTGGCGGCTTGGCTCGGTGGTCATGCCGAGGTGGAGGCGTGGGTTCTGATCGACGATGGTCAGGCGGTCTGCCGATCCGTCAGGGCGCTGAAGGATCGCCGTGGGCTTGTAGTTGAGGTCGGAGCGGGCGGTTTCGGCCAGGGGGCTTTGAAGCGTGCGCTGCGCCACCTTTGTGGACATCAAGCGATCAGCATAGAGGACATGCCGCCCGAGTTCGTGAGCGCATTCCAGCACCCCTATGAAAGCTCGGAACAGGCAGCTCTGGACCATCTGCTGGACGAGGAAGGGAGCAAGCCATGATCGTCGTGACCGACCTTGAGCAAACGATGTCGGACGCTATCGCCGCACCCTGGAACAGGCGTGGGCGGATGGCGCCGATGACCGTCAGGTTGCCGCCATGCTGATGGAGGTGGCCACCAGGGTGGCCGCCGGCAGCCTGGGGCCGACAAGGATCGAGGAGATCGTGCGCAAGACGCTCTCCGAGCCGAAGCCCGGTATCCCCTCCGTGCCACGTTGGTACCGTGGCATCGTGGAAGGTGGGCGATGATCTTTATCGACGTCGAAGCCTCCGGTTTGCATCCCACGAGCTACCCTGTGGAGGTGGCCTGGGTGTCGCACGACCTTCAGCAGGGATGGCCTGCCCTGATCCGGCCTGCTTCCGCTTGGGGTGAACTGGACTGGAATGCCGAGAGCGGGAGGATTCATGGTATTTCCCGCCACCAGCTCGTGATGACGGGAATGGACGTGCGCGAGGTGGCGGCCCGGCTGAATGCAGATCTGGCTGGGGCCGAGGTGCTGAGCGACAGCCCGGGCACGGATGGCCGATGGCTCCAGACGCTGTACGGCACCACTGGCATTGCTCCAGCCTTCAGAATTAGCCAGTCGCCCGACGTGCAGGCGGTGATCGCCGAGGCATGCCAGCGGACAGGCATTCAGGCGGAGGACCATGAACGATTGGCTGCGGCACTCCATGCCGAGGCGGGGCTGATCACTCACCGTGCGCTTGATGACGCCATCGGCCACGCCTTCAGCTTGGGAGCCGTCACCCTGCTGAATATGGCCTTGTCCAGGGAGGAGGTGGAGATCCGCGCCTTTCGTCAGCAACTGGTGGAGCGGGCTCGCGGGTTGTTGCGCCAATATGGCCGGGGGGCATCATGATCTTCCTGGATTTCGAGGCCAGCGCCGGCATGGGCGGATAACCAAAGAAATTTGAGCACAGCGCAAGACGTACGGCTCTAATCCATGAGTCACCGCACCACCGGCTAGCACTTAGCTATACATCCATAGCCATGCGCTTAACTCGCGCTTCCTGGCATATTCTGAACAGGAAGTCAGGCAACTCATCATAGCTGGTGAGGCTGTGCGTATGAATACCCCATCCTTGCGTGACGACGCTCAGGTCATCGTCCCCGCCGCCGGTCGTGAACCGGACCCCATGGTAGCAAATGCGATCTTTTGCGATTGCGTGCACATCCTTTAGTGTCGCCCAATGGCTGTGCAAATGCATATCTTCGCCCGAGAGGCCGAGATAGAGAAAGGTATGCTGCCGCAGCGCAGTCTCAAGTATCGGTCGCCACAGGTCCGATTGCATGATCTTGTGAAAGCTCGTCGTCCCCAGAACGATCTCTTTGCTATCCAAATCGTGACCGAGTGGCAGGAAGCCATGCGGATGATACACGACAACATCGGCATTCTGAGCCCAATGACAGCCGTCGTGCATTGTCGCGGTAGTGAAGCCGTGATACTCGAGATATAGTTCTAAAAGATCGTCGAAATTCAATGTAATCACCTTGGCCGCCGTCCCGCGACGTGAGGCCATGACAAGAGAGCCGATCGCCGCAAGCAACCTATTCCCGCTGATTTTGGCAAAATCGAGCGCTACGCCTTGGTATAGAGCGGCCTTAGTCGCGCCCTTGAGCAAGTCTGAAGTCGTAAAATACTTAAGTGCTAGCGCCTCTACTTTGTTTGTAGCATTGAAACTTCCAGCCACCGGCGCCGCCTCTCCGGCAGCAACCGCCATTCGTGACACCAACGTGTCCCAGTCGGGCAAGCCGAACGGCCTTGAGACGCCCGCACCAAGGAAGAGGCCCAATCGCCCGGCCAACAACTGGGTTGCGAGATGGTCAATCAGCGACACCTCATTATGCCAACTGTCTGGCATGTTCATGTTTGCCACGTCCGCTCCCCCTTACTATCCGGAACCCAATCGTCAACCCACCGATTAACCATAATGAAATTTACAACCTCAAGAAGTTCCTTTGCCCTCGATCTTGTACTTAAATAAAGATAGATAAACCCATCACTCGCAACATGAACAATCTCACGGTCCTCTGGGGAGCGAACACGCGGCAGACCATCAAACAAGCGCCGACCAAGACCCGCTGAGTGAAAATTAAATAAATTATGATAATTAATGTAAATTGACGACTGCGTTACATCATCACCATAAAGAGCTATACTGCTTAGCTGGGTATCTGGACCAGAAAAACGCCCATGCATAGATGTAACCAGGAACTCGCTTTCCGCCCCACCGCAGTGTTTGATCATATCTGATATCGCAATATTTACTTTCTCAAGTTTTGGTGAAATCTTTTTGTCAATAATATTTGAGATAACGTAGTCAATTATTTTTCTGCGATGCGCCAGAAAAACCATCATGGTAAATCCGCGCACAATGAAGATTTGATATTGGTATCTCTGCTGCTTATCGACCTCGTCAGAAAGCGGTATCGGACTATGTAGGAGGTATTCGTCCCATCGTGAAATGCCAAACACCCGGTCGCTTCGATGGGTAAGCGTCGGACCATTGGCGACACTAGGTGTGCGCTCCTCAAATTCGCCAGATGAAAAATCTCGCGCAGTTCGACCGGCGACGATATAACCGCTATACGACGTCATGTTATGACCTTTGGCGCAGTTTTAACATCAAAGGCTAAACAGTGCAGGACCCAAAGCGACTCGGCTTCTGATGGATTTTCCTTAAGATGATTTTTGAGGAAAACAAGTGCGTTGCCAAGTGGAGCCGTCGTATAGGTTAGCTTTTCCTTTTTGGTTACGGCCTTCCCTCCCCGTACAAACGAATCCACAAATAGCTTCGCCGCGAGGCGTTCCGAAAATAGATAAATTCTAACAAGGCGGACTAAGTATATCCTTGCAGAAAAATCCTTTTCCACCTGCGCATATAATTGAGGATCCACCTCAAGGCGAGCCATCCAGTTTATAGCCTGCTCAACATAATTACTTTTTGCGTCAATATTTGACTTTACGCATGACAGAAGGTCTTTTACGTTCTTAAGCGCAGCCTTGAACAAGGTTGCCGAACTAGTTGTCAGCAGCTGTGCCGCAATAGCGCAGAGCGTACGCATTAGGTACTCCGGAACTCGATCGCTAATTCCCGGAATTGCACACCAGCTATGCCAGATATTATTTACATAAAATGCCGGGTCACCTTGGTGGAAGTACATAAAATCAAAGGTATGAACGAGAATTTCCTGCACCTCGTGACGCCAACGTTCGAATAATTCTGGGAGTCGCTTTTCGACCTGGGCTGCCGGGAACTCGGTCTTTGCCATCTCCATTGTGATGACGGCTTCAATAAGCAATTGGCGCGCCGCATCTAGGTGATTAGAGGCGCTAAACCCTGGCTTGGCAATGTTGCGCGCGATTTCCATCTCCGCCTCATCACCGAGAGATGGCGAGAGCACAGCAAGCGCTGATTGCACGAATATATGAGTAATCTCATGCGTAACGGTCAGTAAGTTTGATCGAAAACTATTACATTCCGCAAGCGTCGTGAGCGGCGCACTAAGTGTCTGGAGCTGGCTGCTGAAGCCATCGCGACCGCTGAAATAAGTAACTAGTGGCACAATCGGATCGCCAGAGATGGCATCATCTTCAGTGGCATCAATAATGTCAAATTTAAGAAGATCTTTATCTGAAACCAGACTCCTCTTATTCGGCACCTTGCCTGTTTTTTTTGCAAGAGCCTCAAGGCGCTCAGGAATCCGGGCTTCTCCGAGGACCTGCTGAATTGTATCAACTAGATTGGCTAGCGCGATATTCGCACTCCCCGTCCCAAGGAGTGAATGAATCCAGAAATGACACTCCGTCCCCAGAATCGGCGGCACTCCAGAAAATGCCTGGGACGAGAAGCGCGAAAGCGCCGCATTCATACCCAGAAGACGAGACTGCATCTCAAGCACGCCAAGCTTATTTGCACCATATTCCTCGGCAATTGCACCGACTGCCTTGGCGACGGCATTGAGTTTTTGGAAGAAGGGTGGGTAGACCGCAGATGCCCGAGCCAAGCTGGTCGCGGTCACAATAATATTTTCTTGAAACGTGGGACGTAGCACCGGCCCGTCACAACGACTAAATAGTGTAGCAAGATTATCAATCTCGGGCTGTCCGTCACCATTTTGGTGAGTCCATTGCTCGGTCGAGCCGATCTCTCCATCTGTAAGGGACCACAGTTCGCAAGCGATATTCTGGCTGCAAGCCCATTCAATGACGCTGCGGCAAAGAGTATCTTTGCTTTTTGGTAAACGCATTACGACATTGAAGCAGCCAGCTGTAAGCCAAATACCGGCATCGCGCTCATCCGCCAAGCCCGGCACAGTGACAAACAATTCTGCGGGCTGGATGGGGCCGACGAAAAGAAGTGACTGGCTGCCCGCAAAGGCATCCACGCTTCCGTCAAATCCTTCAATCAGCCAAATAGGCGACAGTCGCGAACCGGACGTCCAATTAGCAACAGCCAACGGCAACGTTTCAGCCAATCCGACTGTACGCGCCTGCTTCTTCCCTGGACAATCGTGGAGAATGAGATACTGCGTCCGTGACTCGAGGAGCATCAGAGCTCCTCAGTCGTCGCAGAATATCTTTAGCTCATCGTCCCAACGGCGAGCCGGCTTAGAATCAACGTCACAAGTGGCAGCACCGCCAGCCATCCGCTTGCGCTCACGCGGCCCCTGAACGCGCGCAGGCAAATGGTCAAGCGCACCGGCAGTGCCGCGCTCGCCATAAGTGGCCATTTGGCGTGTAGCCTTCAATATGGATGCAAGGGTCAGCATTGGTTGAATTAGGCTTCCGGCGAATGCGACTACAGACGTCTGCGAAGAAGACGGGGGTATAACGACAAATCCATATGGGGTCAAGCCGTAAATGCACCCCAACCGCGGGAACAATCCGCCGCAATTTTCTCGAACTCTCGGACGACACAATACCTTTGCAGTCCGCTACGCACAAGAGGCCCCAAAAGCCCACATCTATCACCCTAACTGCCTTCCCAGCCTATTCACTCCCAGAGGGGCAAATCTCTTCAGCCAGTCGAGGATAGCCGCCGATGTCCATGATCTCGTTGCCGGGGAGATCGGTGCGCTCATCTCTAATCCAACCTCTTCGCCAATTCCTCGGGATCTGGCTGATAGTAGCGTTTGAGCGTCTGAAGGGTTTTGTGGCCTGTGACCGCCGACAGTTCCAGCACGTTGTGAAGCTTCTTGGATAGGCGGGTTGCCGCCTCATGCCGCAGGTCGTGGAACGTCAACCCCGTGATCTCCGCCGCCTTGCAAGCGTCCTTGAATGCCTGAATGACCTCTCCTTTGGTGAAGGGGAACACCTCGGCCGCGTCAGGATAGAGCTTGCGAAGCTCAGCGAACGCCGTTCGCGCCCTGGTGGACAAGGGTACGGTGCGGGGCTCGCCGTTCTTGGTGTCCGGCAGGTATGCCGTGGGGCCGTTGATGTGCTGCCAGATCAGCGCACGAAGCTCTCCCTGGCGCATGCCGGTTTCGATGGCGATGATCACCATCGCTTCCAGCCAATTGAATTCGGACGCCTTGCAGGCAGTCAGCAGTCGCCCCTCCTCATCACCGACCAACCGGCGCTTCCGGCCTGCGTTGGCCTTGGGTCGCTTCACGCCAGCCACCGGGTTGTTCAGACTCGGCATGTGCCACTCGCTGGCGGCATGAACGAAGATCGCGCTGAGGAGGTTCATGGCGTTGGCGACGGTGGAGGGCGCGGGAAGGCGTTCCGTGCCGTCCTTGAGCTTCCTGGGGGTCGTCATTCGTCGATTTCGCCACTCGGCAACGTCCGACGCGGTGATGGAGGCCATGGAGCGAAGCGCCAGGGGATCGCGGCGCCAAGCTGCCAGCACATACCGCTCCTCAGCCGCGCCCTTCTTGGCGGGCGTCACCTCCTGTTCGTACCGCTCCAGAGCCTCCAGGAGCGTCGTCTGGTGGGCTTTGGCGTCATCCCGGTAGGTGCGGCGCCGCATGGGGCGTTCTACGCCCGCAGCCCAGTCCTCGGCTTCCTTCTTGGTCTTGAAGCCGCTGGCCGTCTTCGTGCCGTAGCCAACGATACGTACCCGAGCCTGCCATGCAGGCTTTGCGTCAGTGCCCCGGTTCTTATAGGTCGCCATGGCGTGTTGCTCCACCTCGCCCAACGGCAAGTGGAGCAAAATTGGAGCATTTCGGCAAGTCCAGGATGCCCGAAGGCCCTGGCGATGGCGGAGGGGGTGGGATTCGAACCCACGATGAGCTTGCACCCATACCGGTTTTCGAGACCGGCGCATTCGACCACTCTGCCACCCCTCCACAGGGTTGCTGATCCCCTGGTCGGTGGGGAGGCGCGGAAAATAGCGTAAAGCCTTGCGCTCCGCAACCCGCTTTGCGCGGGTGCGGAAACAAAGTTCCGGGACCCCGCCGAAGATTACTTCGCCGAGATCACCATGACCATCTGGCGGCCTTCCATCTTGGGAATCTGCTCGACCTTACCCAGGTCCTCCAGGTCGTCGCGCACTCGCTCCAGCACCTTCATGCCCAGGTCCTGGTGAGCCAGTTCGCGGCCACGGAAGCGCAGGGTGACCTTCACCTTGTCGCCTTCCTCGAGGAACTTCCTCATGCTCCGCATCTTGACGTCATAGTCATGATCGTCGATGTTCGGGCGGAGCTTGACCTCCTTGACCTCGATCACCTTCTGCTTCTTGCGGGCGGCATTCTTCTTCTTCTGGTCTTCGTACTTGAACTTGCCGAAGTCCAGAATCTTGCAGACCGGCGGGTCGGCGTTGGGAGAGACCTCGACCAGGTCAAGCCCGGCTTCCTCGGCCATCACCAGACCCTCGCGCAGGGTCACGACTCCGATCATTTCTCCGTCGGCGCCCACCAGGCGGATGGAACGCACATCGATTTCGCGGTTGACGCGCGGCCCGTCGTTCTTGGGCGGCGTCTGCATCGGGGGCCTAGCTATAGAACAATCTCCATCGTTTCGAGTACACCGATGGGCCCGAGTGCGGGTTTCGCGGGCCGAGCCGTCGGTTCCATGGGGTGGCTCCCGTCACGCGGGCGGGGTCGCCTCTGCGACGAGTGTAGCGACTGCCTGATCCAGCGCAACAATTTCTTGGTTTTGGCTGCCCAGACGGCGCATGGCGACCTGGCGGCTTTCCGCCTCGCGCTTGCCGACCACCAGCATCACCGGCACCTTGGCGACGGAATGTTCGCGGACCTTGTAGTTGATCTTCTCGTTGCGCAAGTCCAGCTCGACCCGGATGCCGACGGCCTTAAGAGCAGCCTCGACCTCGCGGGCGAAGTCGTCGGCCTCGGAGACGATGGTGGCGACCACCACCTGGGTCGGCGCCAGCCACAGCGGGAAGCGCCCGGCGAAGTTCTCGATCAGGATGCCGAGGAAGCGCTCGAACGAGCCCAGGATGGCGCGATGGAGCATGACGGGACGCTTCTTGGTTCCGTCCTCGGCCACATAGGCCGCGTCCAGGCGCTCGGGCAGCACGAAGTCCACCTGCAGCGTGCCGCACTGCCAGTCGCGGCCGATGGCGTCCCTGAGCACGAATTCCAGCTTGGGGCCGTAGAAGGCGCCTTCGCCCGGATTGAGGACGGTCTCCAGCCCGGCGGCCTTGGAAGCCTCCAGCAGCGCACTCTCCGCCTTGTCCCAGGTCTCGTCCGATCCGGCCCGCTTGGCCGGGCGGTCGGAAAACTTGACCCGCACGTCGGTGAAGCCGAAATCGGTGTAGACCTCCTTCAGCAACTGGCAAAACGCGATGGTCTCCGAGGTGATCTGGTCCTCGGTGCAGAAGATGTGGGCGTCGTCCTGGGTGAAGGCGCGCACCCGCATGATGCCGTGCAGGGCGCCCGACGGTTCGTAGCGATGGCACGAGCCGAACTCGGCCATGCGCAGCGGCAGGTCGCGGTAGCTCTTGATGCCCTGGCGGAAGATCTGCACGTGGCAGGGGCAGTTCATGGGCTTCACCGCCAGGTGACGCTCGTCCTGGGTTCGGATGGTGAACATGGACTCGGAGAACTTGTCGGCGTGGCCCGAGGCTTCCCACAGGGAGAAGTCCACCAGTTGCGGCGTCTTCACTTCTTCGTAATTGTTGGCCTCCAGCCGGCGGCGCATATAGGACTCGACGGCCCGATACAGCGTCCAGCCCTTCTTGTGCCAGAACACCGACCCGGCGGCCTCTTCCTGCTGGTGGAACAGCTCCATCTCGCGGCCCAGGCGGCGGTGGTCGCGCTTTTCCGCCTCCTCCAGCATGTGCAGGTAGGCGTCCAGCTCCTTCTTGTCGAACCAGGCGGTGCCGTAGATACGCTGCAGCATCTCGTTCCTGGAATCGCCGCGCCAATAGGCGCCGGCCAGCTTCATCAGCTTGAAGGCCTTGCCCAGCTTGGCGGTGGACGGCAGATGGGGGCCGCGGCACAGGTCGATGAAGGCGCCCTGGCGGTAGAGGCCGATCTTCTGGTCGGCGGGGATGGAGGCGATGATCTCCGCCTTGTACTTCTCGCCGGCATCCAGGAAGAACTGCACCGCCGCGTCGCGATCCCATTCCTCGCGGGTGATGGCCTCGTCGCGGTCGACGATCTCGGCCATGCGCGCCTCGATCCTGGCCAGATCGTCGGGCGTGAACGGGGTCGGGCGGGCGAAGTCGTAGTAGAAGCCGTTCTCGATGCTGGGGCCGATGGTCACCTGGGTCTCGGGATACAGTTCCTTCACCGCCTCGGCCATGACGTGAGCGGCGTCGTGGCGCAGCAGTTCCAGCGCCTCCTGCCCGCTCTTGGCGGTGATGATGGAGAGGTTCACGTCGCGCTCGATCAGCGTGGCGAGATCCTTCATCTCGCCGTCGATGGTGATCGCCAGCGCCGCCTTGGCCAGACCGGGGCCGATATCCTTGGCCACGTCCAGACCCGTCACCGGGTGATCGTATTGGCGGACCTTGCCGTCGGGCAGGGTGATGGCGACCATGACACTCTCTTTCACGCTTTGGGCATAAACAGGGGGAGGGAGTCTAAGGGGAAACGCGTCCGAGTCAAGGTGCGGGCAACATTCCGTCCAGCGCCGCCTCGACCTCCGATTCGCCCAGCTCGGCGAGGGACGGGCGGCGCAGCACGGTGACGTTGCCCCTGGGCGCGCACAGCGCCGGATCGGAATCGTGGGAGAACAGCACCACCGAGGGGCAGCCGCCGGCGGCGATCAGGTGCATGGGGCCGGTATCGTTGCCCAGCGCCGCCTCGGCCCGGCGGGCCAGGGCGATGATGTCGGGAAAGCCGGTACGCTCGGCCAGATCCACCGCCTGCGGGCAGATGGCGCGGATGGTGTCGATCTCGGCCCGCTCCTTGTTCGTGCCCAGCAGAACGGGAGTAAAGCCGCGCTCCGCCAGCCAGAGAGCCACCCGGCCGAAGCGCTCCACCGGCCAGCGCTTGGCCGGGCGATGCGGCGCGCCGCCGGGAACCAGCAGCACGAAGCGTCCAGGGATGTCGAAGCGGCCCGGCGCGGCTTCCGCCCAGGCGAGGTCGGGCGGCGGCACCTTGTTGATGCCGGCCATGGCCAGTTGCTCGCGCTGGCGCTCGATGGTGTGCATGAAATCCCGCCGGGGATTGGCGTGGGGATGGGAGCAGCCCTTGGCGATGCCCGACCACTCCACGCCCTGGCCCATCAGGCGGAAATACCAGGACGAGCGGTCCGAGGTCTGCAGGTCGTAGACCCGCCCGAAATGCCCGCCGCGCAGGCGGGCCGCCAGGACCAGCACCTTGTCGAGGCGCCACAGCGGCGGCTTGTCGTCCAGCCATACCTCGTCGAACCACGGGCAGGCGGCGGCCAGTTCGGCGAAGGGCCGGGTGGTGAGCAGGGTGATGCGGGCGCCCGCGTGGTGGGCGCGGATGGCGGCGAACGGCCCCATGGCCTGGACGAAATCGCCCAGGGCGCCGAGCTTGATGACCAGGACGCGTTGGGTGGTCACGATCCGCCCCTCAATCGCCGGGCGCCCGCTCGCGCGGGCTTGGCTTTCCTCCGCTCCGCTCCGGGCCGCTCAACGCGGCCGCGCTTCGGCTGCGCCTCGCTCATTGCCCGCCCCTCAAGCGCCGGGCGCCCGCTCGCGCGGGCTTGGCTTTCCTCCGCTCCGCTCCGGGCCGCTCAACGCGGCCGCGCTTCGGCTGCGCCTCGCTCATTGCCCGCCCCTCAAGCGCCGGAAGGAGTCACGGGAAGACCCAGCACCTCGCGATAGACGTCGATGGTGTGGGTGCACATGGCTTCCTTGGAGAAACTGCCGCGTACGAAGTCCATGGCGTCCTTGGCCATCAGGTCGCGCTCCTCGGCGGACAGGGCCAGGAAGCGGTCCAGGGCCTGGGCCAATGCCGCAGGGTCGCCCGGGGCGGTCAGCCAGCCGGTGCGGCCGGGCAATACCGTCTCGTCGGTGGCGCCGTGGGCGGTGGCGATCACCGGCCGGCCCATGGCCTGGCCCTCGACGGCGATGCGGCCGAAGGCCTCCGGGTCGGTGGAGGCAGATACCACCACGTCGGTCAGCATGTAGGCGGCGGGCATGTCGGTGCACTCGTCCACCAGATGGACCACGTCGGTGAGGTCGCGGCGCTTGACCAGCTCCACCAGCTCCTCGCGGTAGCCGGTCCGCCCCTGGTCGGAGCCGACCAGCAGACAGCGCACGTCGTGGCGGCCCAGCAGCGCCAGAGCCTCGATCAGCACCGCCTGTCCCTTCCACCGGGTCAGACGGCCGGGCAGCATGATGACCTGATAGCCATCGGGCAGCCGCCATTTCTGGGCCAGCTGGATGATGCGCTCGGGGCTGACGCGGGAGGGATCGAAGCGCGACATGTCGATGCCGCGATGGACGACGCGGATACGGTCGGCCTCCAGGCCATAGACGCGCCGGGCGTGCTCGGCGATGAAGTCCGAGATGGCGATCACCTTCTCGCCCCGGGTCATGACGGCGTTGTACTTCTGCTTCAGCCCGAACCAGCCGAGATTGTAGGTGCCGTGGAAGGTGGTGACGTAATGGGCGCCGGTGGCCTGGGCGGCGATCCAGGCGCTCCAGGCCGGGGCGCGCGAGCGGGCGTGGACGATGTCCACCCCGTTGGCGGTGATGATCTCGGCCAGCTTCAGGGCGTTGGCCCGGATGGTCAGCGGATTCTTGGAGGCCAGCGGCAGGGTGATGTGCTGGACCCCGGCGCGGGTCAGCTCGCGCACCATGGGGCCGCCCTCGGAGGCGACGATGGCCGTCCACCCGGCCTCGGCCAGGGCGACGGCCATGTCCACGGTGCCGCGTTCCACCCCCCCGGTGACCAGGGCGGGCAGCACCTGCAAGACGACCGGTTGACGAACGGCCGCCGATGGCGCTTCGATGGGGGAGACGTGATCCATGGCTTTCCGAACGGCGATGACTGACAATACTGACAATGGGCATAACCCGGAAGGGTGCGGAACGCTGACGCGTCCCGATGGCGCGACAATCGCTTACCGCAAGCTGGAAGGCAAGGCCCCCGGCGTGGTGTTCCTGCACGGGTACCATTCCGACATGGAAGGCGGCAAGGCCCTGGCGCTGGAAGACATGTGCCGGGCCGAGGGGCGCGCCTTCCTGCGCTTCGACTATTTCGGCCACGGCAAATCCTCGGGCGACGCGCTGTACGGCACGGTGGGACGCTGGGCCGCCGACGCGGTGGCGGTCATCGACCGGCTGACCGAGGGACCCCAGGTCCTGGTGGGGTCCAGCCTGGGGGGCTGGATCGCCCTTTTGGCCGCGCTGGAACGCCGCGACAGGGTGGCCGGGCTGGTGGGCGTCGCCGCCGCACCCGACTTCACCGAGGACCTGATGTGGCAGGACTTCACCTTCGAGCAGCGCCGCACCCTGATGGAAACCGGCGCGCTGGAACTGCCCAATTGCTACGAACCGGAAAATCCCTGGCGCGTCCATCGCTCGCTGATCGAGGACGGGCGCAATCACCTTCTGCTGCGCGACCTGATCCAGATTCATTGCCCGGTCCGACTGATTCACGGCCAGAAGGATGCCGACGTACCGTGGCGTACCGCGTTGCAACTGGCCGACTGCCTGGCCTCGGAGCAGGTGGAAATGGTCCTGGTCAAGGACGGCGACCACCGCCTGTCCCGCGACGGCGATCTGGTCCGCCTGACCAACGTCGTGGCGGCCATGCTGGAAACCATCCAGGAGTCGTAGGGTTAAAACCCTAGTTTCGTTATGATCCGAACCCGGTTAGGATTTCGGCAGGCCGTATCGGAATTGTCATGAGACTTCCTGTCATCCTTGCTTTGGCGCTGGTCCTGGGGGGCTGCTCCATGATCACCCCCGACCGCACCCCCGAGGACGCGCGCGCCAACGCCGACCGGCGGGTAAGCCTGTACACCGCCATGAGCCCGGCCAACGCCTGCCCCAAGGTCGCCCGGATGCTGTCGTGGTGCGCGCGTGGCCCCAACTATCACTATCGCTGCAATATAATGCCCAACGGCGGCCGCGCCGAGCTGATCGGCGAGCTGGAGGCGGTGTTCCGCACCGAGATCTTCCTGGTGGTGGATTTCGCGCGCAAGGGCAACGATACCGAAGTTACCGTGCATCAGCGCGACAGCATGCTGATCTACGATTATCCGCCGCTTATCGAGAAGCATCTGGCGGGCAGCCTGGACTGCCGGCCGCCGTGATCAGGCGGGACGCCTGACGAAATTGTCGGGATCGAGCAGCATGTTGGCCGCCACCGTCATGGTGCGGCCGCTGTTGCGATCGATCAGCCGCACATGACGGGGGATGTCGGCGTAATCGAAGATCCGCTCCACCGTCCAGTCGCTGCCATAGGTCCCAAGCTTATGAAAAACGTCTCCGGGCTCGATCCCGGAACCGCCCTTGCCTCGTGAAAAAAACATCACTTCCCCAACACGGCCTTCCCCGTCCCCCCCATCCCTTTACACGGGCGGAACCGGGAAAGTCGAGCCCCCCGCGCATCTTTTTTGTATCGGCTTTATCATTGTCCCTCGCCGGGCGGGCGCATCCGCGCCCTTGGCCGCGCCCTCAACGGCCGCTCTAAGCGATTGGCCGTTTCCATCATCCTTGGCATGATGGGGATATGCCGAGCCCGCTTCCCGAGACAGATTCCGCCAGCCACCTCGACCTGATCGTCGAGATGACCGGCGATTTCGCCCATTCTCACGACGTGGAAGCCACCCTGCGTCTGGGCCTGGAACGCATCGCCCAGCGGATGGGGGCGGAAGCCGCCTCGCTGTTCCTCATCGACGAGGACAGCGGCGAACTGGTATGCCGCGCCAATATGGGGCCGGTGGACGTCATCGGCCTGCGGCTCACTCCCGGCACCGGCATCGTCGGGCGGACCATCGACCTGGGCGTGCCGCAGCTGGTGAGGGATACCAGGCGTGATCCCGACTTCACCGGCGCCGTCGACGCGGCCACCGGCTTCGAGACCCTTTCCATTCTGTGCGCCCCCATGGCGGTGCGCGGCACGAAACTGGGCGCCATCGAGCTGTTCAACAAGAAGGGCGGCGGCGCCTTCTCCCAGACGGATTCCCGCCTGCTGCAGGCCCTGGCCGCCAGTTCGGCCCTGGCGCTGATCAATGCCAGGCTGGTGGCCGACATGGCCGAGGAGCAGGGGCTGAAGCGCGAACTCGAGCTGGCGTCGGAGATTCAGCGGGCCATGCTGCCGGGGCCGCAATCCGAGGATTCGCCCATTCACGGCATCAACCTGCCGGCCCGCGGCGTTTCGGGGGATTTTTTCGAGATCATCCCGCTGGCCGATGGACGGACGGCCTTCGCCATCGGCGACGTGGCGGGCAAGGGCATGAAGGCTTCGCTGCTGATGGCCAAGACCGCCAGCCTGTTCCGCTGTCTCGTCAAGCGGGAGGCCGGCCCCGGAGCGGTTCTGACCGCCATCAATTCCGAACTGCTGGAAACCCGGATGCCCGGCATGTTCGTCACCATGGCGGCCGGCCTGTTCGATCCGGCCAGCGGCCGGGTGGTGCTGGCCATCGCCGGCCACGAGCCGCCGCTGCTGCTGAAGGACGGCACCTTCACCCCCATCGAGGGCGAGATGCCGCCGCTCGGCATCGCCGTGGAACTGTTCGCCGACGGCTGCCCGGAAAGCGTGGTCGACCTGGATGGCGGCTCCCTCTATCTCTTCACCGACGGGCTGACCGAGGCCCGCCCCCGCCACGACGCCATGCTGGAGAACGAGGGCGCCCGCGCCCTGATCCAGAGCTTCTCCGCCCTGCCGGCCACCGAGCGCCTGGAGGCGCTGGTGCGTTCGCTGGACGACAGCGGCGGCCTGCTCGACGACATCACCCTGGTGGTGATCGAGGACCGCCGGAGCGGCGCGGTCGCCGCCTTCGAGCGGCGATACCCCGCCCGGCCCGAGGAACTGGCCGCCATCCGCGCCGCGGTAGGCGGGGCGGCCCGCGCCATGGGCTGCGGCGAATCCATGGTCGGCGACGTGGTGCTGGCGGTGGACGAAGCCTGCCAGAACATCATCCGCCACGCCTATCACGGCGGCGAGGGCGACATCGTTCTTCGCCTGGACCGCGAAGACGATCGGTTGGTCATACGACTTATGGATTTCGCTCCCGCCGTGGATGTGGCTAAAATCCATCCCAGGTCGCTGGACGAGGTGCGGCCCGGGGGGCTGGGCACCCATCTGATGCGCTCTATCATGGATCATGTGGATTTCCTGCCGCCGCCGGCCGGAATCGGCAACCTTTTGCAAATGGTCAGACGGATCGACCCGACATGAAGCTGGAAACCCGTACCGCCGATACCGCCACCGTCGTGATCCTGTCCGGCGAGGTGGACCTGCGCCACAGCCCCTCGCTGCGCAAGGCGCTGATGGAGCTGATGCTGGAGAAGCGCCCGGTGGTGGTCGATCTCTCCAAGGTGGAATACATCGACAGCTCCGGCATCGCCGGCCTGGTCGAGGCCTACCAGATGGCCCGAAAGAACGGCACCCGCTTCGCCCTGGCGGCCATCAGCGATCCGGTCCGCCGGGTGCTGCAACTGGCCCGCCTGGATCGCGTCTTCACCATCGCCGACACCGTCGAAGCCGCGCTCGGGGGATGACGCGGTGAGCTCCGAGGCCGAACCCAGGGGATTCATCGGACTGCTCGACCGGCTGGGACGCCGGACGGTGACCGGGATCGCCGAATTCGGCTATGGGGCCTCGCTGCTGGCCGAATGCCTCTATTGGCTGGGCATGGGAGGCAAGCGCCGCCAGCCGGTGCGCCTTTCCCCCGTGGTGGCCCAGGCCATGGAGATCGGCATCGGCGCCCTGCCCATCGTCACCGTTCTGTCGGCCACCATCGGCATCATGCTGGCCATCCAGGGCATCTACACGCTTCGCCTGTTCGGCGCCGAATCCCGGGTGTCCATCGGCGTCGCCATGTCGGTGGTGCGCGAGTTCGGCCCGCTGATCACCGGCATTCTGGTGGCGGGGCGTTCGGGCTCGGCGCTGGCCGCCCGGCTGGGCACCATGCGCATCAACCAGGAAATCGACGCGCTCACCGTCATGGGTATCTCGCCGGTACGCTTTCTGGTGGTGCCGCCGCTGCTGGCCATGCTGGTGATGCTGCCGGCCCTGACCCTGTGGTCCGATCTGGTCGGCCTGTTCGCCGCCGGGCTGTACATCGCGCCGCAGCTGGGCAGCTCGCTGGGCGCCTATGTGGACGAGATGACCGATCTGGTGCGGCTCAACGACGTCTGGCACGGCCTGGGCAAAAGCGCCATCTTCGCCGTGCTGATCACCGTGGTCGGCGTGGTCAACGGCGCCTCGGTGACCGGCGGGGCCGAAGGAGTGGGCCGCATGACCACGCGGTCGGTGGTGCATGCCATCTCGGCCATCGTCATCACCGACATGATCTTCGTCTTCATGGTGACCCGCTGATGGCCGGGCAATCCCCCAGTCCCACCCCCTACAGCATCGAGGTCTCCAACCTCGTCACCCATTACGGCGACCGCCAGATCCTGCACGACGTGTCGCTCACCGTGGCGCGCGGCGAGATCATGGTGATCATGGGCGGCTCGGGCTCGGGCAAGACCACGTTCCTCAACCACCTGCTGGGGCTGAAGAAGCCCAGTTCCGGCACGGTGCGCATCCTGGGCCACGACATCGCCAGGCTGTCGCCCATCGCCCTGCAGCGGCTGCGCACCCGTACCGGCGTGGCGTTCCAGTCGGGCGCCCTGTTCAGTTCCATGAGCGTCGGCGACAACATCGCCCTGCCGCTGCGCGAACATACCGGGCTGGACGAGACCACCATCGGCATCATGACGCGGCTCAAGCTGGAAGTGGTGAGCCTGGCCGGCTTCGAGCACCTGAGGCCGGCCGAACTGTCGGGCGGCATGATCAAGCGCGCCGCCCTGGCGCGGGCCATCGTCATGGACCCGGAACTGCTGTTCTGCGACGAGCCGTCGGCGGGGCTGGACCCGGTGGTGGCGTCCTCCATCGACGACCTGATCCTCAGGCTGCGCGACGCCATGGGCATGAGCATCGTGGTGGTGACCCACGACCTGGATTCCGCCTTCAAGATCGCCGACCGTATCTGCGTGCTGGACAAGGGCCACGTGCTGGCGCTGGACACCGTCGAGGCCATCCGGGCCAGCAGCGATCCGCGCATCCAGAACCTGCTGAATCGTCGCACCGAGGACGTCGAGCCCGACGCCGATTCCTATCTGCGCCGGCTGATCGGCGGCCCCGCCCAGCCCCCCTCTCCACCCTCCACCACCCGGACACCGCGCCCATGAAGGATTCCCGTATCAACTACGCGCTGGTCGGCGGTTTCGTTCTGGCCATGCTGGTATCGCTGGTGGCGGTGGTGGCGGTGCTGACCGGGCGGAGCGGCTCGACCGAATCCTATTACACCCAGTTGGCCAACGTCGCCGGCATCAAGTACGGCACCAAGGTGACCTACGAGGGCTTCGCGGTCGGTCAGGTGGAGAACATCTATCCCCTGCGCGAGGGCAACAACACCGTCTTCCGCCTGGAGGTGTCAGTGGCCCGTGACTGGCGCATCCCCAAGGATTCCCAGGCCCGCGTCGCCGCCTCGGGACTGCTGGCGGCGGCGACGCTCGACATCAAGGGCGGCACCTCGTCCGAGATGTTGCCTCCCGGTTCGGATATCCCGTCCGGCCCCGCCGCCAACATCTTCGCGGCCATGAACGACATGGCCGGGCAGATCACCGATCTCAACCAGACGGCCCTGAAGCCGCTGCTGTTCAGCCTGACCCGGCAGGTGGGCAGCCTGGGCACCATTCTGGAGAAGCACGCCCCCGACCTGATGGCCAACCTGCTGGTGGTCACCCAGGATCTGGCCGCCAAGACGCCCAGGATCACCGCCGACGTGGAGAAGATGACCGGCACCCTGTCCGCCAAGGTGGTCACCGACGCCAACGCCGACCGCATCAAGGAAACCCTGACCAACGCCGCCCAACTGTCGGCCGGCCTGCAGGACAGCCGCAGGAAGGTCGACGCCATGCTGACCTCCCTGGACAAAAGCATCACCGGCAACCAGGACAACATCGACCAGTCCATCAAGGACCTTCGCCATACGCTGCAGGCGGTATCGCGCTCCATCGACTCGGTCACCTACAACCTGGACGGCACCACCCGGAACCTGCACGAATTTTCGCGCCAGATCAGGGACAATCCCGGCGTGCTGATCGGCGGCAACAAACGGGGCGAGGACGGCCCGGGACGGAAATAGGGCGACATCCGACCATGACGGCACGGATGGACACGGATGCGGCGCCGACGCGCCGCCACGGATGGATGGGATGAGGCTTAGGCTTTCCGACGAGTTGGAGGCGATCACCGAACGGATCATCGGAGCCGCATTCGAGGTCTCGCGGACGTTGGGGCATGGTTTTGCCGAAAGCGTGTATAAGAATGCCCTGCGGCACGAACTGGCCTTGGCCGGATTGAAGGCGGCGGAAGAGGTCCGGTTCGAAATCCGCTACCGCGATCAGGCTGTGGGCACGTATATCGCCGATCTGATCGTCGCGGACCGCGTCGTGGTGGAACTGAAGGCCGTCGAAAAGCTGGCCCCACCCCATGTCGGACAGGTCCTGAATTATCTCAAGGCCGGGCGTCTTCCGGTCGGATTGCTGCTCAATTTCGGCACCCCACGTCTGGAAATACGGAGAGTCTTGCCGTGACCGCCCCGATGCCCCTGGACATTCATCCACGTTCATCCGTGGCCCGCGCAGCGGGCATCCGTGTCCATCCGTGTCTTCGGGTGACCCTGGTCGCCCTGGGGCTTGCCCTTGCCGCCTGCGCCGGGCCGGCGGAGCCGCCCGATTCGTTCTATCGCATCGAGCCGGGGGCGCCGGTTCAGCACTTCGCCAAGCCGGTGCTGCCGGGGGTCATCGAGGTCAACCGGCTGGCCGCCGACGGGGTGGCGTCCGAGCGCGCCCTGGCCTTCGCCCGTGGTGAGGGCGGCGCCTTGGGCCACTACAAATACGATTTCTGGAGCGAGCCGCCGGGCATGCTGCTGCAGGACCGTCTCGCCCATTATCTGGCCGCCGCCGGTCTGGCCGACCGGGTGGTGACGCCGGAGTTGCGGGTGCTGCCCGATTGGGTGCTGCGTGGCAAGGTGCGGCGCTTCGAGCAGATCGCCGGACGCTCCGAGGTGGTGATCGACGTCGAATTGGGGGTGGTCAGCGCCCGCGACGGGCGGCTGGTGCTGCTGGAAACCTACGTGGCCCGCGTGCCCGCTGCCTCCGAGCGGGTCGAGGACGCCGCCCAGGCCATGGAAAAGGGCGTGGCCGACATCTTCGCCCGCTTCCTGGCCGATCTGGGGCGGGCGGCCCGATGAGAAAGCCGCGCCGCGCCGCGCCGCGCGCCAACCGCAATGCGCCGCCGCCTCGCACCGTCGAGCTGACCATCGACCTGCTGGGGGCACGCGGCGACGGGATCGCCCGTCTGGACGGCGAAGCGGTGTTCGTCCCCTTCACCGTCGCCGGTGACCGGGTGCTGGCCCGCATCGAGGGCCGGCGCGGCGACGGCCTGACCGCCGCCCTGATCGAGGTGCTGGAGCCCGGCCCCGGCCGCGCTTCCCCGCCTTGCGCCCATTACGGCCGCTGCGGCGGCTGCTCGGCTCAGCACCTGGACGACGCCCTTTATGCCGAGTGGAAGCGTGAACTGTTGATCACCCAACTGGCCCGTCAGGGGTTGGCCGAGGTGACGGTGGGACCGCTGGTGCGGGTGCCGCCCGCCTCGCGGCGGCGCGCCGACTTCACTTTCGTCCGCGCCAAGGGCGCCATCCTGCTGGGATTCAACGGCCGGGCCAGCCACACCGTGGTCGATATCGAGCGCTGCCCGCTGCTGGACCCGGATTTAAGCGCCGCCTTACCGGGGCTGCGCGGCATGCTGTCCGGCATCGCCGTGGATGGCGGCGGCGAGATGACCGTCACCCTGACCGAAGGCGGCCTGGACGTACTGGTGGAGGCGCCGGCCCGCCTCGATTTGTTCGAGCGCGAGACCCTGGCCGCCGCCGCCGAGGCCCTCGACCTCGCCCGCCTGCACTGGCGGCGCCCCGGTACCGGGCTAGTGGAACCCATCGCCCGGCGCCACCCGGCCACGGTGCATTTCGCCGGCATCGCTGTGGAACCCGCTCCCGGCGCCTTTCTGCAGCCGACCCGCGGCGGCGAGCTGGCCATCGCCGAGGCCATCCTGTCGGCCATCCCGAGGGACGTGCCGGTGGCCGATCTTTATGCCGGCTGCGGCAGCTTCAGCCTGCCCCTGGCGCTCCGCGGCCCGGTCCGCGCCGTGGAGGGCGAGCAGGGGCCGGTGGCGGCCCTGGACGCCGCCGCCAGGGCCGGGGGGCTGCCTCTGACCACCGAGGTGCGCGATCTGGCCCGCCGCCCGCTGGCCGCCCACGAGTTGAAGGCCTATCCGGCCGTGGTCCTCGACCCGCCCCGCGCCGGGGCGGCAGCCCAGGCCGCCGAACTGGCCAAGCCTGTTCGCGGCGGTCCCACCACCATCGCCATGGTGTCGTGCAATCCCGCCACCCTGGCCCGCGACCTGCGCACCCTTTGCGACGGCGGCTGGCGCATCGAGCGAATCACGCCGATCGACCAGTTCCCGTGGTCCGCTCACCTGGAAGCGGTGGCCATCCTTCGATTATGACGTATTGACTGTGTCCATAGTATGATTATGTACTGTAGGTGAAATTCCGGATGCTCCCGCCCCATGAGTGACACTCTCGATACCAAGCTCTCGGAGCTTTTGTGTGCCCGCCTGTGCCATGACCTGGCCAGCCCCCTGGGGGCGGCCGCCGCCGGGCTGGAACTGCTGGAGGATGGCAGCGATCCGGAAACCCTTGGGCTGATCTCGGCCAGCATGGGCGCCGCCACCGCGCGGCTGAAGTTTTTGCGCGCTGCCCTGGGTCCGGCCAACGACATGCCCCACACGCCCAAATCCCTGGGTGATCTGATCCGCGCCTATCTCAACGGCGCGGCGGCCGGCGGCACGGCGCTGGACTGGTCCAGCGAGCGCGCCGACATCGACGGCGAGACGGCCCGGCTGCTGCTCAACATGGTGCTGATCGCCCGCGATGCCCTGCCGCGCGGCGGCCGGATCGTCGCCCGGTGCGGGCGGGAGGTGGGTGACGATGCCGGATTGCGCGTCAGCGCCACGGGCGAAGGTATGGGGCTCAGCGCCGAGGCGCGCCTGGTGCTGATCGACGGGGCTCCGCCATCGGGGCCGCGCGGCGCCCAGGCCTGGTTCGCCCTCCACCTCGCCCGTGCCAAGGGCTTGAAAATCAGGCTTGATCCCGGGCCGGGGGAGATTTCCATCATGGCCTGACGAACATTGTGGAAAAAATCGTTTCGCAAGCGGATTTACCCGGCTCAGGGTTCTTCTAAAGACTTCCTCGGCGTGCTATTAGTCGGCATGGCCTGTCCGATTTGGATGGGGGGAGAGGCAGTTTTGGTGCCGCGCGCGGATGCTGAAACAGGACCGTAGTGGAGTCGATCATGGATGATCTCCTCAGTGAATTTCTGACTGAGACATCGGAAAGTCTTTCCGTTCTCGACGTTGCCCTGGTGAATCTCGAACAGAATCCCAATGACCCGCAGATTCTGGGCAACATCTTCCGCTTGGTCCATACCATCAAGGGCACCTGCGGTTTTCTGGGCCTTCCGCGCCTCGAGCATGTGGCCCATGCCGGCGAGAACGTGCTGGGCAAGTTCCGTGACGGCGAGCTGGAGGTCACTCCCGACGCCGTGACCCTGATCCTGCAGTCCATCGATCGCATCAAGCTGATCCTGGGCCACCTGGAACAGAACGAGTGTGAGCCCGAGGGCAGCGACGACGATCTGATCGAGCGCCTGAACGCCATGGCCGAGGGGCGCTCCGTGGGCTCTCCCGCCGTGCCGCCGCCGCCGTCGCCGCCCATGCCGACATTCGAGTCCGTGGTCACCGCCTCGGCTGCGCCGCCGCCCGCGCCGGAACCCGAGCCGGAGCCCGAGCATGAGCCTGAGCCCGAGCCGGTCAAGGCCGGCGTGCCCGCCACCGCGCCGCAGCCGCCGGCCGTGACCGCCGCCGCCGCCCCGCCGGTTCCGGCGGGCGAGGCCAAGGAATCCGCCGTCGCCGCCCAGACCATCCGCGTCAACGTGGAACTGCTGGAAAACCTGATGACCCTGGTGTCCGAGCTGGTGCTGACCCGCAACCAGCTGCTCCAGATGGTGCGCGGCAAGGACGACAGCGAGTTCGCCACGCCGCTGCAGCGCCTGTCCCACATCACCACCGACCTTCAGGAAGGTGTGATGAAGACCCGCATGCAGCCCATCGGCAACGCCTGGGCCAAGCTGCCGCGTATCGTCCGCGACCTCGCGGTGGAAATGAACAAGAAGATCGACCTCCAGATGCTCGGCGCCGAGACCGAGCTGGACCGTCAGGTGCTGGAGCTGATCAAGGACCCGCTGACCCACATGGTGCGCAACTCCGCCGACCACGGCCTGGAGGGCACCGAGGAGCGCAAGAAGGTCGGCAAGCCGGAAATCGGCAAGATCGTCCTGAACGCCTTCCACGAGGGCGGCCACATCATCATCGAGATCTCCGACGACGGCCGTGGCCTCAATCTTGACCGCATCAAGCAGAAGGCCATCCAGAACGGGCTCGCCACCGAGTCCGAGCTGGAAGCGCTGACGCCGCAGCAGATCTACCAGTTTATCTTCAAGGCCGGCTTCTCCACCGCCGAGAAGGTCACCAGCGTGTCGGGCCGTGGCGTCGGCATGGACGTGGTGCGCACCAACATCGAGAAGATCGGCGGCACCGTCGAACTGAAGAGCCAGCCCGGCAAGGGCTCGTCCTTCGTCATCAAGATCCCGCTGACGCTCGCCATCGTCTCGGCGCTGATCGTCGAGTGCGCGGTCGAGCGCTTCGCCATCCCGCAGATCAGCGTGCTGGAGCTGGTGCGTGTCACCGCCAATTCCGAGCACGGCATCGAGATGATCAACAACGCGCCGGTGCTGCGCCTGCGTGATCGCCTCCTGCCGCTGGTTTCGCTCAAGCGCCTGCTCAAGCTGGCCGAGAGCGAGGAAGAGCAGCAGGAGACCTTCATCGTCGTCACCCAGGTGGGCACCTACACCTTCGGCATCATCGTCGACCGGGTGTTCGACACCGAGGAAATCGTGGTCAAGCCGGTGGCGCCGATCCTGCGTCACATCTCCATGTTCTCGGGCAACACCATCCTGGGCGACGGTTCGGTGATCATGATCCTCGATCCCAACGGCATCGCCGGCGCCACCGGCGAGTCGGGCATGATGGGCGCCGGCACCCGCGACGCCGAGTCCCAGACCGTGCGCGAGAGCCATGCCGACCTCAAGACCTCGCTGCTGGTGTTCCGCGCCGGCGGCGACGATCTCAAGGCCGTGCCGCTGGCCCTGGTCGCCCGTCTCGAGGAGATCGAGGTCGGCGAGATCGAGCACAGCCATGGCAAGCCCATGGTCCAGTACCGTGGCCACCTGATGCCGCTGATCGCCATCGACGGCATCCTGAACCTCCGCGACGAGGGCCGCCAGCCGGTGCTGGTGTTCTCGGACAAGGAACACACCATGGGTCTGGTGGTCGACGAGATCGTCGACATCGTCGAGGACCGCCTGAAGGTGGAGCTGTCGGCCGACAACCCCGGTGTCATCGGCACCGCGGTCATCGCCGGCAAGGCCACCACCATCATCGACGCCGGCTACTACCTGCCGCAGGCGTTCGGCGACTGGTTCGGCCGCAACGACAAGGAATTCGGCAATGCCGACTTCCACGCGCCGCGCGTCCTGCTGGTGGACGACTCGCCGTTCTTCCGCAACCTGCTGACGCCCTTGCTGTCGGTGGCCGGCTACGAGGTGATCTCGGTGGACGGTGCCGACAAGGCCCTGGCGCTGCGCGAGCGGGGCGACGAGTTCGACGCCATCATCAGCGACATCGAGATGCCGGGCATGAGCGGCTTCGAGTTCGCCCAGGCGGTGCGCGCCGACGGACGCTGGGGTACCATCCCCATGGTGGCCCTGTCGTCGCACGCCACGGAAAAGGACTTTGAACGCGGCCGCACGGTCGGCTTCAACGACTACATCGCCAAGTTCGACCGCGATGCGTTGCTGCAGACCCTGGCCACGACCATCGCAGCCTCCAAAGGTGCCGCATGACCACCCTCCGCACCAACGATGTCGCAACGCTCCAACCCTTGAATAGGGGGGCCACGAAGTGAACCAGTTAGTCCCCGCCGGTAAGCGCCCTGGAACGGAGCTGGCCGCTCCCGAGACCCAGGACTTCGTGACCATGTTCATCGAGGGTCAGCTCTTCGGTATCCCCGTGCTGACCGTCCAGGACGTGCTGGGCCCGCAGAAGATCACCCGCATCCCCCTGGCGCCGCGCGAGGTGGCCGGCAGCCTGAACCTGCGCGGCCGCATCGTCACCGCCATCGACGTGCGGCTGCGTCTCGGCCTCAAGAAGCGGGCCGAGGACAAGAAGGGCATGAGCGTGGTCGTCGACATGGGCGGCGAGCTCTATTCCCTGATGGTTGATCAGGTGGGCGAGGTGCTGTCGTTGCCGGCGGCCAAGTTCGAGCGCAATCCGCCGACGCTCGATCCCCACTGGCGCGAGTTCTCCATCGGCATCTATCGCCTGGATGACAAGCTGCTGGTGGTGCTCGACGTGGGCAAGCTGCTGGATTTCACGCGGAACGAATAGTATAGGCATGGGGTACGGGACCACGAAGGGGTGGTAGTCCCAGTGAGGGGATCCAGACCGCCCTTCCATCGGAGGCAAGCTTGGGCATGAAGTCCTGTCTGATCGTTGACGATTCCAAGGTCATCCGCATGGTGGCCAAGAAGATCCTGCACGAGTTGAGCTTCAAGACCGAGGAGGCCGAGGACGGTTCCGCGGCCCTTGAGGCCTGCAAGCGCTCCATGCCGGATGCGGTGCTGCTGGACTGGAACATGCCGGTAATGAACGGCATCGACTTCCTGCGGGCGCTGCGCCAGCTTCCCGGTGGCGAGCATCCGGTGGTCGTGTTCTGCACCACCGAGAATGATATCGAGCACATCCAGGAAGCCATCACGGCGGGCGCCAACGAATACATCATGAAGCCCTTCGACAGCGAAATCCTTCAGGCGAAGTTCTCGCAGGTCGGATTGCTGTAGCCCCTGGTTCGGTGATTTTGCCCATGGCCATCGATTCCCCTTCTCCGGCCGCCGACTCCATCCGGGTCATGCTGGTCGACGATTCCGCAGTGGTCCGCGGTCTCGTCACCCGCATCCTGGAAGGTGAAGCCGGCATCCAGGTGGTCGCCTCGGTCGGCAACGGCCAGATGGCGCTCGCCTCGCTGGAGCGCAACGAAATCGACGTGGTCATTCTCGACATCGAGATGCCGGTCATGGACGGTCTGACGGCTTTGCCCAAGCTGCTGCAGATCGACCCCGGCCTCAAGGTCATCATGCAGTCCACCCTGACGCTCAAGGGGGCCGACGTCAGCCTGCGCGCCATGCAGATGGGCGCCGCCGACTACATCCCCAAGCCCACTTCCACCCGCGATCTGGCGGGCGGCGTCGACTTCAAGACCGAACTGGTGGGCAAGATCCGCGCCCTGGGCCAGGCCCGCCGCGCCGGCGCCCGTCCGGCCCGTCCCGGCGGCCCGCCGGCCACCCGGCCGGTCACCATGCCGACCACGCCGCGTACCCCGGTCGCCATCCACCCGCCGGGGCCGCTGCAACTGCGCAGCAATACTCCCGAGCCGCCGGACGTCATCGCCATCGGCTCCTCCACCGGCGGTCCCCAGGCGCTGTTCACCGTGCTGGGCACCATGAAGGCGGGCACGGTCCGTCAGCCGATCCTCATCACCCAGCACATGCCCGCCACCTTCACCACCATCCTGGCCGAGCACATCAGCCGCGTTTCGGGCTGGAATGCCCGCGAGGCCCAGGACGGCGAAGTCATCCAGAGCGGGCGGGTCTATATCGCGCCGGGCGACTTCCACATGGTGGTCGAGACCAAGGGGACGGACAAAGTGCTGCGGCTGAACAAGAATCCTCCTGAGAATTTCTGCCGCCCGGCCGTCGATCCCATGCTGCGGTCCATCGCCGCCGCCTATGGCAAGCGCGTGCTGACCTGCATCCTGACCGGGATGGGCGCCGACGGCATGAAGGGTGGCCAGGCGGTTGTCGCCTCGGGCGGGACTGTGATCGCCCAGGACGAACCCACCTCGGTTGTGTGGGGCATGCCGGGGGCAGCGGCAACGGCGGGCATTTGCTCGGCCGTCCTGCCTCTGCCGGAAATTGCCCCTTGGATCATGAAACTGGCGGCGAGGCGCTAAACCCATGCGGCCCGAAGATTTCGATTTCGTCGCCAAGTTGCTGAAGGACCGTTCCGGTCTGGTCATCACCCGCGACAAGGCCTACCTCCTGGAGAGCCGGCTCACCCCGGTGGCGCGCAAGCGCGGTCTCAAGGGGTTGGAGGACCTTGTCTCGGGCTTGCGGACCGCCGGAGAGGACCTGCTGCGTGAAGTCACCGAAGCCATGACGACCAACGAGTCGTTCTTCTTCCGCGACATCAAACCGTTCGATCAGTTCAAGAGCGTCGTTCTGCCCCATCTGCTGGCCACCCGAGCCGCCAAGAAGTCGTTCCGCATCTGGTCGGCCGCTTCCAGCTCGGGCCAGGAGGCCTACACCCTGGCCATGGTGCTGAAGGAAGAGGGCGCCAGGCTGGCCGGCTGGAAGATCGAGATCGTCGGCACCGACATCTCCACCGAGATGCTGGAAAAGGCCAAGGCCGGCCTCTACTCCCAGTTCGAGGTGCAACGCGGCCTGCCCATCCAACTGCTGGTCAAGTACTTCAAGAAGACCGCCGAGATGTGGCAGATCGACCCGGCCATCCGGGGCATGGTCCAGTACCGCGAGTACAACCTGCTGCACGATCTGAAGCCGCTCGGTCAGTTCGACGTGGTGTTCTGCCGCAACGTGCTGATCTATTTCGATCAGCCGACCAAGACCCGCGTGCTGGACAACATGAGCCGGGTGATGCCCGACGACGGCTTCCTCTATCTGGGCGGTGCCGAGACGGTGTTGGGCATCTCGGACAAGTTCAAGCCCATCCCCGACCAGCGCGGCATCTATTCGACCACCCGCGCTCCGGCCGGCATCGGCACCACCAAGTAGTTCTTCCGTTTCTTCCAGACGGCGAAAAGCCCCTTCCGGGAAACCGGAAGGGGCTTTTTCATGGCCTGAATGGCGATGGCTTGGGACCAAACGGGTCCGCCTATTCCGCCGCGCCGGCCTTGTTGGAATTGGCGGCGGGCTGGTCGGGGTCGCGCAGCACATAGCCGCGTCCCCAAACCGTCTCGATGTAGGACTCGCCGCCGGTGGCGGTGGCCAGCTTCTTTCGGAGCTTGCAGATGAAGACGTCGATGATCTTCAGCTCGGGCTCGTCGATGCCGCCATAGAGGTGGTTGAGGAACTGCTCCTTGGTCAGCGTCTGGCCCTTGCGGAGCGACAGCAGTTCCAGGATGCCGTATTCCTTGGCGGTGAGGTGCAGAGGGTCGCCGGTGACGGCGACGGTGCGGGCATCGAGATTGACCGACAGCTTGCCGGTGTCGATCACCGACTGGGCGTGGCCCTTGGAGCGCCGCACGATGGCCTGGATGCGGGCCACCAGCTCGCCCTTGTCGAACGGCTTGGTCAGGTAGTCGTCGGCCCCCGAGCCCAGGCCCTTGATCTTCTTGTCCGGCTCGGAGAGGCCCGACAGGATCAGGACCGGCGTCTCGATGCGCGCCGAGCGCAGGCGGCGCAGCACCTCGTAGCCGTCCATATCGGGCAGCATCAGGTCCAGAAGGATGATATCGTAATCGTAGAGTTTGCCGATCTCGAGCCCGTCTTCGCCCAAAGCGGTGGTGTCCACCACCATGCCCTCGGCCTTGAGCATGGATTCGATCGCTCTGGACATTAACTGGTCGTCTTCGACCACCAAGACTCGCATCGTAAGGTCCCCGATCCCATCCCTCTCTACGATGTGTTAACCATACGGGTGTATTCTGACGAGTTCAAGGCGGCTGGAAGGGGCGGCGCAATTGAAATTCCTTGTCCGCAACCTGATCAGCGACATTGAGCGGGTTTCCAACATCCAGGTTTACGGCCAGGTAGCTGCCGTTCAGGGCATGCTGCTGGAGGCCGGCGGCGTGCAGCGGACCATTTCGGTGGGTGATCGCTGCAACGTGGTGGCCCGTGACGGCCGCCGGGTAATCTGTGAAGTGGTGGGCTTCCGCCAGGGGCGCGCGCTGCTGATGCCCTATTCTCCCATCGAGGGGATCGGCCTGGGCTGCCGCACCGAGGTGCAGGACGCCGAGCCGGTGGTCTTTCCCGATCGCGGCTGGCTGGGGCGGGTGATCAACGGCTTCGGCGAGCCGGTGGACGGGTTGGGGCCGTTGCCCGGCGGCGACACCGCCTATCCGGTCAAGGCCCAGCCGCCCTCGGCCCATTCCCGCTCGCGGGTTTCGGGCAAGATCGATCTCGGTCTGCGCTCGGTCAACGCCTTCCTCACCTGTTGCCGCGGTCAGCGCATGGGCATCTTCGCCGGCTCGGGCGTCGGCAAGTCGTCGCTGATGTCCATGATGGCGCGCAACACCTCGGCCGACATCTCGGTGCTGGGGCTGATCGGCGAGCGTGGCCGCGAGGCCCGCGAGTTCATCGAGGACGACCTGGGGCCGGAAGGCATGAAGCGCTCGGTCGTCGTGGTCTCCACCTCGGATGAAAGCCCCCTGATGCGCCGTCAGGCGGCCTACATGACGCTCACCGTGGCCGAGTACTTCCGCGACCAGGGACTGGACGTGCTGTGCATGATGGATTCGGTGACCCGTTTCGCCATGGCCCAGCGCGAAATCTCGCTGTCGGCGGGCGAGCCGCCGGCTTCCAAGGGTTATACCCCCACCGTGTTCGCCGAACTGCCCCGCCTGCTGGAGCGGGCCGGGCCGGGGGTGGGCAAGGGTTCCATCACCGGGCTGTTCACCGTGCTGGTGGACGCCGACGACCACAACGAACCCATCGCCGACGCGGTGCGCGGCATCCTGGACGGCCACATCGTGCTGGACCGCTCCATCGCCGAGCGCGGCCGCTATCCCGCCATCAACATCCTGCGCTCGGTCAGCCGGACCATGCCCGGCTGCAACAACAGCCAGGAAAACGATCTGGTGCGCCGGGCCCGCGCCCTGCTGTCCACCTACGAGGACATGGCGGAACTGATCCGCCTGGGCGCCTATCGCCGGGGCACCGATCCCAAGGTCGACGAGGCCATCCATTATTACCCGGCCATCGAGGCCTTCCTGGGCCAGTTGAAGACCGAGGCCACCAACCTGCAGACCTGCTACGCCCAATTGGCCGAAGTGCTGGGCATGCCGTTCGACGGCGATGGCATGGGACGGAAGTAGCCGTCATGCTGACCGGGGCTATGAAATAGATGGCCGCCAAGGGGCTGCACACCCTCATCCGTCTCTCCAAGTGGAACGTCGACGAGAAGCAGCGGGTCCTGGTGGCGCTGCAGGGGCGCGAGGACGAGATCCTGGCCGCCATCCGCCACGCCGAGGAAAGCCTGATCCACGAGCAGCAGGTGGCCTCGGCCGACGCGGCCGGGGTGGGCTTCGCCTATGCCGCCTTCGCCAATGCCTGGCTGTCGCGGCGCGAGCAGTTGATGCAGATGCTGGAGCAGGTGCGCCAGGAAATCATCAAGGCCCGCGACGATCTGGCCGACGCCTTCAACCAGCTCAAGACCTACGAGCTGACCCAGAAGGAACGCGAGCGCCGCGCCCAGGCCGAGCGCGACAAGAAGGAACAGGCCTTCCTGGACGAGATCGGGCTGAATATCCACCGTCGGCGGGACAAGGAACCGGGCTGAGGAGGCTTTATGGGCCGGCGAGGGATGGGGGCCGGTTGCCCGGTTCCGTCCCTCGCCGCCCGTGGCTGCTTCGCGCCCCGTATGGGGGGAGGGTGGCGCGAGCGAGGCCCTTTTCCCACCCGTCTCCCTGAGATTGAGCGGTGGGGCCCTTGCCACCCGCCCCGGCGGAGTGGGGGGAGCTGGGGCGAACGGCAGGGTGAGAAGTAGAATAATTCAACTACTCGGAATCGGCAAGGCCTTTGCCGCCGGACCCCAAAGGTTATCGGGGTTTCAGCAGGGGGCGTTTCCTACAGCAGCTTCACCACGAAGAAGCCGCCCACCAGCACCACCACGAACACGGTGGTGACCAGCTTCAGGCGCCGTTCGACGAAGTCGCGGACGGGCGGGCCGAACTTCCACAGCAGGGCGGCGACCAGCAGGAAGCGCATGCCGCGCGCCACGATGGAGGCGAAGGTGAACTTGACGAGGTCGAAGTCGAAGGCGCCGGCGGTGATGGTCACCAGCTTGTAGGGAATGGGGGTGGCGCCCTTGACGATGATGAACCACACGCCCCATTCGTCGATGATCGGCTTCAGGGCCAGGAACTTTTCCTGCAGGTGGAAGGCGCCCAGGATGGCCATGCCGATGGAATCCATGGCGTAGTGGCCGATGGCGTAGCCGAGGAAGCCGCCCACCACCGAGGACACCGTGCAGATCAGGGCGATGCGCAGCCATTGGGTGGGCGCGGCGATCACCATGGGGATCAGCATGACGTCGGGCGGAATGGGAAAGAACGAGCTTTCGATGAACGAGATGGCGGCCAGCCACCAGATGGCGTGCCGGTGGGCCGCCTTGGCCATCATCCAGTCGTACAGGCCCTTCAGCATCACGCACTCTCCTCGGAACAGCGGCCGAGGTGTAGCAGCCGGAGGGCGAAGGGGCAACCACCCCTTGTCATTTGCCCGGGGTATCGGCACTTTGGGGCCGTATCGGGGAGGATATGGAATGCGCGCGGGAGTCGCGGCGGGTTTGGCTTTGGCGATGGCGGCAGGCGAGGCGGCGGCCCAGGAGGCGCATGCGCTGGCCTCTCTCCGGTTCGATCCCCTGTCGCTGGGCATCGGCGCCCTGCTGGTCCTGGTCCCCGCCGTGGCGGTGCTGGTGCTGCTGCGCTGGCGCATGGCCGGGCTGGCCGCCGACGCGCTTCGCGCCGGGAGCCTGGCCGAGCGGCTGAGCGAGAGCCTGCTGGCGGCGCCCGATGGGTTCTATGCCTGGCTGGGGGCCGAGCGCGAGGTCTGCTCGCGGCGCCTTGCCGTGCTGCTGGGCCTGTTCGGCGGCACCGATTCCACCTTCATGGACGTCCTGGAATCCTTCGCCGCCGCCGATGCCGCCCAGTTGGACGGCGCGGTGCGGCGCCTGCGCGAGGAAGGCCAGGGCTTCGAGCTGGAACTGCGACTGCGCGACGGCGGGCGCCGGGTGCGCGCCGTGGGCGTGCGCGCCGCCGGACCGGACGGCACGGCCTTGGCCGATCTGATCTGGATGCACGACGTCACCGAGGGAGCCGCCTTCGAGGCGGAACTGGCCTCGCGTCTGGCCGGGCTGGCCGGGGAGCGCGAGCGGATCGAGGGGCTGCTGGGCGTGCTGCCCATTCCCATCTGGGTGCGCGACGACGATCTGTCCCTGCTGCACGTCAACCGGGCCTATGCCCGGGCGGTGGATGTGGCCTCGCCCCAAGCGGCGGTGGCGGGGCAGATCGAGCTGGCCTCGGACGGTTCGGTGCGCGAGGCCCGCGCCCTGGCGGCCCGCGCCCGCGCGGCGGGCGAGCCGCGCGCCGAATCCTTCCATCTGGTGCTGGGCGGCCAGCGCCGCTTCACCGAGATCACCGAGGCGCCGTTCGAGACCCATGACGGCGGGCTGCTGACCGCCGGTTATGCCATGGACCTCACCCGCATCGAGGACCTGCAGGTTGAACTGGCCCGTCACGCCACCGCCCATGCCCAGGTGCTGGAGCATCTGGCCACCGCCATCGCCATCTTCTCCACCGACACGCGGCTGACCTTCTTCAATACCGCCTTTACCCGGCTGTGGCGGCTGGAGGCCGATTGGCTGGGGGCGCAGCCGACCTATGGCGCCGTGCTGGATTCGCTCCGCGAGCGCCGGCTGCTGCCCGAGGTGGCCGATTATCGCGCCTACAAGGAAGACGAGTTGAAGCGGTTCATCTCGCTGATCGATGCCGCCGAGACCCTGCTGCACCTGCCCGACGGCCGGACGCTGCGCCGCATGATCGCCGCCCATCCCTATGGCGGCCTGATCTTCACCTACGAGGACGTCACCGACACCCTGGCGCTGGAGCGCTCGTTCAACACCGCGCTGGCGGTGCAGCGGGAAACCCTCGACCATCTGCACGAGGGCGTGGCGGTGTTCCGGGGCGACGGGCGTCTCCGGCTCTACAATCCCGCCTATGCCCGCATCTGGAATCTGCCGCCGGCCATGCTGGAAGCCGAACCCCATCTGGCCGAACTGGTCGAGGCCCATCGGCCCTATTTCGAGGGCGGCGCCGAGCGCGCCTCGGTGTGGCCCGAGGTGCGCGAACGCCTGATGGCCCTGTTCAACACCCGTGCGCCCCAGAGCGGCAGGGTCGAGCGCCTGGATGATTCCATCGTGGATTTCGCCTCGGTGCCGCTGCCCGACGGGGCCATGCTGCTGACCTGGCTGGACGTCACCGATTCGGCGCGGGTGGAGCGCGCCCTGCGCGAGCGCAACGAGGCGCTGGCCGCCGCCGACCTGCTGAAAAGCGAGTTCATCGCCAATGTCTCGGCCGAGGTCAGGAAGCCGCTGACCACGGTGATCGGCTTTTCCGAGATGCTGGCCGCCGAGTATTTCGGCAAGCTCAACAAGCGCCAGCACGAATACGCCCGTGGCATCACCGAGGCGGGCCAGGGGCTGCAGGCGCTGATTTCCGACATCCTCGACCTCGCCGCCATCGAGGCGGGGCAGATGACCCTGGAACTCGATACCGTCGACATCCACCCCATGCTGTCGGGCGTGCTGGGGCTGGTGCGCGAACGGGTGCGGGAGAAGAAGCTGCATCTGGACTTCGACTGCCCGCTGGATATCGGCTGGATCGTCGCCGACGAGCGTCGTCTCAAGCAGGTGCTGTTCAACCTGCTGGGCAAAGCCCTGAAGCGTACCCCGGCCGGCGGCAGGGTGACGGTGCGGGCCGAGCGGCGGCCGACGGAACTGGCGCTGACCATCAGCGATACCGGCGCCGGCCTCTCCAACGAGCAGCAGGAGCGGCTGTTCGGCGGCTTCGCCCTGGCTGGCCGCCGCGAGGCGCTGCCGGCCGGTCAGGACGACGACGATGCCGGTATCGGTCTGGCCCTGGTGCAGCGCTTCGTCGACCTCCATGGCGGAAGGGTGGAATTGGCATCGGTGCCCGGTGAGGGTACGGTGGTGACCGTGCGGCTGCCCGTGGGCGCAGGGGCGGCATGACCAACAAGGGAGCGGACGGGTAATGACGACGAAGACGGGGTGGCGGCTGGGCCTTCTGGTCGCCGCGATGCTGGTCGGGACGGTGAATTCCGCCACGGCCCAGATGGTGACCGAGGAGTTCTCCATCAGCAGCAAATGGCCGGACCAGAAGCTCTATATCCGCAACAAGCATCCGGCCGCCCTCTACGACGTCAGGCCCGAGAAGACGGTGCTGTTCCTGCACGGCGCCACCTATCCCGCCCATTCCTCGTTCGACATGGCGGTCGACGGCCAGAGCTGGATGGACTGGATGGCCGCCCGGGGCTACGACGTCTATTCGCTCGATATCCACGGCTACGGCAAATCGGGGCACCCGCCCGAGATGAAGCAGACTCCCGAGGCCAATCCCCCGGTGGTCGACACCACCGACGCCGTCGAGGACGTCACCCGCGCCGTGGACTTCATCTTGTCGCGGCGCAATTCCCAGAAGGTGGTGCTGGTCGGCTGGTCGTGGGGCGCCACCCTGGCCGGAGCCTTCGCCAACAGCGCCCAGGACAAGGTGGAGCGTCTGGTGCTCTATGCGCCGCAATGGCTGCGCGAGGTGCCGCCGCCCACCGACGCCGACCTCGCCCGGGTTCCCGCCTGGCGTCAGGTAGATCCGCGCGACGCCCGCGACATCTGGCTGAAGGCTGTGCCCGAGGCCAAGCGCGAGGCCGTGTTGCCCAAGGCGGTGTTCGGCGAATGGCTGAAAGCCACCCTGGCCAGCGATCCCGAGCCCGCCACCCCCAATACGGTGCGCGCTCCCAACGGCGTGGTGTTGGATACCATGCGCTATTGGGCGTCGGGCAAGCCCCGCTGGAACCCGGAACGCCTGTCCATTCCCGCCCTGGTGATCCAGGGCGAGTGGGACATGGAGGCTCCGCCGGCCATGGGCATGAAGCTGTTCAACAAGCTCACCACCTCGCCCTACAAGCGCTACGTCATGGTGGGCGAGGCCACCCACGCCGCCCTGATCGAGAAGAACCGCAAACAGCTTTATCAGGCGGTGGCCGAGTTCCTGGAATCCCCGGCGCCGCAACGCTAGGGGCCGATATCGGGCTATCGCCCAAACCCATCCGGGGCTAATGCCCCGGACCCCATTTCTATTCAGCCCGTGCCGCAGAACCGGCGACGCGGCTATTGCACCTCGGCTGTAGGGGCAATTCGGGTCGTACCCTCGGCGCCGATCGAAATTCTAAGGTAGTGGGTCCGCATCGGCTCAATGCGGAGTGAAGTTTCATAAATGCTGTGGGTGCCAAAGAGATTTGGTGTTGGGATCACGCCAAATACGTGGTCACCCGGCGCCATGTACAAGGTTACCGATTCGCTTGTATCAAGTTTAGCAGCCCATATTCCATCGACTTTTAGTGCCTGATAGACCCCGCTGCCAACGAAACCGCTATCACGAACAACGATCACGGTGGATAGGCCACTGCCGGGATTGCCAAACGCTAATATGCGATTCGGGGGCGTTGGAGTGGTCGCATCCAGCTTGACCGGAGAAGTCCCGCAGGCAGCCAGCCCGAGGGAAGCCGCCATAACTATAGCAATCAAGCGCATATGTATTTGCTCCTCTCAAAGCGAAAATCAAAGGAGACGGTATCAAATTTGTGTCGACTGTCATTGCGCCATTGCTTTTTGGGGGCGTTGCGCGAGGGCGGGGCGCAGACCCCGCATTGAGCGCGGCGTAGTCGCAGGGGATGAGGTGTTGCGAATCCCCCTTCCCAGATCTTTCATGAGCGGGGTTTGGGGCAATTGGCCCCAAGCGGGTTTGGGCGGCAGCCCATAACTCAACCGAACAGGTCGGGCGGGTCGGCGTCCTCGGCTGGGCAGAGGTCGGTGATGCCGATACCCAGCAGGCGGAAGGCGCGGCCGTCCGTCTGGCGTTCCAGCAGGGCCAGACCGGCGCGCAGGATGATCTCCGCCCGGCCGGTGGGGTCGGCCAGCCGCTGGTGGCGGGTGATCACCTTGAAGTCGGCGGTCTTGAGCTTGAGCACCACGGTGCGCCCCGCCAGCCGGGCCCGGTCCAGCCGCCGGGCCACGCCCTCGGCCAGGGGGACCAGCGCCTCGGCCAGCACCTTGCCGTCACGGGTGTCGCGGGCGAAGGTGGTCTCGGTGGAGACGCTCTTGGTCGGGCGGTCGGGATTGACCGGGCGGCTGTCGATGCCGTGCACCATGCCGGCCAGCCTGCGGCCGAACTTGCCCCAGCGCGCCACGAATTCCGCCTCGGGCAGGGCCTGAAGCTGGGCGATGGTGGTGATGCCCTGGTCGGCCATGCGCGCCGCCGTCGCCGCCCCGATGCCGAACAGTGCGGTCACCGGGCGCGGCGCCAGGAAGCGGGATGCCTCCTCGCGGCCGATCACCGAGAAGCCCTCGGGCTTGTCGAGGTCCGAGGCCATCTTGGCCAGGAACTTGTTGTAGCTGAGACCCACCGAGACGGTGATGCCCACCTGCAGGCGAATGGCGCGGGCCAGCCGGGCCAGCAGCACCGCCGCCGGCCGCTCGACCAGCCGCACCCCCGGTGACAGGTCGAGATAGGCCTCGTCCAGGGAGAGCGGCTCCACCAGGGGCGTGGCCTTCTCGAACAGGGCGCGGATTTCGCCGCTGACCTGTTTGTATTTGGCGATGTTGGGGGGAATGACCACGGCGTGGGGGCACAGCTCCAGCGCCTTGAACATGGGCATGGCCGAACGCGGCCCGAACTTGCGCGCCACGTAGCAGGCGGTGGTCACCACTCCCCGCCCGCCGGGATGGCCGACGATCACCGGCTTGTCGGCCAGGGACGGATTGTCGCGCTTCTCCACAGAGGCGTAGAAGGAATCGCAGTCGATATGGGCGATGGTGAGGTCAAGCAACTCGGCATGGCTTACCCGCCGCTCCGAGCCGCAGGCGGCGCAGACCCCGCCCCCGGTTCCCAGGGCGCCGCAATCCCGGCAGACGGCCGGTGCCTGATCACCATATGTTCCCATAACGGAACTATAGCGCCACACGGTTTCCCCGCCCATGGAAAAGAACTCTCCGGTCCGCGCCGCCGCAATTTTCTCTTCTCTCTTGCGCGCCGTCTCCGGAAGCCGTTGACTGCCCTCTCACCAAGGCCATGGCGAGAGGCCATTCCATGAGTCCGGTCTTCACCATCCCGCCCGGCGCGGCGTTCGTCGATACCCTGGCGGCCTGCCTGCTGGCCGAGGCGGGGGGCGATCCGCTGGCGTTGGCCGACATGGAGATCCTGCTGCCGACGCGGCGCGCCTGCCGCGCCATGAGCGACGCCTTCCTGCGCCTGTCGGGGGGGCGGCCGCTGCTGCTGCCCCGGCTGCGGCCACTGGGCGACATGGACGAGGAGGAGTTGGAGCTGTCCGGCGCCGATCCCCTCGACCTGCCGCCGGCGGTCAGCCCCACCGAGCGGGTGCTGATCCTGGCGCGGCTGATCCTGACGGCCGCCGCCGCCCAGAAGGGGCATGTGCCCAGCCCGGACCAGGCGGTGCGGCTGGCCTCGGAACTGGCCAAGCTGCTGGACGCGGTCCAGGTGGAGCGTCTGGACTTCGCCGGGCTGGTCAAGCTGGTGCCCGAGGATTACGCCAGCCATTGGCAACTGACCCTCGATTTCCTCAAGATCCTCACCGAGGCTTGGCCGGGCATCCTGGCCGAGCGCGGCGTGCTCGATCCCGAGGACCGGCTGAACCGGGTGATGGCGGCCCAGATCGAGGCGTGGCGGGCCAGACCGCCCAGCCACAAGGTGATCGCCGCCGGCTCCACCGGCTCGCGCCCAGCCACCGCCGATCTGCTGGCGGCGGTGGCCCTCCTGCCCGCCGGGCGGGTGGTGCTGGCCGGTCTCGACCGCGAGATGGACGAGGAATCCTGGGTCGCGCTCGATCCCGCCCATCCGCAATACGGCTTGAAGGCCCTGCTGGCCCGGCTGGGCGTGGAGCGCGGCGCGGTGCGGCCGCTGACCGCCGATGCCGATTTGCGGCAGGACCGTGTCCGTCTGCTGGCCGAGGCCCTGCGCCCCGCCGCCACCTGCGAGGCGTGGCGCGACCTGCCCGCTCTCGACTCCCGGGTGCTGGACGGCGTCTGGCGCCTCGACGCCCCCACCCCGCGCGAGGAAGCCGGGGCCATCGCCCTGATGATGCGGCGCGAGTTGGACCGGCCCGGCCACACCGCCGCCCTGGTCACTCCCGATCGCGGGCTGGCCCGGCGGGTGGCGGGTGAACTGGAACGCTGGGGCATCCGCATCGACGATTCCGCCGGGCGGCCGCTGGGGTTGAGCGAACCGGGTGCGTTCCTGCGGTTGACCGCCGAGATGGTGGCCGACGACTTCGCCCCCCACGGGCTGCTGGCCTGTCTCAAGCACCCGCTGGCGGCGGGCGGCATGGAGACCGGCGCCTTCCGCGCCCTGGTCCGCCGGCTGGAGCGTCTGGCCCTGCGCGGCCCGCGCCCGGCCCCCGGCGTGGCGGGCCTGCGTCAGGTGGTCAAGGACCCGCGCCTGTCCTCCTGGCTCGCCGACCTGGAAGCCATGGCGGCGCCGCTGGCCGATCGCCTGAAGGCGGCCGAGACCTCCCTGGCCGATCTGCTGCGCGCCCATATGGAATTCGCCGAATGGCTGGCTGGCGACGACCAGCTTCCCGGCCCGGCCCGGCTGTGGCGGGGCGAGGCGGGCGAGGCCGCCGCCCGCTTCGCCGCCGATCTGGCCGCTGCCGCGCCGGTTCTGGGCGGTATGGCCGGGCGCTGCTATCCCGCCCTGTTCGACGAGGTGATGGCCGGGGTGGCGGTGCGCTCCAACTGGGACCACCATCCCCGCCTGTTCATCTGGGGGCCGCTGGAGGCCCGCCTGCAGCACGCCGACCTGCTGGTCCTGGGCGGGCTCAACGAAGGGACCTGGCCGGCGCCGCCCGAAGCCGATCCGTGGATGAGCCGTCCAATGCGCACCGCCTTCGGGCTGGCGCCGCCCGAGCGCCGCATCGGTCTGGCCGCCCACGACTTCGCCCAGGGCTTCGCGGCGCCCCGGGTGGTGCTGAGCCGCTCGGCGCGGGTGGACGGCACCCCCACCGTGCCGTCGCGCTGGCTGATGCGCCTGGACGCGGTGATGAAGGGCTCGGGCCTCGCCTTCGACCAGGATGCCGGCCAGTGGCTGGACTGGCACGCCCTGCTCGACCGGCCGGATAGCTGGAAGCGTCCGGAAATTCCGGCCCCCGCCCCGCCGGTCAAGGTCCGCCCCCGGCGGTTGTCGGTCACCGAGATCGAGACCTGGATGCGCGATCCCTACGCCATCTACGCCAAACACGTGCTGCGCCTGAAGGCGCTGGACCCCATCGATGCCGATCCGGGAGCGGCGGAATACGGCAGCATGGTGCACGAGGCGCTGGAACTGTTCCTCAAGGCCTGGCCGCGCGCCCTCCCCCCCGAGCCGGAAGCGGAATTGCTGCGCATCGGCCGCGAGGTGTTCGAGGCCAAGGTGGTGTCCCCCGCCCTGTGGGCCTTCTGGTGGCCGCGTTTCGAATCCGTCGCCCGCTGGGTGGCGGCCCGCGAACGGGGACGCCGCCCCGCCCTGCGCAACGTCCACGCCGAGGCCGGCGGCATCCTGGAGATCGAGGCGCCGGCCGGGCCCTTCACCCTGACCGCCAAGGCCGACCGCATCGACGAGATGAGCGACGGCACCCTGGCGCTGATCGACTACAAGACCGGTACGCCCCCCCGAGCCCGCGAGGTGGCGGCCGGTTTCGCGCCGCAATTGCCGCTGGAGGCGGTGATCGCCCGCCACGGCGGGTTCGCCGGCATTGGGGCGGCCGAGGTGTCCGAACTGCTGTACTGGCATCTCAAGGGCGGCGCGGCGGGCGGCGACGAGCGCTCGGCGGGCGGTGACGCTGCCGCCCTGGCCGACGAGGCGCTGGAGGGGCTGCATGCCCTGGTGGCGGTGTTCGACGATCCGGCCACCCCCTATGCGGCGCGGCCCCATCCCGAGCACGCGCCCAAATACTCGGATTACCTGCATCTGGCTCGGGTGCGGGAATGGGCCAGCGGCGGCGACGGAGAGGAATAGTTAGGGCCGCACCCCAGTTCCATATGGAATCTTTATGCCCCGCCGGGCCAAGGTCGGCCTATCGCAGGCTGCCCGGATTTTTTCATGGCCGATCACCCTTCCGCCCCGGCACCCGACCTCCGTCGGATGTTCGCCCTTGCCCTCGGTGCCGTGGGGATTGTTTACGGAGACATCGGCACCAGCCCGCTCTACACCCTCAAGGAATGCTTCGGGGCGGGCGGCGGAGTGGGCGTGACGCCCGACAACGTGCTGGGCATCCTGTCGCTGATCTTCTGGGCCATCCTGCTGGTGGTGACGCTGAAATACGTCACCTTCGTCATGCGCGCCGACAATCGCGGCGAGGGCGGCATCCTGGCGCTGCTGGCGCTTACCGTGCCCAAGGACGGGGTGGCCGGCGGCAAGCTGATGCTGGCGCTCGGGCTGTTCGGGGCGGCGCTGTTCTATGGCGACGGCATGATCACCCCGGCCATCTCGGTCCTGTCGGCCATCGAAGGGTTGCAGGTCGCCTCACCCCAGTTCGAGGCCGTGGTGCTGCCGCTGACCATCGCCGTGCTGTTCGGCCTGTTCACCATCCAGAAGCACGGGACCGGCGCGGTGGGGGCCTGGTTCGGCCCCATCACCCTGGTGTGGTTCGCGGCGCTGGGCGCGTTCGGCGGCGCCGAAATCCTCCATAATCCCGGTGTCCTGGCCGCCCTCGATCCGCGCTATGGCGCCCGGTTCCTGGCGGCGGACGGCTTGCGGGCCTTCCACGTGCTGGGCTCGGTGGTGCTGGCGGTGACCGGCGGCGAGGCGCTTTACGCCGATATGGGCCATTTCGGCCGCACTCCCATCAAGCTGGCCTGGTACGGCGCCGCCATGCCGGCCCTGCTGCTCAATTACTTCGGCCAGGGGGCGCTGATCCTCTCCGACCCGGACGCCCTGACCAATCCCTTCTACCTGCTGGTGCCGGGCTGGGCGCTGTATCCCATGATCGGTCTGGCCACCGCCGCCACGGTGATCGCCTCGCAGGCGGTGATTTCGGGCGTGTTCTCCATTACCCGGCAGGCGGTGCAGTTGGGGTTCCTGCCCCGGCTGGGCATCGACCACACCTCGGACGAGGAGCAGGGGCAGATCTACATTCCCGCCGCCAATTGGGGGCTGCTGGCGGCGGTGCTGGCCCTGGTCGTCGGCTTTCGCACCTCGTCCAGCCTGGCCGCCGCCTATGGCATAGCGGTGACCGGGACCATGGCCATCACCTCGGTGCTGGCCCTGATGGCGGCACGTCGGTTGTGGGGCTGGCCGTCTCCGCTGTGCTTCGTTCTCGGCATCGCCCTGCTGACCATGGACCTGTCGTTCCTGGGCGCCAACCTGCTGAAGATTCCCGAAGGCGGCTGGGTGCCGCTGGCGGTGGGCTTCGCCATGTTCATGGTGATGACCACCTGGGCGCGTGGCCGCGCCGCCCTGTCCCACCGGCTGTCGGCCGAATCCATGCCGCTCGACACCTTCCTGGCCAATCCGCCCCAGGTGATAAGGGTGCCCGGCACGGCGGTGTTCATGACCGGCAATGCCGATACCGTTCCCCTGGCCCTGCTGCACAACCTGAAGCACAACAAGGCGCTGCATCAGCGGGTGGTGTTCCTGCGGGTGGTGACCGAGGACGTGCCGCGCGTCGCCGCCCGCGACCGGCTGGTGGTCGAGGGGCTGGCCGACGGTTTTTATCGCATCACGCTGCGCTACGGCTTCTTCCAGGACCCCGACATCCCCAAGGCGCTGCGGCTGTCCAAGGCGTTCGGCCTGGAATTCGAGATGATGGCCACCTCGTTCTTCGTCGGCCACGACGTCATCGTGCCGGCCGCCGACCATGCGGCCCTGCCGTGGTGGCGGATGAACCTGTTCATGGTGCTCAGCCGCTTCTCGGCGCGGGCCACCGATTTCTTCCGCATTCCGTCCAACCGGGTGGTGGAGCTGGGGGCGCAGGTGGTGTTGTAGTCGAGGTTGCCACGGCAAAACCGGGGATTGAAGAGTTTTTACCGGTATCCCCTTTTGAACTCCGGATGGCGAGACCATCTTGAGATGGAAAGCGGGCGGACAACGCGCCCGAACAAGAAAAATCCATCCAAGTGCGCCATTGGGAGGAAACAGGGATGAAGATCAGCCGCCGTCAGGCGCTCGCCGGTCTCGCGAGCGCGCCCGCCATTCTGTCGTTCGGCCGCTCCGGTTGGGCGCAGCCGGCCACCACCACCCTCAAGATTTCCCATCAATTCCCCGGAGGCACCCTCGAGCAGGGCGATTTCCGCGACCGGCTGTGCCGCATCTTCGCCCGCGAGGTGGAGAAGCGCACCGGCGGCGGCCTTAAATTCGAGGTCTACGCCAATTCCTCCCTGATGAAGACCAACGCCCAGTTCTCGGCCATGCGCAAGGGCGCGCTGGATATGTCGCTCTATCCCATCGCCTATGCCGGCGGTGAACTGCACGCCTGCAATCTGGGCCTGATGCCCTGTCTGGTCACCAGCTACGAACAGGGCGCCCGCTGGAAGACCGCCCCCATCGGCAAGGCGTTCTCGAAGATCGTCGAGGACAAGGGCGTCAAGTTCATCGCCTGGATCTGGCAGGCCGGCGGCGTCGCCTCGCGCCGGACCCCGATCATCGCGCCGGCCGACGTCAAGGGCCTGACCATCCGGGGCGGCTCGCGCGAGACCGACATGATGTTCGCGGCGGCCGGGGCCAAGGTCTCGACCATGCCCTCCAACGAGATCTATATCGGCATGCAGACCAGCGCGCTGGACGCCGCCGTCACCTCGTCCACCAGCCTGATCTCGTTCCGGCTGGAGGAACTGGCCAAGTCGCTGACCGCGGCGCGCAAGGGCTCGTTCTGGTTCATGCTGGAGCCGTTGCTGATGTCCAAGGCCATCTTCGATACCCTGCCGCCCGCCCAGCAGCAGGCGTTGCTGGAGGTGGGGGCCGAGATGGAGGCCTGGGGCATGGCCGAGGCCAGGAAGGACGACGACCAGGTGGCCGCCGTCTACGGCGCCAAGGGCTGTCAGGTGGCCGATTTCGGCGCCGAGCATCTGGCGCAGTGGCGCAAGATCGCCGAGGAAAGCGCCTGGAGCGATTACGCCGCCAAATCGGCCGAGGCCGCCGAACTGCTCAGGCTGGCCCGGGATGTGACGTGATATGTCGGGTGGGGCGCAGCACGACGCCATCCTCGCCACCGAAGCCCTTCCCTCCGAGACGACCCGCAATCCGGCCGTCGCCGTGTTCGAGGCCGTCATGGAGGGAGCGTTCAGGCTTTCGGCCCTGGCCCTGCTGGCCGCCGCCGGGGTACTGACCTTCGGCGTGGTGATGGGGCATCTTACCGGGCGCGGGCTGTTGTGGCAGGACGAGGTCACCGTCTTTCTGATCTCGGGCGCCGTCTTCCTGTCGGCGGCCAGCGTCCAGGCCCGGCGCGGCCATGTGGCCATCGACGTCCTCGACCACGCCTTTCCCTACGCCAAGGAACTGCGCCATGGAGTGGTGGAGGCGGGCATCCTCGCCTTCTGCCTGATCTTCGCCTGGAAGTCTGGAATGCTGCTGGCCGAGGCGGTCCAGGAAGGCCAGACCTCCCACTCGGCCTGGGGGCCGCCCTTGTGGATTCCCTATTCGGTGCTGACCGCCGGCATGGCCCTGCTGGCCCTGCAGATGGTGCTGCAGGTGGGGCGGCGCTCGCCCTGGCTGCTGGCCCTGGTGGCGGCCGGAGTGGCGGCCTTCCTGCTGGCCACGCCGCCGGCCCGGCCGCTGATCTCCGGCCTGCCCCACTGGGTCACCGGTATCGCCTATAGCGTCGTCACCCTGCTGGTCATGTTTTCCGGCATGCCCATCGCCTTCGCCCTGGGGGTGGTGGCGCTGATCTTCATGCTGCTGTTCATGCCGGCCGCCTCGGTGGATACCATCGCCCAGAATTTCTACGAGGAACTGGCCAACGTCATCATCCTGGCCATTCCGCTGTTCATCCTGAAGGGCGCCACCATCGGCCGTTCCAATGCGGGCAAGGATCTCTATTCCGCCCTACACGCCTGGCTGCACCGCATTCCCGGCGGGCTGGGGGTGGCCAACACCATCGCCTGCGGCCTGTTCGCCGCCATGGCCGGCTCGTCGCCCGCCACCTGCTCGGCCATCGGCTCGGCGGGAATCCCCGAGATGCGGGCCAGGGGCTATTCGCCGGGTTTCGCCGCCGGCATCATCGCCGCCGGCGGCACGCTGGGCATCCTGCTGCCGCCCTCGGTGACCATGCTGCTCTATGCCGTGGCCGCCGAGGTGTCGCTGGGCCGGCTGTTCCTGGCCGGCATCGGCCCCGGATTGCTGCTGATCACCCTGTTCGCCGGCTATTCCATGGTCCGCTATCGCCACGAATACCGGCGGGCGGAACTGGCGGCGGCGGCCCATGGCACCCATTCGGCGCTGCTGGCCGACGAGCACTACTCCACCGGCGAGAAGATCCGCATGGTCATCTGGGTGGCGCCCTTCGTCACCATCCTGGCCGGGGTAATGGTGGTGCTTTACGCCGGCTGGGCGACGCCGTCGGAAACCGCCGGAGTGGGCGCCGTGCTCGCCCTGCTGGTCATCGGACTGATGTACGGCATCTGGCGGCCCAGGCTCCTGATGCCCATCCTCACCGGTACGTTGCGCGAGTCCACCATGCTGCTGATGATCATCGGCATGTCGCTGCTCTACGCCTATGTGATGAGCTATCTCCACATCTCGCAGTCGGCGGCCGACTGGATCATCGGCCTTTCCCTGTCCAAATGGTTCCTGCTGGCGGCGATCCTGCTGTTCACCATGGTTCTGGGCTTCTTCCTGCCGCCGGTCTCCATCATCTTGATGACCGCGCCGATCATCCTGCCGCCGCTGAAGGCCGCCGGCTTCGACCTGATCTGGTTCGGGGTGGTGATGACCGTGGTGATGGAGATGGGGCTGATCCACCCGCCGGTGGGGCTGAACATCTTCGTGATCAAGAATATCGCCCCCGATATTCCGCTGAAGGACATCATCTGGGGCACCATCCCCTTCGTCCTGATCATGATGGCCGCCGTGGTGCTGTGCTCGCTGTTCCCCGGCATCGCCACCTGGCTGCCCTCGGCGGTGATGAACTGAGGGTGGCTTTCCCGATATCTCCCTGAAAATGATCCTTCGCAACTGTTGGCTTATGGTGGCTGATGGGATATCAATCCTGTGGCGACGAATCTGCTCCGGAAGCATAGCCGGAGTGCAGATTTGAATAGTCGTAAATCTACCTAGGATTATGCAGAAGACCTCCCATACGGATATATCCAGAGCCATGGACAGCGCCTAACTTCTTTATATTGGGGAATGTTATGGAGGGAACGTGAATGAAAATCGGCAGCAGACTAGTTATGGGGTTCGGGACTATCTGTGGGGTATTGACGGTAATTGCCGGTATATCCGCATTTGAGGCAAGTAGACTCGACACTACTATCGAGGGCGTGACGGCATTTCGGACGCCGGTTTCTGAGACAAGCTCCGGCATCGGGAAGGAGCTCTATGTTTCTCTTGCCGCATTGCGCGGCTTCCTGCTGGCCAACAGCGACGCCTTCAAGGCGGATCGGGCCAGGGCCTGGGATGAAATCGGCCGTCTCAGCGCCGCCATGGATAAGCTGGCGGTGAGGTTCACCGAACCAAGGAACCTGGAGTTGTGGACGCGGGCCAAGCAGAATCTTGCCGAGTTGCGGGCCGCCCAGGACAAGGCGGAGCAGGCCGGATCGGGAGACGCGGCGCTGAAGATTCTCGTCGAGGAAGCCGTTCCTCGGGTTCGCCAGCTCGAAGCCGCTCTTTACGGAGAACTCGCGGCGGACGGAACGCGGGCCGGGGGGCTGATCAGCAACCAGAAGATCATGCTCGCCCAGGACGCCCGGCAGGCCCAGGCCGATTCGGACCTTCTGAAGATAGTCTCCCTTCTCGGGCTGGTCGTCGGATTGGCGGTCGCCGCCGCCACCGCCTTTCTGACCCGTAAGTCGATCGTCCCGCCGCTGGTGGAGATCACCGGCGTGATGGGCACGCTGGCCAAGGGCGACCTTGCGGTTTCCGTTCCCAGCCGGGAGCGCAACGACGAAATCGGTGAAATGGCGGCGGCGCTCGAGGTCTTCCGGGCCGGGCTGCTGCGCCAGCGGGAGCTGGAAGCCCGGCAGAAGCAGGAGGACGAGGCGCGCAGCCGGCGGGCCGCCGCCATCGCCGACCTGACCGCGCGCTTCGACGAAAGCGCCGCCAAAACCGTCCACGCCGTGGCATCGGCGGCGCATCAGCTGCAGGGAACGGCCCAGGGGCTGAGCTCCACCGCCGCCCAGACCAGCCAGCAGGCGACCGCTGTCGCCGCGGCGGCCGAGCAGGCTTCGGTCAACGTTCAGACCGTAGCCTCGGCGGCCGAGCAGCTTTCGGGCTCCATCAACGAGATCAGCCGGCAGGTGGCCCATTCCTCGCTGATTTCCGGTACCGCCGTGTCCGAGGCGGTGCGGGCCGAGGAGGTGGTCGGCGAATTGTCGAGCGCGGTCCAGAAAATCGGCGACGTGGTCAACCTGATCAACGACATCGCCAACCAGACCAATCTGCTGGCCTTGAATGCCACCATCGAGGCGGCGCGGGCCGGCGAGGCGGGCAAGGGCTTCGCGGTGGTGGCGGGCGAGGTCAAGAACCTCGCCAACCAGACGGGCAAGGCCACCGGGGAAATCGGTCAGCAGATCGCTTCCGTGCAGGAGCAGACCGACCGGGTCGTCTCGACCATCCAGGGCATCGTCAGGGTGATCGAGGAGATCGGCCAGATTTCCGGCGGCATCGCGGCGGCCGTCGAGGAGCAGAGCGCGGCCACCAGCGAGATCGCCCGCAACGTGGAGCAGGCGGCGGCGGGAACCTCCGAGGTGAGCAACAACGTCGTCGGAGTACAGGCCGCCGCCAGCCAGACCGGTGGTGCGTCCGGGGAGGTTCTTACCGCATCCGGCGATCTGGCGGCCCAGGCCAACGAGCTTCGGCGGATGATCGAGGGGTTCCTGGCGGATGTGAGGAGCGCATAAGGCGGTGGCCGGGGGCGGACCGAATTCAGGTCCCGTCCCCCGGCTTGCCACCCACGCCGGGACGCAGGGCCACGGACTGGCCGGCCGCATGTCCGGCATTGAAGGCCGACGCCTCGACCTTCTTGCCCGAAGCCCGCCTGCGGCGAAGATTGAGGTTCAGCTTTTCGTATTCGGCGTCGACGATGGCATGGCGGAGCACCACGAGGTCACGGCGGGAGCTTCGCCGGTTGGCCTCGTCCCGCTCGGCCTTCATGTCCGTCAGCTTTTCGGCGATGGACACCGCCATGCCGAACAGGAACGAGCCCTTTTCATCATGCCGGTGACGGATGAACCGTTGGCTGCTGACATAGTGCTGCCATCCGCCTTGCAAGGCGGAGGCGATCACGTCATAGACGTAACGGGCCATCTCGATACTGGGGCGGAGCCCGAAGAAGACGTAGCGGATGCCGCTCTCATCCTTCTCCAGCCAGACCTTGCAGTCGCAGTATTCGGCGATGGCCGGCACGCAGGCCGAAATGGGCTGCCGCTGCTTGCGTCCGGTTGCGATGACGGATTTCTCGCACTGCTCCTCGCGGATTTCCAGGTCGCCCATGGACAGGTCATGCTGGTCGAGGAGCTGGGCGACCTTGGCCGCCGCCGCCAGGGCCTCCTCCTCGGTACAGCCATTGGCGATGGTCTTGGCCCTGAGGGCCTGCAGGCGCCCCTTCAGCTTGTCGAGGTCGGTCGCCATGGTGATCCTAGGCCGCTGCCGATACGGCGATGCGCGCCAGGGCCACCGCCCCCTCGCGGGTGCGCGCGCCGCAAACGAACAGGGCCGGGTGGCAGAAGGTGGCATCGGTGATGCCGGTCAGACCGGCGAACGCCTCGTCCCGCAGACCACCCCAGGCCTGGGGCAGGGGGTGGCGCTGGGCGAACGATCCGCGCTCGGGCGGAACGGCGCTGCAGGTCCAGGCGGCTCCCGCCGGGCGGATCACATAGAGCGCCTCGTCCAGCCCCAGATCGTAGACCGCGTCTTCCCAGGGAACCCTGCTGTCCAGGACGATGATCCTGGAATCCTCGGCGATGCCGGCGGCGGCGGCCACGGTGGCTTGCGCCTGGATGGAGGCGTACGCCCTGGCGCAAGCCCGCTCCAGCACCATCGCGGCGATATCGGCGGCCTGCAGGAAGGCGGCGTTCTCGTCGCGCTCGTCCTCGACGAAGGTGGCGTTGAACGCCTCGATGACGGTGGAAAAGTGCCCCGGCGTGGGCGTCATGGCTCCGTTGTCCATCAGGTCCACGTCACGGACCAGCCCGGCGTCGACCATCTCGACCACCCGCACGATTGCTTCCGCCGAGGCTTCGGGGAGCATGTGGCCGACGGCGGCCTCTCCGAAGTCCCGCCAGACCAGTCCCGCCGAGCTGTAGGGCTTGCCGCCGGGACGCAACGGCTTGTCGCGCATGTGATGGTCGTAGCGGCGCGCGTCACGGTCGTAGACGCCCCCCACATCGAACACCACCGCCGCCGTATCCCAGGCCTGCCGGTCGCGTGAACGCGCCAACTCGATCTGGCCGTCCGACGCCGCGCGAAGAATCGCGAAGGCGAAAACGTCGTCGGCGTGAAACGTTCCGTTATGGGTGGCAACCTTCAGCATTTGGGCTCTCGACTGGTGTTGGGGGCACAAAAAGAAAAAGGCGGCCGATGCCGCCCCTTAACCCACTGATGTAAAATGGTGCCCCAGGCCGGACTCGAACCAGCACGCCGTTGCCGGCAACAGATTTTGAGTAAACAGCGTTTAGGCAGAGCATTGATTTAAAACGATAAAGTTGCGTACATTCGCCAATGTGCTACAAAGTGTGCTATGCGCATTGGCGCTGCTTCTTCCTGCGAATTTACATCATGTAAGCTCGCCAGCAAACTGCTCCGTATCGATATGCGGGTGGTGGCGCTCAATCTCGGCACCAGCCCCGAGATGGTTTACCGCCATTACGGCCACGACAATCCGCTCCGACAACATCAAGGTGTCGCAAGGCCAGTGGGTTTGGCGTTTGGAGGATAGCGAAGACCGTATCCGCGCCGCACCGCCCAAAAAACTTTTCCAGAAATAGGGCTACGCCATGGCGAATAAATCACGCAGGTCCGATGTGACAACGGCTGAGCGAGCAGCAGCATACGACGCTCTTGAGCCGTTACTCAATGCGATGTTCAGAGAGTTTCAGGAATTATCGAAGAAGAAACCTGATGGGGTTCTGAACAAGAATAAGATCAACGTTGTTAACAGGCTTCTGATTGACGTCCAGAAGGTGCTTGATGATGAGCCGAACCGCTCGTACCTTGACCTTCTTAATGAGGATGACGTGCCGCAATACAGCGATGTCGTAATTACGCTTGGCCAGCACGTAGCTGCCATGGCAGCTTTTCATAGCCGGTATCATGGGCGTAGTGAATTTTCTTATGGGTGGGCTATTGGATAGCTACACGGCATAACTCCCCGCCGATAACGGAAGCCCATTCGAGAACCATCGCTTCAGATCACAAATCCATGTGGCGCGCTCCTACGTGGGCTTCCCAATGATATACGCGCGCGTACCGCAGGTAACGCTCCTTCAAAGTCCGGCAGCCTTGCGCAAAGCGTCATTCATGCGGGCTTGCCAGCCCGGTCCCATGGCGCGGAAGCGTTCGATCACCTCGGGATCAAGACGCAAGGACACCAGCTTCTTGGTCGGTGCCTTCTGCGGCCCGCGCATGCGCTTCGCCTTGGCGAAGAACTCCTCGCCCAATTCAGGATTATCGGCGTCGGCCTGGATGCCGCCGTTGATCCTCTGGTTCTCACCCTCGGGCATCGCGGCCAATGCCTTCAAAGCGCGTTCGCGCAAAGTATTGCGGTCAGATTTGGTCGGCATAGCGTTTGATCTCCCGCGCGTTGGCCTTCCTGAGACTGATGATGCGGAAACATGCCTCACGTTCCGTCCACACCAGGACATGCAGGCGGTCACCGATGAAGCCGATGGAGACGTGCCGCCGTTCACCGTAATCCTGACGGCTATCCTCGGCGGTCAAGGCAGTGTTCCACTCGAACGCCAGGGCGGCGGCGAAGTCCACGCCGTGCTTGGCGAGGTTGCTTGCCCGCTTGTCGTCATCCCAGTCCCACATAGGCAAATTATAGCTACAGCTTCTGTCTATCGTCAATCAAATCGTAGCTGCGCTCCGCGGTGCCGCGCGGAAAGCACCCTCGCCTTGCTCCAGCATGCTGGTCGCTGGGGCGATCTCGACGAGCACTGTACGGGCACACCCGGAACCGGTGGGGCATGAACTACACCTATGGGGCATCCCTGCGAGGCGGCTATCGCATCACCAACACTGCAATGCTGTACGGTCGTGTCGGAGCCGTCCGCAGCGGCGTGGAATACAAGAGCAACCGTGGCCGTCACAGCGAGGAAGAGCTTTGGGGCCTCAGAATGGGCGTCGGCATGGAGATCGCCATGACCGAAAAGGTGATGGTGCGGGGCGAGTACGGCCTGCGCGCTCCACCGCCAGTGCCTTGGGCGCTGGGCACACCGCGACGAGCAGCGTGCGAGCACGGCAGGGCTGCGCAAGCGTTGTTGATCCGTGTCCGGGGGGGCAAAACGTACACAGTTTAGCCGACTGTGTATTGGTGGGGACGGCGGGACTTGAACCCGCAAGGCCGAAGCCGGGCGATTTTAAGCAATAATATCACCAATGTTTTCAGCGCACTACATGCTGCTATAAAAATTTTATAAATGCATAAGCACTACAATTGTAATCCCAACCAAGACTAATTCACCACGCATGACCTTGCTTTAAAGCAAGCGCTCAACCCTCTTATTGCATGGTATTTGGTGCGGACGACGGGACTCGAACCCGTAAGCCGAAGCAGCGGTGTTTAAGACCGCAGTGTTTACCAATTTCACCACGTCCGCTAATTTGATCCTCTAGATATACCGATTCTGCGGGATATTTGGGAGACACATTTGACTGTTAGTCGCTTGTGTTAAGCCCATGATCGATTCCGCCGGAAAGCGCATTGAAAACTGTAAATTTACAAACAAATGTAAATATACAAAATCATTATCACTCAAATAGTTGCGCGGGTTTTTCCTGGTTTTAAGTCGCTTGCGTCTACCAGTTCCGCCAAGGGGCCTTGGGGAAGCCCGCCCGAGGGGCGGTGCGGTCCTTATACCCCAGCCTTGCCCGCACCCCAAGTCCTGGCATGCGTTCGATTGGTCAGACCAAAACATTCGTTGCTAATATAACGATATTTATATTAAATGCCGTTCCAGCACTCTATGAGGGATGCCTACCGATGGCGAATCGCCCTCGACGTGTGCGGCGCGATACCCCCGTGCCAGGGGGACGGCTCCCAAGGACGGTGGTCCGTCACCGAACCGCATCCAATTGGTATCGGCCTTTTCAGGGGAAGGGACAGCAACGATGGCCTTTGGAATTGCCGCGCGCTTCGGCGCCGCCCTGGTCGCCATGTCGGTGGGCACCGCCGCCACCATGGGGTGGTTCAGCAACAACCACGCCGTCTCGCTGATCGAGCAGGCCGAGCAGCGGGAGCTGATGGGCCGCTTCGAGCAATTGTCCGACGCCATCGGCGGCGCGGCCGATCAGGCCCAGGCCATGGCCGGCCTGGTGGCCAACCTGCCCGGTATTCCCCATCAGGTCGCCACCGGCCAGCGGGACGCCCTGGCCGCCCAGATGGTTCCCATGTTCAAGGCCATCGCCGCCCCCTTCGGCGTCGAGCAGTTCCAGTTCCATACCCCGCCCGCCACCTCGTTCCTGCGCGTCCATGCCCCGGCCAAGTTCGGCGACGATCTGTCGGCCATCCGCCAGACCGTGGTGGAAACCAACACCACCCAAAAGCCGACCCACGGCCTGGAATACGGCGTGGCCGGCCTGGGGGTGCGCGGCCTGATGCCGCTGTTCGACGCGGGCCGGCACGTGGGGTCGGTGGAGTTCGGCCTCTCCTTCGGCCAGCCGTTCTTCGTGGAGTTCAAGAAGGCGTTCGGCGTCGACGTGGCGCTGCACGTCAAGGCCAAGGACGAGTTCAAGATCTTCGCCGGCACCGTCGCCCAATCGGCACTGAGTTCGGCCGAGATCGCCGCCGCCCTGGACGGCAAGGACATCGTCAAGGCGCGGGAGGACGGCAAGGGCGGCCGCGTCGCCCTGCTGGGCCGAGCGGTCAAGGATTACGGCGGCAAGCCGCTGGGCGTGGCGGAGATCGCCATGGACGCCTCCCACTATGCCGCCCAGTTGTCCGAGGCGCGGCGGACCATGGCCGGGCTGATCCTGGGCGCCGTCACCGTGGCGATGATCCTTAGCATCCTGCTCAGCCGCACCATCACCCGGCCGGTCCTGGCCATGAGCGCCGCCATGGACCGCATCGCCAGGCGGGATTTCGCGGTCAACATCCACGGCCTGGACCGCAACGACGAGATCGGCCACATGGCCCGCGCCGTCCTGGTGGTGCAAAAGGAGGTGGAACGCACCGCCGAACTGGAGGCGGCGCAGCAGCGCAGCCTGATCGAACTGGAGAAGGGGCAGAAATCCCTGAAGGACGGCATGCAACTGCAGTTGGAGGGCATCGTCGAGGCCGCCATGCAGAGCAACGAGGCCGGCGTGGTGCTGACCCGCATGTCGGGCTCGGTGCGCCGCGCCTCGGAGCAGAGCCAGTCCATCGCCAGCGCCATCGAGGAACTGGTGGCCTCGGTCAACACCATCTCGCAATCCTCGGAGATCGCCGCCGGGGAGGCCTCCGACGCCGAGAGCGCCGCCAAGGAAGGCGTCGCCGCCACCAGCGCCGCCCGCCGGGCCATGGACGGCCTGCTGCAGGCGGTATCGGACGTGGGCGGCAAGATCGAGGCCCTGTCCGGGGCCTCGGACCAGATCGCCGCCATCATCGATCAGATCGAGGCCATCGCCGGCCAGACCAATCTGCTGGCCTTGAACGCCACCATCGAGGCGGCGCGGGCCGGCGAGGCGGGCAAGGGCTTCGCCGTGGTGGCCGGCGAGGTGAAGACCCTGGCCAATCAGACCGCCAAGGCCACCGTCGATATCCGCGCGCGCATCGAGACCCTGGTCGCCGACATGAACGGCGCCCGCGAGTCCATGGAGCGCTCGCGCTCCGCCGCCAATGACGGCATGGCCGCCGTCGGCCAGGTGACCGGCGGGCTGGAATCCATCGCCGGGCGCATCGACGGCGTGACGCGGCGCATGCACGACATCGCCGGCATCCTGGGGCAGCAGAACGCCGCCGCCGCCGAGGTCTCGGCCGCCACCGGCCAGATCGCCAGCCTGTCCGAGCATAATCTCGAGGAAATCGATCAGGTGCTGGGCTCCATGACCGAGGCGGCCCAGGTGCTGGACCGCCGGGCCGAGGACTTCGCCAAGCTGGGTACCGCCGAGACCCTGCTGCAGGTGGCCAAGAACGACCATATCCGCTTCAAGCGCTCGATCATCGACCGCATCATGGGGCGCAACGACCTGACCCCCGACCAGTTGGCCGACCACCACACCTGCCGCCTGGGCAAGTGGTACGACACCTTGAAGGACGACCGCCTCACCGGCCTGCCCGCCTATGGCAACCTGCTGACCCCTCACCAGCGCGTCCACGCCCACGGCAAGCGCGCCCTGGAACTGCACGCCCGAGGAGAGGTGTCCGAGGCCCAGGCCGAGGTGGAACGTCTCAACGACGCGTCGCACGAGGTGCTGGCCCTGCTGGAGGAAATGGCCGCCGCCCTGCGCCACGCCGCCTGAAAACCGGCATTCCTCCGGCCACAAATCGGCCCGCGACATTGACAGAACGCGGGCCGGCCTCTATCTCTTGCCGGTCGCGATAGGCCCCTTTCGGGCCTGCTCTCTTATCTTGGGGAAGCTTCATGTTCGGCGCCCTTGCCCGGCGGATCTTCGGAACCGCCAACGACCGTGTTCTCAAGCCGCTGAAGAAGCATGTCGAGGCGGTCAACGCCTTGGAGCCTGCCTTCGAGAAGCTTTCCGACGACGAGCTGCGCGCCAAGACCGCCGAGTTCCGCTCGAGGCTGGAAAACGGCACCGAACTGGACGACCTGATGGCCGAGGCCTTCGCCACGGTGCGCGAAGCCGCCAAGCGCACCCTGGGCCAGCGCCACTTCGACGTCCAGTTGCTGGGCGGCATGGTGCTGCACCAGGGCCGCATCTCCGAGATGCGCACCGGTGAAGGCAAGACCCTGGTCGCCACCCTGCCGGTCTACCTCAACGCCCTGTCCGGCAAGGGCGTGCACGTGGTCACCGTCAACGACTATCTGGCCAGCCGCGATTCCGAATGGATGGGTCAGGTCTACCGCTTCCTGGGCCTCACCGTCGGCGTCATCACCCACGGCCTCGACGACGTGGAACGCCAGCAGGCCTATGCCTGCGACGTGACCTACGGCACCAACAACGAGCTGGGCTTCGACTACCTGCGCGACAACATGAAGTTCCGCCTGGAAGAGATGGTCCAGCGGCCCTTCAACTACGCCATCGTCGACGAGGTCGACTCCATCTTGGTGGACGAGGCGCGCACCCCGCTGATCATCTCGGGTCCCACCGAGGACAATTCCGAGCTGTACCGTCTGGTCGACAAGCTGATGCCGTCCCTGGTGCCCGAGGATTTCGAAAAGGACGAGAAGGTGCGCGCCGTGACGCTCACCGACCGCGGCACCGAACACGTGGAAGAGATGCTCCAGGCCGCCGACCTGATGAAGGGCACGCTGTACGACATCGGCAACGTCAGCCTCGTTCATCACGTCAATCAGGCGCTGCGCGCCCACAAGCTGTTCACCCGCGACGTGGACTACATCGTCAAGAATGACAAGGTCATCATCATCGACGAGTTCACCGGCCGCATGATGGAAGGCCGCCGCTATTCCGAGGGCCTGCATCAGGCGCTCGAGGCCAAGGAAGGCGTGACCATCCAGAACGAGAACCAGACCCTGGCCTCGATCACCTTCCAGAACTATTTCCGCCTCTACCCCAAGCTGGCCGGCATGACCGGCACCGCCATGACCGAGGCCGGCGAATTCGCCGAGATCTACAACCTGGAAGTGGTGGAGATCCCCACCAATCTGGCGGTCAGCCGCAAGGACCACGACGACGAGGTCTATCGCACGGCGCGCGAGAAGTACGAGGCCATCGTCACCCTGATCGAGGAATGCCGCGGCCGCATGCAGCCGGTCCTGGTCGGCACCACCTCCATCGAGAAGTCCGAGCTGCTGGCGGACATGCTCAAGAAGAAGAAGATTCCGCATCAGGTGCTGAACGCCCGCTATCACGAGCAGGAGGCCTATATCGTCGCCCAGGCCGGCGTGCCCGGCGGCGTGACCATCGCCACCAACATGGCGGGCCGCGGCACCGACATCCAGTTGGGCGGCAATCTCGAGATGCGCACCAGAATGGAACTGGCCGAGATCACCGACCCGGCCGAGCGGGTCAGGCGCATCGACGGCATCAAGGCCGAGATCGAGGTCAACAAGCAGAAGGTGCGAGAATCCGGCGGCCTCTACGTGGTCGGCTCGGAACGCCATGAATCGCGGCGCATCGACAACCAGCTGCGCGGCCGTTCGGGCCGCCAGGGCGATCCCGGCGCGTCGAAGTTCTTCCTGTCCCTGGAAGACGATCTGATGCGCATCTTCGGTTCGCAGCGCATGGACGGCATGCTGCAGAAGCTGGGGCTCAAGGATGGCGAGGCCATCGTCCATCCCTGGATCAACAAGGCCCTGGAAAAGGCCCAGCAGAAGGTCGAGGCCCGCAACTTCGACATCCGCAAGAACCTGCTGAAGTTCGACGACGTGATGAACGACCAGCGCAAGGTCATCTACGAACAGCGCAAGGACCTGATGAGCGCCGACGACGTCTCGGAGGAGATCGTCGCCTTCCGCCACGAGGTCATCACCGAGATGGTCGCCCGCTGCATCCCCGAGCGCGCCTACGCCGATCAGTGGGACGTGGCGGCGCTGCACGAGGAAGTGCTGCGTGTCTTCAACCTGGACCTCCCCATCGCCGAATGGGCCAAGGAGGAAGGTATCGCCGACCAGGAAATCCGCACCCGCGTCACCGACCATGCCGACCGCAAGGCGGCGGGCAAGGTGGCCGAGTACGGCCCCGACACCATGCGCATGGTGGAAAAGAGCCTGCTGCTGCAGATTCTCGATCAGGCGTGGAAGGAACACCTGCTGCAGTTGGACCATCTGCGCCAGGGCATTTCCCTGCGCGCCTACGCCCAGCGCGACCCGCTCAACGAGTACAAGCGCGAAGCCTTCAACATGTTCGAGCAGATGCTGCTCGACCTGCGCGAACGCGTCACCTCGGTGCTGTCCCATGTCCAGTTGCGCTTCTCCAACGAGGAGGAAGCCGAGCAGGCCCTGGAGCCCCAGCGCCCCACGCGCACCCAGGAAACCCGCGAGGACCCGGCCTTCGCGTCGGGCGGCGCGGCCGCCGTCGCCCTGTCCCAGCGCAGCACCACGGTGGACCCCAACGATCCCGCCACCTGGGCCGCGACGCCGCGCAACGCGCCGTGCCCCTGCGGCTCGGGCAAGAAGTACAAGCACTGCCACGGGGCGGTCTGACCGCCTCCGGCACCAGGCATCCGAACAAGAAAAAGGGCGGGAAGCTTTCGCTTCCCGCCCTTGGTCTTTGGCCGGAGCCGCCGGATCAGCGGGTCGGAACCGGGGTGTCGCCGGTGTAGTCATAGAAGCCACGGCCGGTCTTGCGGCCCAGCCAGCCGGCTTCCACGTACTTCACCAGCAGCGGGCAGGGACGGTACTTGGTATCGGCCAGACCGTCATGCAGCACCTGCATCACCGCCAGACAGGTGTCCAGGCCGATGAAGTCGGCCAGTTCCAGCGGACCCATGGGGTGGTTGGCGCCCAGCTTCATGGCGGTGTCGATGCAGGTCACCGAGCCGACGCCCTCGTACAGGGTGTAGACGGCCTCGTTGATCATCGGCAGCAGGATGCGGTTGACGATGAAGGCCGGGAAGTCTTCGGCCGAAACCGGCTTCTTGCCCAGCTTCAGGGTCATCTCGCGCACCAGGGAGAAGGTCTCCTCGCTGGTGGCGATGCCACGGATCAGCTCGACCAGCTGCATGACCGGCACCGGGTTCATGAAGTGCATGCCCATGAACTTGGCGGGGCGGTCGGTGGCGGCACCCAGGCGGGTGATGGACAGCGACGAGGTATTGGACGCGATATGGGCCTCGGGCTTCAGCACCGGGCAGAGCTGGGCGAAGATGGCCCGCTTGATCTTCTCGTCCTCGGTGGCGGCCTCGATGACCAGATCGCTGTCCGAGAAGTCGGCATAGGCGGTGGTGGTCTTGATGCGACCCAGCGTGGCGGCCTTGTCGGCCTCGGTCAGCTTGCCCTTGGAAACGGCACGGTCCAGGTTCTTGGAAATGGTGCCCAGCCCCTTCTTCAGGGCCTCTTCGCTGACATCCAGCAGGACGATATCAAAGCCGGATGCGGCACAGACATGGGCGATACCGTTGCCCATCTGGCCAGCGCCGATAACACCAATCTTCTTGATAGCACTCATTGATCAGGCTCCCGAATGGTAGGGCGTTTGCCTCAGGGCAAGTTTGTTGATGATTATTTGTTCAGTTCGGCGGCCAACTCCGGCAACACCTTGAAGAGGTCCGCGACCAGGCCGTAATCGGCGACCTGGAAGATGGGGGCCTCTTCGTCCTTGTTGATGGCGACGATGACCTTGGAATCCTTCATGCCGGCCAGATGCTGGATGGCGCCCGAGATGCCGACGGCGATGTAGAGGTCGGGGGCGACGATCTTGCCGGTCTGGCCCACCTGGAAGTCGTTGGGCACGAAGCCGGCGTCGACGGCGGCGCGGCTGGCCCCCACGGCGGCGCCCAGCTTGTCGGCCACCGCCTCGAGCAGCGGGAAGTTGTCGCCCGACTGCATGCCGCGCCCGCCCGAGATGATGATGCGGGCCGAGGTCAGTTCGGGGCGCTCGGACTTGGACAACTGGCTGCCCACGTAGGACGACAGGGCCGGATCGGCGGCCGCCGCGACGGCTTCCACCGAAGCGGAACCGCCTTCCGCCTTGGCCGCCTCGAAGCCGGTGCCGCGCACGGTGATCACCTTGGTGGCGTCCTTGGACTGCACGGTGGCGAGCGCGTTGCCGGCATAGATCGGGCGGATGAAGGTATCGGGGGACACCACGCCGGTGATCTCGGAGACCTGGGCCACGTCGAGCAGCGCCGCGACGCGGGGCGCCACGTTCTTGCCCCCCGTGGTGGCGGGCGCCAAGATGTGGCTGTAGCCGCCGGCCAGGCTCACCACCAGGGCGGCCAGGGGCTCGGCCAGATGGTTGGCGTAAAGGGCGGCGTCGGCGACCAGCACCTTGGCGACGCCCGCTACCTTGGCAGCGGCCTCGGCCACGGCGGTGATGCCGCTTCCCGCGACGAGGACGTGCACGTCGCCGCCGATCTTCGACGCGGCGGTGACGGTGTTGAGCGTGGCGGCCTTCAGCGCCCCGCCCTCGTGTTCGGCAATAACCAGAATGGTCATGGTTCCCTGTCCTCGTTCTCTGCTGCGGCCCGGCCTATCGCCGGGGCTTCCGCCCCGCACCCCGACCGGGGAAGACCCCGGACCCCTTTTGAGTCAAAGGGGGTTTGGGGCATCGCCCCGAATGGGTCTGGGCGATAGCCCGGCTGCGCAGCTTTATGTTGCTCAGATCACCTTCGCTTCGTTCTTCAGCTTGTCGACCAGGGCGGCGACGTCGGGCACCTTGATGCCGGCCTTGCGCTTGGGCGGCTCCTCGACCTTGAGCGTCACCAGGCGCGGCGCCACGTCGACGCCCAGATCGGCCGGCGAGACCGTGTCGATGGGCTTCTTCTTGGCCTTCATGATGTTGGGCAAGCTGGCGTAGCGCGGCTCGTTGAGGCGCAGATCGGTGGTCACCACCGCCGGCAGCCTGAGGCTCACCGTCTCCAGGCCGCCGTCCACCTCGCGGGTCACCGTGATGGATTCGCCCGCGATCTCCACCTTGGAGGCGAAGGTGCCCTGGGGGCGGCCCAGCAGCGCCGCCAGCATCTGGCCGGTCTGGTTGCTGTCGTCGTCGATGGCCTGCTTGCCCAGGATGATCAGGCCGGGCTGTTCCTTGTCTACCAGGGCCTTCAGGACCTTGGCGACCGCCAGCGGCTGCACCTCCTCGTCGCTCGCCACCAGGATGCCGCGGTCGGCGCCCATGGCCAGCGCGGTGCGCAGGGTCTCCGAGCAAGCGGCCGGCCCCACCGACACCACCACCACCTCGGCCGCCTTGCCGGCTTCCTTGAGGCGCACGGCTTCTTCCACCGCGATCTCGTCGAACGGGTTCATGGAGAACTTGACGTTCTGCGTCTCGACGCCCGAACCGTCCGACTTCACCCGAATCTTCACGTTGTAGTCGATCACCCGCTTGATCGCGACCAGGACTTTCATTTGTCTTTCAATCCTCTAATCCGGAGTGCGAATAAATCGGCATCGCCGGGCGGAATTTGCTATTGCATCGCACAATATGACGGGAGGGGTGGGTTGTCAACGCGCACCCCCCGGCACCCAAAGCACGTCGGCGGCTCCATTGCCGTTGGCGACGCGGGCCAGGACGAACAGCAGATCCGACAGACGATTGGCATAGATGATCGCCGCCGGATTGACCGCCTCCACCTCGGCCAGGGCGACCATCAGACGCTCGGCCCGGCGCACCACGGTGCGGGCATGATGCAGATGGGCGGCCAGCGGCGAACCGGCGGGCAGGATGAACGATCGGAGCGGCGCCAGATGTTGGTTGGCGGCGTCGATTTCCGCCTCCAGACGGTCCGCCTGGGATGGGACGATGCGCAGGCGCGAGCCGGCCGCCTCGTCGGCGGCGGCCGGGGTGCACAGATCGGCCCCCAGATCGAACAGGTCGTTCTGCAGCCTTTCCAGCAGCGGCGTCATCTCGGGGCCGGCATGCAGGCGGGCCAGTCCGATCACCGCGTTGGCCTCGTCCACGGTTCCGTAGGCCTCGACCCGCAGGTCATGCTTGCCCACCCGGCTGCCGTCGCCCAGTGAGGTCTTGCCCTTGTCGCCCGTCCGGGTATAGATGCGCGTCAGCGTAACCATCGCCTTGCCGTCCTTGTTGTGTGCCCAAAAGGTTTATGACACGGAGACGGGCGAAACCTCTATACTCGGCTTTCATCGCTCGGCATCGAATCCGGACACCATGCGCCTATCCCCCATCATGAGCGGCTATATCGGGCGGCAATTCGCCTCGGCTTTCGCCACGGTGCTGCTGGTGATTCTGGGGATCATCCTGCTGTTCGACGTGATCGAGCTGATCCGCCGCGCCGCCGCGCGGCCTGACCTGGGCATCGCCCCGATCCTGCTGATGGCGTTCTTCAAGCTGCCGCAGATGCTGCATACGGTGCTGCCCTTCGCGGTGATGATCGGCGCCATGGTGTGCTTCTGGCGCCTGACCCGCACCCACGAGCTGGTGGTGGCCCGCGCCGCCGGCATCTCGGCCTGGCAGTTCATCACCCCGGTCCTGGTCGTGGCCGGCATCTTCGGCATCTTCGAGATCACCATCTTCAATCCCATGGCGGCCGCCATGTACGGCCGCTACGAGCGCCTGCAGGACGAGTTGCTGGCCAACAAGCCCAGCGCCTTCGACCTGTCCGAGGGCGGGTTGTGGCTGCGCGAGCCCCATGACGGCGGCGAGATGGTGGTCTATTCGGAATCGGTGCGCCAGGAAGGGCTGGTCCTGCACATCCGCGACGCGCAATTCTTCCTCTACGATCGCCCCGACCACTTTCATCAGCGCATCTCCGCCGAATTCGCCTCGCTGGTGGACGGCACCTTCGAGGTGCGGCGCGCCTGGGTGATGGAGGGCGGCAAGCCCTCGGTCTTCAAGGAGCAGATGCGGATTCCCACCCAATTGACGCTGGACCGCATCCACGACAATTTCGCCGCGCCCGAAACCCTGTCCTTCTGGCAGTTGCCCGGCTTCATCCACTTCTTCGAGCGGGCCGGCTTCACCGCCAGCAAGCACCGCCTGTACCTGCAGTCGCTGCTGGCCTCGCCGGTGCTCTATTGCGGCATGGTGCTGATGGCGGCGGTATTCTCGCTCAGGCCCAACACGCGCTCGGGCGGCCTGCTGGCCCGCATCGGCGCCGGAGTGGCCGCCGGCTTCGCCGTCTATTTCTTTTCCAAGGTGATCTACGCCCTGGGCCTGTCGTCCACCCTGCCGCAGACGCTGGCGGCGTGGACGCCGCCCGTGTTCGCCGGGCTGATCGGCCTGTCGGGACTGTTCCATCTCGAGGATGGCTGATGGGGCCTGCCTTGCTGCGTAATCCCTGGACCTGGGCGATCCTGGCCCTGGTGCCCCTGACCCTGTTCCCCCGCATCGACATCGCCACCTCGGCGCTGTTCTTCGATACGGCGACGCGCGGCTTTCCCTTCCGCGTCCATCCCATCGGCGAATTCGCCCGCAAGACCCTGCCCATCTTCCTGTTCGCCGCCGCCGGGCTGATCGCCCTGGCCGGCGCCGCCGCCGCCATCGCCAGGCGCCCGGTGGCCGGCGTCAGCCCGCGCATGGCCCTGCTGGTGGTGGCGTCGCTGGCCCTGGGCCCCGGCCTGGTGGTCAACCTCGTCCTCAAGGACAATTGGGGCCGGGCGCGCCCCTCGACCATCGCCGAGTTCAATGCCGGCCATCAGGCGGCCCGCCGCTACACGCCGCCGCTGGTCATCTCCGACCAGTGCGAGGACAATTGCTCGTTCCCCTCGGGCCACGCGGCGCTGGGCTTTTGGACGGTATCGCTGGCCCTGATGGCCCCGCTCCGCCGCCGCCGGGCCGCCATGACCGCCGCCCTGGGATTCGGCGTCGTCATGGGCGTGGTCCGCATCGCGCAAGGCGGGCATTTCCTTTCCGATGTCGCCTTTTCCGGGGTCATCGTCGTCGGCCTGACCATGGGGTTGTACCGGCTGATTCGCCCTGACGACCGCAGTGCAGCACAAAAAAATAATTATCACGAGCCCTTGCACGGCCCGTAAGCCCCTATGCGGACGCCTGATTCTCAGGTAATGATATAGGTTCAGGCTGACCTTGGCGCGTTGAGCCGGGCGGAATGCCCTCGCGTGGGTGCGGGGGAGTTTGTTTACTTACGACGAGAATGACACATGGCATGGAACCGAGATAATCATGGCAGGGGCGAGCGCGGTCGCGGTCGTCGGGACGACTTTGGCGAGCCGGCTTTCGATCCGCGTCCTACGCGGCCGATGGCGCCCAGCTCCTTTGACCGTCAGATGGTCAGTCAGGCGAACGTCAGCGCCACTGTGAAGTGGTTCAATGCCTCCAAGGGCTTCGGCTTCGTTGCCCCGTCCGATGGCAGCCCTGACGCCTTCCTGCATATTTCCGCGCTCGAGCGCGCCGGCCTTACCCAGGTCGCCGAAGGTGCCACTCTGGTGGTCGACCTCGGCGCCGGCCAGCGTGGTCCGCAGGTGGTGATGGTCCATGAAGTGGACAGCACCACCGCCACCCCGCGCGCGCCGCGCCGGGAAGAACGCGGCCCGACCCAGACCGTCGAGGGCGTGGTCAAGTTCTTCTCCGCCGAGAAGGGCTTCGGCTTCGTCGCTTGCGACGAGGGCGGCAAGGATGTGTTCGTGCACGTGAAGGCGCTGGAGCGCTCGGGGATCAAGACCCTGGAATCCGGTCAGCGCGTCCGCGTCACCACCACCCTGGGGCTCAAGGGCCCGCAGGCGGATACCGTCGCGATCCTCTAGGTCGTAGAGCCAGACCCTCCCATAAGGAGGGTCTGGTCCGATCTTGAGGAATTTTGCTTGACCCGAATCCGGCATTCTGGTACCACAATGCTCATTACTGCTTTGTCTCCCTGAGATTAGGCGGGACACGGTGATGAACCGGGTCCCGCCACTTTTTTGCCCATCGTCCCCTTTCAGGCCGCCGATAGGCAGTAACACCGACGGATGCTGCAACGCACAAAATCCTGTCGCATTCCGCCGCCGTTTCGGTGCAGACTGTGTTTCGGGGATGCCTGCCAAGGTTTTGGGCTGAGGAACGAGAATGCTGGGACCCGCGGAACTTCGCGAAATTTACGACTGCCTCAAGGGCATGGGACTCGAACCGGTACGGGTGGCCGATGGCCGCAGCCCGTACATCAATCCGGCCTTCGCCGCCGGCATGGCCTTGACCAAGGCCGTCCGCGCCAAGATCGCCAAAGTCCCCGCCGCGCCGGCCGCCGAGTCGGCCAAGCCGGAATAGACGACACTTCCCCCGACTGGGCTTCCCCCGTCCTGAACGCATCGGGCGGGAGAAGACGGTCATGGGAAAAGGTCGCCGGCCGGATCGGTTACAGGCAGTCTGCCAGCCCCTCGCGGTAGCTGGGATATTTCAGCCGGATGCCAAGCTCCTGCTTCATCCGGCCGTTATGGACCCGCTTGTTGTCGGCGTAGAAGCTGAGCGCCATGGGCGACAGCGTTTCCCTGGCCACATCCCAGGGGATTTCCGGCGGCGGCTCGACCCCCAGCAGCCGGCAGGCGTGAAGGATGACCTCCTGGGGCGGCGCCGCGTCGTCGTCACAGAGATTGTAGACGGTGCCGGGATGGGGGCGGCCCAGGGAGGCCTGGACCGCGCCGGCGATGTCCTCCACATGGATACGGCTGAACACCTGATCCGGCTTGACCACCCGGCGGGCCTGCCCGGCCCGCACCGTATCCACCGCCGAGCGGCCGGGGCCGTAAATCCCGGCCAGCCGGAAGATGTGCGCCCCCAGGTCGCGCCAGCGGGTCTCGGCCGCCAGCCGGCGGCGGGAGCGTTCCAGGCTGGGATTGGGCGGCGTCGCCTCGTCCACCCAGGCGCCGCCGTGATCGCCGTAGACCCCCGTGGTGGAAAGATAGCCGATCCAGGCGGGCGAGGCCGCCGCGATGGCCCCGGCCATCCGGTCGAGCACCGGATCGCCGGCCGCGTCGGGCGGCACCGAGGACAGTACCGCGTCGACACCGTCCAGGCACCCGGCGGGCAACGGATGGTCGCGGTCGAAGGGCAGGACCTGAATTCCGGGGCAATTCGCCGCTTCGCCCGAGCAGGCCACCGCCTCGCCCGAGCGGGTGGTGGCGGTCACCCGCCAGCCCGCCTCGGCCAGCCGGCGGGCGATCACCCGCCCCGAGAAGCCCAGCCCGAACAGGAAGAAACGCCCAACCATCAATCTCTCCCTTGCGTCCGCCCGCCGATTGGTGACACTACCGCCCCATGAGATTCCGCGCCATCCCCCTGCTGCTGCCGCCCCTGCTGTGGCTGTCCACCCCGGCCCCGGCCGAGACCATCAATCCCAAGATGGAATACCGCACCTGCCTGACCCTGGCCCGCGCCAAGCCGGAAGAGGGCTGGGAGGAAGCCATCGCCTGGAGTTCGCTGGGCGGCGGCGAGCCAGCCCGCCACTGCGCCGCGGTGGCGCTGATCGGGCTGGGCAAGTACGAGGAGGCCGCCAAGCGGCTGGAAACCCTGGCGGGCCAGAGCCGACGGGAAGAACCGCTCCGCGCCGAAATGCTGGCCCAGGCCGGCCAGGCCTGGCTGCTGGCCGGCAAGCCGGAACAGGCCCTGGCCGACCAGGACACCGCGCTGAAGCTGGTGCCCGGCCACCCCGAACTGATGCTGGACAAGGCGGTGACCCTGGCCTCGGTCAATCATTACGCCGAGGTGGTCGAACTGCTGAGCGCCCTGCTCAAGGTCCAGCCCAACCGCATCGAGGCCATGGTGCTGCGCGCCGTGGCCTACCGCTACCTGGAAAAGCTGGAACTGGCCAAGGAAGACCTGTCCCGCGCCCTGATCCTCGACCAGACATTTCCCGACGCCCTGCTGGAACGCGGCATGATCCGCCGCCTGGAGGAGAACAATGCCGGGGCGCGCGAAGACTGGATGAAAGCCATCGCCGCCGCCCCGGAAAGCACCGCCGCCGACACTGCCCGGCGGAACCTGGAGATGATGGACGTCAAGGTGAAGTAGGCGCGCCTTATGGCGCGAAAAAACAGCCTTTACAGGCGCCGCGCTTCCTCGTCCTTGGTCAGGGTGGTCAGGGCCAAGGCGTGCACCCGCCCGGCCAGTTCATCGGCCAGCAGGGCGTTGACCATGCGATGACGTTCGACCCGGCTCTTGCCGGCGAAGGCCTCGGAGACGATTTCCAGGCGGAAATGGCTTTCGCCCTGGGGATTGTGGCCGGCATGCCCGGCATGACGGTTGGATTCGTCGATGATGTCCAGGCGCGACGGCGCCAGCCCTTCTTCGAGTTTCTTGCGCATCACCGGGGTCACCTGCATATCCTGGCCCTTTCGCCCATTGGAACCCTCCCCAATTGGGGCCAATGGGCGCCGCCGTCAAGAGGCCGTTGGCCAGAGCCATAATTTCCGCTCCCGCCTTGCCTTGGGGCTAACGAGCCTCCATTATGACCGGTGCCATGAAAGCGACCAACGCCCGCAGATCCTGGCGGCCGGCCTTCGGCCCCACCCCGGCGCAACCGGCCACCCGCCGGTGCGACCATCCCGGCTGCGCGCTGGAAGCCGAATACCGCGCCCCCCAGGCCCGCGACCGGCTGACCGATTACTACTGGTTCTGCCTGAACCATGTGCGCGAGTACAATTCCGCCTGGAACTACTATGCCGGCATGGGCGCCGAGGAGATCGAGGCCGAGCTGCGCAAGGACACCACCTGGCAGCGCCCCACCTGGCCGCTGGGCATCCAGGGCGCCAAGCGGGGTTTCGCCTACACCGTCCACGACCCGTTCGAGGTCTTCGAGGATGCCGCCACCGAGGAGGCGCGGCCCAAGGCTCGGGCCGCCACTCCCGAGGAAGAGGCCATGAGGGTTCTCGAACTCACTCCGCCGCTCACCGCCGAGACGCTGAAGGCCCGCTACAAGGAGCTGGTCAAGCAGCACCATCCCGACGCCAACAACGGCGACAAGGATGCCGAGGAACGCTTCAAGCGCATCAACCAAGCCTACAACACCCTGAAGCTCAGCCTGAGCCTTTAGCAGCCCCTTAGGACAAGAGTATGACTTCCAAGACCCAAAGCCCGCTTGCCTCCGACCACCCCCTGGCCATGCCCGACACCGAAATCTCCGCCCGCGAGGTGTTCGGCATCGACATCGACATGAAGGTCCCGGCCTTCTCGGTGGGCAGCGAGCACGTCCCCGACGTGGACCCGGCCTACCGCTTCGACCCGGATACCACCAAGGCCATTCTGGCGGGTTTTGCCTATAATCGCCGAGTCATGGTTCAGGGCTATCACGGCACCGGCAAGTCCACCCATATCGAACAGGTGGCCGCGCGCCTCAACTGGCCGTGCATCCGCGTCAACCTGGACAGCCACGTCAGCCGTATCGACCTGATCGGCAAGGACGCCATCGTGGTCAAGGACGGCAAGCAGATCACCGAGTTCCGCGAAGGCATGCTGCCCTGGGCGCTGCAGCACCCCTGCGCCCTGGTGTTCGATGAATACGACGCCGGCCGCCCCGACGTGATGTTCGTGATCCAGCGCGTCCTCGAGGTGGAGGGCCGTCTGACGCTTCTGGACCAGAACCGGGTGATCCGGCCGCATGCCGCCTTCCGCCTGTTCGCCACCGCCAACACCGTCGGCCTGGGCGACACCACCGGCCTGTATCACGGCACCCAGCAGATCAACCAGGGCCAGATGGACCGCTGGAACATCGTCGCCACCCTCAACTACCTGGCCCATGACGACGAATGCTCCATCGTGGTGGCCAAGCTGAAGGATTACGACACGCCCGAGGGTCACGATCTGGTGTCCAAGATGGTCATGCTGGCCGACCTCACCCGGTCGGGCTTCATGAACGGCGACATCTCCACGGTGATGAGTCCACGCACGGTGATCACCTGGGCCGAGAACACCCGCATCTTCTCGGACCACGCCTATGCCTTCCGCGTGACCTTCCTCAACAAGTGCGACGAGGTGGAACGGCCGATCCTGGCCGAATACTACCAGCGCTGCTTCGGTACGGACCTGCCCGAGGGGCCGGCCCGCATGCTCGCCTAAGGTTCGAGGAGCGATCTTGCAGCAGAACCCCACGGGCAAGGACGGCACCAGGGGCGAGAGCGTCGGCGACACCATCCGCCGCACCACCGCCGCCACGCTGAAGGCCATGTCCGGCCATTCCGACCTGGATGTCGGCTTCGCCGCCGGCAACGGCAGCGTGCGCGGCACGGAAATCCGCCTGCCCTCGCCGCCGCGGACCATCCTGGCCTCGGACCTGGCCCGCCTGCGCGGCACCGCCGACGCCATCGCGCTCCGGCTGCGCTACCACGACGACACGGTGCATGTGCGGCGCATGCCGCAACTGCCCGACGCGCGCAAGATCTACGATATGGTTGAGCAGGCCCGGGTCGAGGCCCTGGGCGCCCGCCTGATGCCCGGCGCCGCCGCCAACATCGCCGAGGTGCTGGAGGTCAAGGCCCGCGCCGAGGGCCTGGATCGCGCCGTCCGGCGCGAGCAGGTGCCCCTGGCCGACGCCATGCGCCTGATCGCCCGCGAGGTCTTCGCCGGGCTGGAGCCGCCGCCGTCGGCCAAGGCCGCCGTGGATTTGTGGCGCGACGAGATCAAGGCCAAGGCCGGCCCGACCCTGGACAGCCTGAAGGACCTGCTGCGCGACCAGGAGGGCTTCGCCAAGGGCCTGCACAAGCTGCTGCGCGACCTGGATTTCGGCACCGACCAGCCGTCCGAATCCGATGAATCGGAAAATTCCGACCAAAGCGGCCAGGAGCAGGATGCCCAGGGCGCCGGCCAGGAAAAGGAAGGCGAGCAGGAAGGCCAGGGGCCGCAGCAGGAAGGCGACACCCAGGCCCCCGGCTCGTCGGAGGGCAGCGGCGAGGACCAGGGCGAGGGCGACGGCGAGGAGATGATGCTGACCGGCACCGGCACCGAGGAGCCGGGCGGCCCGTCCAAGCAGCATCAGGAGCAGTTGTCCAATTCCGCCGCGTTCCACGACCGGCCCTACCGCCCCTATACCACCCAGTACGACCAGACCATCACCGCCGAGGACCTGTGCGAGCAGGAGGAACTGAACCGCCTGCGCCGCCAGTTGGACCAGCAGCTCTCCCACCTGCAGGGCGTGGTCTCCAAGCTGGCCAACCGCCTGCAGCGCAAGCTGATGGCCCAGCAGACCCGCAATTGGGATTTCGACCTGGAAGAGGGCATGCTCGATACCGGGCGGCTGGCGCGCATCGTCGCCAACCCCATGCATTCCCTGTCCTTCAAGATCGAGAAGGAAACCAATTTCCGCGATACGGTGGTGAGCCTGCTCATCGACAATTCCGGCTCCATGCGCGGCCGTCCCATCACCGTGGCGGCCATGAGCGCCGACATCCTGGCCCGTACCCTGGAACGCTGCGGCGTCAAGGTCGAGGTTCTGGGCTTCACCACCCGGGCGTGGAAGGGCGGCTCGTCACGCGAGAAATGGCAGGCCGAGGGCAAGCCGGCCAATCCGGGACGCCTCAACGACCTGCGCCACATCGTCTACAAGGCGGCCGACGCCCCCTGGCGGCGGGTACGGCGCAATCTCGGCCTGATGCTCCGGGAAGGCATCTTGAAGGAGAACATCGACGGCGAGGCGCTGATGTGGGCGCACGAACGCCTGATCGCGCGGTCCGAGCAGCGGCGCATCCTGATGGTCATCTCGGACGGCGCGCCGGTGGACGATTCCACCCTGTCGGCCAATCCCGGCAATACCCTGGAAAAGCATCTGCGCGACGTCATCACCTATATCGAGAACCGCTCGCCGGTGGAACTGGTGGCCATCGGCATCGGCCACGACGTCACCCGCTATTACCGCCGGGCCGTCACCATCATGGACGCCGAGGAGCTGGGCGGCACCATGATGCGCCAGCTGACCTCGCTGTTCGACGACGAGGCAGAGGCCCCAAGCGGCCGTCGCCGGGCGGGATGACCATGAACGGCGGCAGCGTGGCGATCAACCATCCCAGCCGCCCGGATAAGGAGTCCGAGACCGCCCGCCCCTCGCGGCTGCCGCGTCCCAGGCTGCTGCTCGGCCTGATCACCGCCATCGCGGTGCTGGGCGGCATGGCCGGTCTGTCGACGCTTACCTGGTTCGATCACCAGGCGACCCTGGCCGACTGGAGCAGCAATCTCCGCCTCTCGGCCCGGCTGGTGGAATCCCAGGCCCGCGCCGCCCACAGCGCCGCCCACGCCAATCTCGGCATGATCATCGACCATGTGGCCGACCAGCCGCTGAGCAAGCTGAAAGACTCGCGTCGCGAGCGCGAATGGCTGGATTCCGTCCTCGGCAATCTTCCCTATGGCGTCGCCATCGCCATCCATGACGAGCGCGGCGATCCGGTCCTGACCACCGACCGTATGGGCCTGTTCGTCGCCAACGCCGCCCAGCGCGATTATTTCGCCCTGCCCCTGGCCCGGCCCAACCGCACGGCCATGAGCGCCATGGTGGCGGGGCGCGGCGATCAGGGACGGGTGATCATCTTCAGCCGGGCCATCGTGGACAGGACCGGCCGCACCCTGGGTGTGGCGGAAATCGCCGTCAAGACCGACTACTTCATCGACTTCTACCGTGATCTCCAGCCCGAGCCGGGCTCCATCTTCCTGGTGTCGCGCCTGGACGGCGGGCTGGTGGCGCGCTACCCCGCGCCCGACGCCACCTTCACCCGCTTCGACACCACCAAGCCGCCGTTCACCCGCTTCGCCCAGTCCCAGTCGGACGTCTACCGCTCGACCTCGGTGGTGGACGGCATCGAGCGGCTGGTGGCCTATCGCAACCTCCCCGACCTGGAGATGGTGGTCACCTCGGGCATGCCCACCGACACGGTATTCCGCGAGTGGAGCGTGCGCACCAGGCGCAACGTGCTGCTGTTCGTCGCCGCCATGGCGCTGCTGCTGATCCTGGCGGCCATCACCAGCGAGAGCCTGCGGCACGAGGCGCGGCTGCTGGCCACCGGCGAGCGCCGCACCCGCGAGCTGACCAACGCCCTGGCGGAAAAGGACGTGCTGTTCCAGGAGGTCCACCACCGGGTGAAGAACAACCTGCAGGTCATCTCCAGCCTGCTGACCATGCAGTCGCTGCACGTCACCGACGAGAAGGTCAAGGCGACGCTCAAGGATGCGCTTGACCGCATCCATTCCATGGGTCTGGTGCACCAGACCCTTTACGAGCGCAATCTGGCGTCCAACGTGGATCTGGGCACCTATTTCGGCAAGCTGGCCGAGGCCCTGGCCAATTCCTATTCCTCGTCTCCCGGCGGCGTCACCGTCGAGGTGGAGGTGGAAGGCACCCTGGACCTCGAACGCGCCGTGCCGCTGGGCATGCTGGCCAACGAGGTGCTGTCCAACGCCCTGAAGCACGCCTTCTCGGACGGGCGGCGCGGCACCATCTGGGTGACCCTGGTGCGCGAGGCGGGCGAATGGCACTTCACGGTGCGCGACAACGGCGTGGGCATGCCGGACAAGCCGGGGCGCGGCATCGGCATCGGCCTGATCCGCGCCCTGTCCCGCCAGTTGGGCGGCCGCTCCCACATCTTCGTCGACGAGGGGACGGTGGTGTCGGTCACCTTCCCGGCTTAACGGCCCCCCCCTACTTGGCCTTGGGGCGGAAGGCCTTGCACACCGCCGGGTCGGTGTCGATGAACGGGCCGCCGATCAGATCGATGCAATAGGGTACCGCCGGCATCACCGCATTCAGGCAATCGGCGATGGCCGAGGGCTTGCCCGGCAGGTTGATGATCAGGCTTTTGCCCCGAATGCCCGCCGTCTGGCGCGACAGGATGGCGGTGGGCACCACCTTCAGGCTTTCGGCGCGCATCAGCTCGCCGAAGCCCGGCATCATCTTGTCGCACACCGCCTCGGTGGCCTCGGGGGTCACGTCGCGGGGTGCCGGGCCGGTGCCGCCGGTGGTGACGATCAGGGCACAGCTCTCCACGTCGGCCAGTTCCTTCAGCGTCGCCTCGATCAGCGCCTGCTCGTCCTCGATCACCCTGGCCACCGGCCGCCATGGAGTGGACAGGAAGCGGGTCATCTCGGCGACGATGGCCGGCCCGCCCTTGTCCTCGTAGACCCCCCGGCTGGCCCGGTCCGAGATGGTGACGACCCCGATGGGAACGGGCTGATCGGTCATGGCGGCTTTCTCCCAGAACCTGATCCGGCCGATATGACCGGATCAGGCTCAATCCGAATTGAGCTGGAGCGAGATTGACGCATCAGGCTTTGGCCTGGATGCGATCTTGCTCTGGCAAAGATGCCCGGAGTGTGATGACCTCATTGGGCCGGGTCAAGAGCACGAGGGCACCATGATCATCACCACCACCGATTCCGTCGAAGACAAACGCATCACCGCCTATCTCGGCATCGTCAGCGGCAACGCGGTCATGGGCACCAACATCTTCCGCGACATGATGGCCAGCGTGCGCGACATCGTCGGCGGCCGCTCGGAATCCTACGAGACCATCCTGCGCGAGGCCAAGGAGGCCGCCCTGGCCGACCTGCAGGCCCAGGCCGGCCAGTTGGGCGCCGACGCCGTGGTGGCGGTGGATCTGGACTACCAGACCATCGGCGGCGATCACAAGACCATGCTGATCGTCTCGGCCAACGGCACGGCGGTTAAGCTCGGTTAACAGAAGATTAAGATTCACAAGGGGTTCCACGGAATTCTTGAGATATTCCGTGACTTTCCGGCCGCAATTGCGCTAGATGATTGGATTCTAGCGCTGCGGAACCGCGACCGTGTCTGTTCGTCTTGCCTTCGCCGTTCTGACCTTGGCCCTGCTGGGCGCGTGCGCATCGCCGCCGCCCCGGCCCGCTCCGCCGCCGCCCATCCTCGACCCCGATTCCGCCTGCCTGAAGGAGCTGCATGACCGCCACGTGGCCTTCGAGCCCCAGGCGGCGTTCGGCAGTTCCGGCTCGTGCTCCATCGCCAATCCGGTCAAGGTGACCGCCGATTCCCAGACCTCGTGGAACCGCCCCGGCGTGATGTCGTGCTCCATGGCGCGCACCGTCGAACGCTTCGAGACCCAGGTGGTTCAGGCCGCCGCCCAACGCATCTTCGGGCAGAAGGTGGCGCGGCTCCACCACATGGGCACCTATAATTGCCGCACGCGGCGCACCGAGACCACGGTGGCGGCGGCCGACATGGGCAGCCGGGGCGGCCGTCTGTCCGAGCACGGCAAGGGCCAGGCCATCGACGTCGGCGCCTTCGAACTGGCCGACGGCACCATGATCTCGGTGAAGAAGGACTGGAAGGGCGCCGGCAAGAAAAGCGAGTTCCTGCAGGCGGTGGCGCGGGCCTCGTGCGAGCACTTCAACGTGGTGCTCACCCCCAACCACAACAAGCTGCACGCCGATCACCTGCACCTGGATATCGGCCCGCACAAGCTCTGCGGAATATAGGGGAACGGGTCTGCGCGAAGGGGCAAGCCCCTTCGCGTCCCCTTTGCGCCCTACAGTACCGTCAGCATGCTGGCCACCAGCGGGTGGCGGACGATGTCCTTTTCGTCCAGGGTGACCACCGAGACGTCGGCCAGCTCCGACAGCCGCGCCGCGATGTCGGCCAGACCGGACATGCCGGGCAGCAGATCGCTCTGGTCCGGGTCGCCGGTCAGCACCATGGTGGAATGCCAGCCCAGGCGGGTCAGCAGCATCTTGATCTGGCCGTAGGTGCAGTTCTGCGCCTCGTCGATGACGATGAAGGCGTTGTTCAGCGTCCGCCCGCGCATATAGGCGATGGGAGCGATCTCGATGGAGCCGTCGGCCAGCAGGGCGCGCAGCCTTTTGCCGCCCAGGCGATCCGACAGGGCGTCGTAGAGCGGCCGCAGATAGGGCGCCAGCTTTTCCTGCAGGTCGCCGGGCAGGAAGCCCAGGCTTTCCCCCGCCTCCACCGCCGGGCGCGACAGCATGATGCGCGCCACCCGGCCCTCCTCGAAGGCTTCCACCGCCGCCGAGATGGCCAGATAGGTCTTGCCGGTACCGGCCGGCCCCAGGGCCACCGTCAGATTGCAGTCGGCGATCGCCGCGAGCAGCCGGCGCTGGTTGTCGCTTTGCGGACGGACCTTGCGCACGTAACTCTGGTCGCGATGCTGGTCGTCGTCCCCCAGCGGGCTCCAGACCTTCTCGGCAGGATAAAGCGACACCACCGGCTCATTCTTCGACGCGGCAATCCGCGTAGCGCGCTTGGCCATCTGGGACTCCTTCGCAAACACTGAGGGGATGGGACAACAAAAAAGGGCCTCTCGACACGAGAGACCCCTGATGGGAGAGGCGGACTTCGCTGCGGCCCGCAAGTGGCGGGCGACCCTGTCCCGAAATGCATTCAGGTGCTCGGTCAAAGCAGCGAATCAACGTGGATTCCTCCGTCCGCGATCACAACCCGCAAAAAGCTTAACCAACCGGGACTCGGCTTGTCGACAACAAATCGGCCCCGTAACGTGATTGTAATACCATATATGGAGTTAATGGGATGTGAACGGATTCACGTATGACGGCGGCCCACCGCCATCGGCATTGACCTTCAGCCGCCGGCCGGAACGGGCGGGGTCACCCGGATGGAGGTGATCTGGTTGCGCTGGCGCCGGGCGATCTCGAAACGGAAGCCGTAGAAGCGGAACACCTGGCCCACGTCGGGAATCTGGCGTGCCTCGTGCAGGACCAGACCAGCGATGGTGGCGGCTTCCTCGTCGGGCAGGCGCCACTCGAACTGACGGTTGAGGTCGCGGATGGTCACCGAGCCGTCGACGATGTAGGAACCGTCCGATTGCGGCCTGACGCCGGCCACCGCCACGTCGTGCTCGTCGGCGATATCGCCGACGATCTCCTCCAGGATGTCCTCCAGGGTTACCACCCCCATCAGGGTGCCGTACTCGTCCACCACCAGGGCGAAGTGCTCGCGCCGCGACCGGAAGGCCTGCAACTGCTCGAGAAGAGTGGTGGAATCGGGGATGAACCAGGGCGGCGACGCCAGCTCGGCCACGTCCAGCGCGTCCCAATCCCCTTCCAGGGCGCGGACGGCGCGCAGCAGATTCTTGGCGTGGACCACGCCGACGATGTTGTCGGGGTCGTCCTTCCACAGCGGCACGCGGGAAAACGACGAATTGACCACCAGTTCCAGAATCTCGGCGGCGGGCCGCCCGGCATCGGCGGTGAGCACGCCGCGCCGGTGGGTCATCACCTGTCCGACCTCCACGTCGCCCAGTTCCAGGATGGAGCGCAGCATGCGGCGCTCCTCGCGGACCTCCTCCTCGCCGGCATGGACCTCGATGGCGCCCTTCAGCTCCATCATGGAGGCCTCGACGCTGACCTTGGTGGAGTACTTGGCGCCGAACAGGCGGAACAGCCCCATGACCACCACCTCGACGGTGCGCACGAAGGGAGTCAGCAGCCAGACCACGCCGGTGACCGGGGCCGAGAACAGCAGCGCCATGCGGTTGGCGTGATAGATGGCGTAGGTTTTGGGCAGAACCTCGCCGAACACCACGATGATCACCGTCATGCCGGCCGAGGCATAGGCGATGCCGGCATCGCCGAACAGGCCGACCAGCACGCCGGTCGCCAGCGACGACGACAGGGTGTGGGTCAGGCTGTTGCCGACCAGCAAGGCGCCGATCAGACGCTGACGGGCGTCGATCAGGCGGTTGACCCGCTTGGCCGCCACGCTGCCGTCCTGCTCCAACTGGTGCATCACCGGGCGCGATACGGCGGTCAGCGCCGTCTCGGTGCCGGCGAAGAACGCCGACCCCACCTGAAGCACCACGATGGCGATCACCGAAAGGGTGAGGAAAAGCGTGCCCTGGTCCATCGCCGCATCCCCCTGTTAACGTCCCGCGGCCATCTCCGCCAGCATGGACACCAGTTCGGCCTCCGCCACCTCGCGGGTCAGGAAGCTCTTGCCGATGCCCTTGGCCATCACGAAGGTGACCTTACCGTCCTTGACCTTCTTGTCGCCGGCCATGTGCCCGATCAGCCGGTCCACCGCCCACAGCCGGGGCTTGGGCAGGGCGACGGGCAGGCCCACCACCCGCAGGTGCCGCTCCAGCCGCTCGGCGTCGGCGACCGGCGCCAGCCCCAGGCGGGCCGACAGGCGCAGCGCCATGACCATGCCCAGCGCCACCGCCTCGCCGTGCAGCATTTCCTCGGAAAAGCCGGTCTCGGCCTCCAGGGCGTGGCCGAAGGTGTGGCCGAGATTGAGCAGGGCGCGCACGCCGCCCTCCCGCTCGTCGGCCCCGACGATGCGGGCCTTGGCGCGGCACGAGGTGGCGACGGCGTGACGCCGGGCCTCCATGTCGCCGTCGACCACCTTGGCGCCGTTCTCCTCCAGCCAGGCGAAGAACGGCTCGTCGTCGATCACTCCGTACTTCAGCACCTCGGCATAGCCGGCCAGCACCTGACGGCGGGGCAGCGTGTCGAGCACGGAGGTGTCGGCCAGCACCAGACGGGGCTGGTAGAAGGTGCCGATCAGGTTCTTGCCCTGGCGGGTGTTGATGCCGGTCTTGCCGCCCACCGAGGAATCCACCTGGGACAGCAGGGTCGTCGGGATCTGCACGAAATCCACGCCGCGCAGCAGGATCGAGGCGGCGAAGCCGGTCAGGTCGCCGATCACACCGCCGCCCAGCGCCACGATCATGGCGCCGCGCTCGGCACGGGCCTCCAGCATGGCGTCGAGCAGGGCCTCCAGATGCTTGAAGTCCTTGGTCTGCTCACCGGCCGGCACCACGGTATGCATGGTGGTCACCCCGGCCTCGGCCAGACTCTTCTGCACCCGATCGAGATAGAGCGGCGCCACGTTGGCGTCGGTCACCACCAGGGCGCGGCCGCCCCTCATCTTCGGCTTGATCAGCTCGCCCGCCCGGTCCAGCAGGCCGGGGCCGATATGGATGGGGTAGGAACGCTCGCCCAGTTCGACCAGGACCTGTTCAGGGGCGGCACTCATGCGGTCTTCTCCGAATCCAGATAGGCGATCAGGCCCTCCATGACGCGGATCACGGTGGCCTCGGGAATTTCGTCGGTGGAATCGACGATGATATCGGCGTCGGCGTAGACGGGATAGCGGGCGTCCATCAGGCGGCCGAGAATCTCCCTGGGGTCGCCCTGCTTGAGCAGCGGCCGGTGGTCGCGGCCCACCGTGCGCTTCAGCAGCAGGTCGAGATCGGCGCGAATCCACACCGAGGTGCCGGCCGCCTTGATCCGCTGGCGGGTGGCGGGGTCGACGAAGGCGCCGCCGCCGGTGGCTAGCACCACCGGGGAGCCGTCCAGCAGGCGGGCGATCACCTTGCGCTCGCCGTCGCGGAAAGCCGCCTCGCCGAAGCGGGCGAAGTAATCGCTGATGGTGCAGCCGGCGGCGGCTTCGAACTCGGCGTCGGAATCGAGGAAGTCCATGCCGAGGCGGGCGGCGAGGCGGCGCCCGACGCAGGACTTGCCCGCCCCCATCAGGCCGACCAGCACCACGGTGCGGCCGATCCGCCCGGCAAGCAGCGCCGCCAGTCTCGCCAGTTCGTCGGCCATGCCCTGATCCAAGGTCCGTCCCGCTCTCTCTATATTTAAAAATCCGGTGTGCCGGCGTTGATCGTCGCCTCCGGGGCCGATACACTGCCCCACGAAAGCCATGGGGCCGCACCTGCCGCTTTTAGCCGCAGCCCACCGGTCCTGTCCAGAAATGTCGCCATCGCGAGAGGTCATCCGTTCCCCATGAGCAAGATTGCCGGCCTTCTTGTTGCCCTGCTGCTGGCGGTGATCGTCGGCGGCGGACTGTTCCTGTCCACCTGGAACCCGCCGGCCCCGTCGGCGAAGATCGAGAAGGTCGTACCGGATGCCCGCTTCCCGCGCTAAATCCCTGATCCTGGCCGCAGGCATCGCATTGCTGGCGCCCGCCGCCCTGGCACAGCAGCCGGGCAAGCCGATGATCCTGACCTCGCCCAACCTGGAGCCGGCGCCCAGGGCCGAGGCTCCCGGCGCCGCCCCGGCGGCCCAGGCCGAGCATCCGACGGCCACCGAATTCCCCGGTGGCCCCGCCAAGCCCGCCCCCCGCTTCGAGGTGGAGGAGCTGAAGGCCCCCGATCCCGACGCGGTCGGCGCCCTGGACGAAGGCCAGGGCGGCCTCGGCATGGGCATGTGGCACGGCACCCCGGCCGCCACCGTGCGCAGGATGCTGCCCGCCCTGCCCGCCGCCGCCGGCTCGCGGGCCATGCATTCCCTGACCCGCCGCCTGCTGCTGTCGGCCGCCACCGCGCCCGAGGGCAATCGCGGCCAGATGCCCTCGCTGCTGGAATTGCGGGCCGAGCGCCTGTTCGCCATGGGCGAGGTCGACGGACTCGCCACCCTGCTCAAGGCGGCGCCCGCCTCGCTGGCCTCGCCCGGCCTGTCGCGGCTCAAGGTGGACACCTGGCTGCTGGCCGACGATGCCAAGGCCGCCTGCGCCGAGGCCGCCGCCATGTCCCAGACGGTGCCGCTGGACCCCCGCCTGTCGGTGTTCTGCCAGATCACCGCCGGCAAGGGCCTCGAAGCCGGCATGGCCATCGACCTGATGCGCGAGCGCAAGGACGCCGATCACGCCTTCATCGCCGCCGCCGAGGCCATGACCGGCACCCCGCCGGCCAAGGTGGAAAAGCTGCCCAATCCGACGCCGCTGCATCTGGCCGCCTTCAAGGCCGCCAAGCTGCCGCTGCCCGCCGACACCGTCGCCAATGCCCCACCGGCCATGCTGCGCGCCATCGCCGACAATCCCGGCATGGCCGCCGATCTGCGGATCACCGCCGCCGAGCGGGCCGAGGCGCTGGGGGTTCTCGATACCGATTCGCTCCGCAAGCTGATGGCGGCGGTGACGTTCACGCCGCCCGAACAGCAGGCCGCCGCGGCCCAGGGGGACAAGACGCCCAAGGGCCGCGCCCTGTGGCTGCACGCCGTCGGCGCCGAGGCGACCCCTGCCGTGCGCGCCGAACTGATCGCCCGAATTCTGCTGGCGGCGACGGAGCGCCATGCCTTCTCCGCCACGGCGCGGCTTTACGCCCCGCTGATCGCCGACCTGAAGCCGGCCCCCGATCTGGTCACCGCGTCGCCCATGCTGGCCCGCGCCCTTTACGCGGCGGGACGGCCCGAGGCGGCGGGGCAATGGCTGGCCCTGGCCAGGACCGACCCGGCCGCCGCCAAGCTGGCCGCCGGCCTGTGGCCGCTGACCCGCATCAGCCATATCGGCCTCGACACCAGCCCGGCCGGCGCCTTTGCCGGCTGGCAGGAGAGCGCCCAGTTGAACGAGCGCCGCGCCGTGGTCACCATGTCCATGCTGCAGGCGGTGGGCGAGACCGTTCCCGCCTCGGCATGGCTGGCCCAGGCCAGCGGCAGCGTCACCGCCCCCGGCCCCAAGCCGGCCCTCAAGGCCATGCTGCGCGCCGCCGCCGAAGGGACGCGCCGCGCCGAGACGGCGCTGCTGTCGGCGGTCGCCCTGGGCGAAACCGGACTGGACAGCGTCGATCCCGACACCCTCAACCGGGTGGTGGTGTTCCTGCGCCAGGCCGGATTCGAGCGCGATGCCCGCGAACTGGCCATCGAGGCGGTGCTGGCCAACGGCGGGTGAGCGTTCCCGTGGACCGGCACATCGAGTCCTTTCTCGAGATGATGCAGGTCGAACGGGGCGCCAGTCCCAACACGCTGGACGCCTATGGCCGTGATCTGGCCGATTTCACCGACTTCCTGGCCGGGCGCGGCTTGGCGCCGCTCAACGCCGATGGCCGCGCCGTGGCCGCCTATATCGCCAGTCAGGCGGATATCGGCATGGCGGCCCGCACCCAGGCGCGGCGGCTGTCCTGCCTGAAGCAGTTCTACGGCTTCGCCTTCGCCGAGCGCCTGCGCCCCGACGACCCCACCGCCAATATCGACGCGCCGCGCCTGGGGCGACCGCTGCCCAAATACCTGCGCAAGGAAGAGGTGACGGCATTGCTGGATGCCGCCCGCGCCCTGGAAGGATCGGACGGCGTCATGATGACGGCGCTGTTGGAGACTCTGTATGCCGCCGGGCTGCGCGTCTCGGAACTGGTGTCGCTGCCGCTCTCGGCCGTGGCCCGCGACCCGACGGTACTGGTGGTGCGCGGCAAGGGCTCCAAGGAGCGCATGGTGCCGCTGTCCGATCCCGCCCGCGCCGCCCTGGCCGCCTGGAAGGCCGAGCGCGCCGCCCTGCTGCCCAAATCCAAGCCGTCGCGCTGGCTGTTCCCCTCCTCGGGGGCCTTGGGCCACCTTACCCGCTCGGGCTTCGCCAAGATGCTGGCCCGCGCCGCGTTCAAGGCCGGCCTCGACCCCGCCAAGGTGTCGCCCCACGTGCTGCGCCACTCCTTCGCCAGCCATCTGCTGGCCGGCGGCGCCGATCTGCGCAGCGTGCAGGAGATGCTGGGCCATGCCGATATCGCCACCACCGAGATCTACACCCACCTGATCGACGACGAGGCCAACCGGCTGGTCCGCGCCTACCATCCCCTGGCGGGAAAGCCCCCGCCGAAGGGATAGCCCCCTATATCGGGGCGCATATAAACTCATTCGTTGCGGATTATATGATCTTCCGATAAGCATAAACACTTATTCCCGTTTCGTTCCGTTGACAGCCCCACCCCCGCCCGCCAATTCTGTTGGCGCCAAAGGGGATTTCGCCTTGATTCTCAAGGCGTCTGCATCGGCCGCTCCGGTTGGGGAGAGCACAGGATATGACGGACGACGAGTTCACGGAGACGTTGCGGAGACTGGGCCTGTCACAGGCCGCCCTGGCCCGGCTGCTCGACGACCTCGGCGAGCAACAGCCCGCTCCGACGACGGTGTGGCGCTGGGCCGACGGCCGGTCGCGGGTGCCCATCGGGGTGGGCGCCCTGCTGCGCCTGCTCGAGCAACTGCCCACCGACCTGCGCAGTCAGGTCACCCGCAAGGCCTTGCGGGCCTGACAGCAAAAGGGCCGCCCGAGGGGCGGCCCTGATCGCTTTCCGTCAGCGAAGAAACCTCAAGCCGCCTGGTCGCCGCCCTGCTGCGCCGGCTTGCCGTAGCGCTTCATGTAGAGCGGCAGGATCGCCTCGGCCGAGGTGGGGGTGATGCCCAGCTCGCCCAGGCCCGGCTTGCCGCCGCGCACCACGTTGTCCACCTTCATCATCCGCACCTGATCCTTGGTCAGCAGCGGCGACGGCAGCATCTGCAGGAAGGTGGCCTGCAGCATGCCCAGGCCGAAGGGCAGCGGCACCAGGGTGCGCTGGCGCCCGGTGGAGGCCATCACCAGTTCCATGATCTCCTTCATGGAATAGCGGCGCGGCCCACCCAGTTCGAAGGTCTTGCCGGCATGGCGGGGGTCGTCGAGCATCTGGACCACGGCCTGGGCCACGTCGGAAACGCTGACCGGCTGGAAGATGGGACCGCCCGAGCCGAACAGGTCGATGGAACAGCCGTTCTCGCCGCACACCGGCTTGAAGCCGTCGCCGGTGAACACCGGCAGCACCGGCGACACCATGGCCAGCTTGCCGAAGCGGTTGAAGAAATCGTCATCGGGGCCAAACACCACCGAGGGACGCACGATGCAGGCGCCGGGGAAGGCGGCCAGAACCGCTTCCTCGCCCGAAGCCTTGGAGCGGGCATAGGCGGCCTCGGAATTCTTGTCGGCGCCCAACGCCGACATATGAACCAGACGGCCGACGCCGGCCGCCTTGGCCGACGCCGCGATATTGGCGGCGCCCTTCACGTGAATGGCGTCGAAGGTGGCCCGGCCGCTCTCGTAGAGAATGCCCACCACGTTGACCACCGCATCGACGCCGGCCACCGCCATGGCCACCGACTTGGGGTCGGTGATGTCGGCGCGCAGCGGCGTCACCTGACCCACATCGCCCATGGGCTTCAAGAACTCGGCGGCGATGGGGTCGCGCACCGCGGCGCGCACCACCCAGCCCTGGGCGGCAAGACGCTTGACCACGTTCCTGCCGATGAAGCCCGATCCTCCGAAAACCGTGACCACGCGCCGCGCCATCCGTCCCTCCATCATGACCCCGGCGACGCCTCGCGCCGCCTCGTCCTTATTTGGGCCGAAAGCTAGCCCATAAGCCGCCCGGGTGTAAAGGGCGGGGGGCGGAATCGGAAAAAGCGGAACGGGGCGCAAAAACATCGTTGACACCGCCCTCCGCCTCGAATATTTCTTCGCGCCTCGGACGGCTGAGGCGGTTCGGGAGCTACCTGCCCAGGTGGCGGAATTGGTAGACGCGCACGGTTCAGGTCCGTGTGGCAGTGATGTCGTGGAAGTTCGAGTCTTCTCCTGGGCACCATCTCTTAAACCGCGGCGCGGTCCAGCAGATGGATACATCGGACGCGGAGCCGCCCTCCCCCAACCGGGGATTAGAAGGAGCGGCTCCGTGACCGTTTTCTACCACAAGAACGATCTCCCGGACGGCCTCGACCTCGGTAAGCTGGTCGCCATCGATTCCGAGACCATGGGTCTCAACCTGCAGCGCGACCGCCTGTGCGTGGTGCAGCTGTCGGCCGGCGACGGCGACGCCCATGTGGTCCACTATCCCAAGCCCGAATGGAACTCGCCCAACCTGGTGCGGATGCTGTCCGACCCGACGGTGACCAAGCTGTTCCATTTCGCCCGCTTCGACGTGGCCATGATCCGCCGCCATCTGGGCGTGCGCTGCACACCGGTGTTCTGCACCAAGATCGCCTCGAAACTGACCCGGACCAATACCGAGGGCCACAGCCTGAAGGTGCTGTGCAAGGAATTCCTGGGCGTCGACCTGTCCAAGCTGCAGCAGAGCTCCGACTGGGGCGCGCCCGAGTTGAGCGCCGACCAGTTGGCCTATGCCGCCTCGGACGTGCTGTATCTGCACCAGCTCAAGAACCGCCTCGACATCCTGCTGGACCGCGAAGGCCGCCGCGCCCTGGCCGAGGCCTGCTTCGCCTTCCTGCCCGACCGCGCCGAGCTGGATCTGGCCGGCTGGGATGCGGAAGACATCTTCTCGCACTGAGGCCTCATCCCCCGGAATGCACGAAACGGACCAACCGGACGCGTTTTGCCTTTCCGTCCCGTGGCCGTTGCGTATAGTTATGCACCCTCGCCGCACCGGGCGGGGAACGGACCAGCCTGACCGGACCCATTGATGACCGTCGATTCCGATGCCCTCGCCACCGCCCGCCGCGTCCTCCACACCGAGGCCCGCGCGCTGGATTCCCTGGCGGCGGGACTGGACGGCCCCTTTCTCAGGGCGGTGACCCTGATCGAGGGCGCCTCCGGCCGCGTCATCGTCACCGGCATGGGCAAGAGCGGCCATGTGGCGCGCAAGATCGCCGCCACCATGGCGTCCACCGGCTGTCCCGCCTTCTACGTCCATCCGGCCGAGGCCAGCCACGGCGACCTGGGAATGGTCACCCGCGACGATGCGGTGGTGGCGCTGTCCAATTCGGGCGAGACGCCGGAACTGGGCGACATCATCGCCTATACCCGGCGCTTCGAGATCGGGCTGATCGGCATCACCTCGCGCGACGGCTCGACGCTGGCCACCGCGTCGGACGTCGCCCTGGTGCTGCCCGCCAATCCCGAGGCCTGCCCCATGGGGCTGGCGCCGACCACCTCGACCACCATGATGCTGGCGCTGGGCGATGCCCTGGCCGTCACCCTGCTGGAGCGCAAGGGCTTTACCGCCGCCGATTTCAAGGTCTTTCATCCCGGCGGCCAGTTGGGCCAGCGCCTGCTCAAGGTCGCCGACCTGATGCATGGCGGCGAGGGCCTGCCGCTGGTCAGCGCCGAGACCCCCATGGCCGACGTGCTGCTGGTGATGACCGCCAAGAGCCTGGGCTGTGCCGGTGTGGTCGGAACCGACGGCCGGCTGGCCGGCATCCTCACCGACGGCGACCTGCGCCGCCACATGAGCCCGGACCTGATCAGCCAGACGGCGGGCAAGGTGATGACCGCCTCGCCCCGCACCGTGCCACCCAACCTGCTGGCGGCGGAAGCGCTGCGCCAGATGAACGAGCGCTCCATCACCAGCCTGTTCGTGGTGGAAAACGACGGACGCCCGGTGGGCGTGCTGCACGTCCACGACTGCCTGCGAGCCGGTCTGGCATGAGCTTGCGCGCCGACACCGACTCGCCCGAGCGACGGCCCGCCACGCGGCCCCAGCCGAAGCGGCATCCGGGGGGGCCGCGGCGCGGCCCCTTCACCGACCATTCCCATTTCGTCTCGGTGATGAAGATCGCCCTGCCGGCCCTGGCGGCCCTGCTGCTGGGCCTGGTGGTGGTGTGGCCCAAGCTGTCGCGGCTGGACAGCGGCTTCAAGCTGGGCTTCGCCAACCTGTCGCCCAAGGCCGTCGATACCCTGGTGATGAAGAACGCCCGCTATTTCGGCATCGACGAATCCAACCGCCCCTTCGCGGTGACCGCCGAGACGGCGACCCAGGCGCCGGGCGACCAGGACCTGATCTATCTGGTCAATCCCAAGGCCGACTTCACCTCGACCTCGGGCGCCAATATCGTGGTGGATGCCGTGGCCGGCATCTATCACCAATCCACCAAGGTGCTGGACCTGTCGGGCGGCGTGAACCTCTATCACGATACCGGCTACGAGATTCATACCCCCACCGCCACGGTGGAGCTTGCCAACAACTCGGCCCGGGGCTTCGATCCCGTCGAGGGCCACGGCCCGCAGGGCGCCATCAGTTCGGCCGGGTTCGAGATCACCGGCAAGCGCCACGACATCACCTTCACCGGCAAGTCGCAGCTGAACCTGCGCGCCGTAAGCCACAAGGCCCAGGACAAGGGCCGGGGCAAGGGAGCCAAGACGCAATGAAGCCGCCCGCTCTGATACCGCTGGTTTTCGCAGCCCTGGCGGCAGCGCTGCCGTCCGCCGTCCTGGCCCAGGGCTTCGAGATGAGCAAGTCCGGCGACCAGCAGATCCAGGTCTACGCCGACAACGGCATCGAATGGCATTCCGAGGAATTGCGGGTCATCGCGCGCGGCAAGGCCCACGCCGTCCGCGGCAACATGACGGTAGACGCCGACGTGCTGACCGCCCATTACCGCAAGGGGCCCAAGGGCGACGAGATCTGGCGCCTGGACGCCGACGGCAACGTGGTGATCCGCTCGCCCGGCGACACCGCCACCGGCCACAAGGCCATCTACGATCTGGACAAGTCCATCTTCGTGCTGAAGGGCACTCCGGCCAAGCTGGTGACCGCCACCGACACCTTCCAGGCCAGCGACAGCCTGGAATACTGGGAACTGAAGAAGATGGCCGTGCTGCGGGGCGACGCCATCGCGACCCAGGATGGCAGCAAGACGCTCAAGGGCGACGTGCTGACCGCCCATTTCAAGGACAAGGATAAGTCCGCCACATCCAAGGCCGGCGCCAGGCCCGCGCAGGGCGGCCAGCCCGGCGAAGGCGGCGGCAGCCTGGAACTGCAGCGCGCCGACGCCTACGGCCACGTGATGATCCTGTCCGGCAACGAGACGGTGACCGGCGACCGGGGCGATTACAACGCCGAAACCGGTATCGCCACCGTCTCCGGTTCGGTTAAGATCAGCCGCGAAGGCGGCAATCAGCTGGAAGGGGGATGGGCGCACGTGAACCTCAACACCGGGGTCAGCAAGCTGTTCCCCGTCGCCGCCGGCGGCACCGACAGCGGCCAGAGGGTTCAAGGCGTGTTCATTCCGCAGAAAAAAGATAAGGGCGGGCCGCAAGATGGCCAGCCGCAAGGGCGTGCCGGCTTCACCGGCAATGCGCCGACGCCCGGATCGGGGGAACGATGAAGACCATCAAGCCAGGCTCGCCGCTCGCCGCCGATGCCCCGATCATCCCGGGACCCCGCCTGGTGGCCGACAATCCCGGCCTGCTGGCCCGCAACATCGGCAAGAGCTTCAAGGGCCGCCCGGTACTGCGCGACGTCTCCATCTCGGTGCAGCGGGGCGAGGCGGTGGGTCTGTTGGGTCCCAACGGCGCCGGCAAGACCACCTGTTTCTACTGCATCACCGGCCTGATCAATCCCGACGTGGGCTCCATCTCGCTGGACGGTACCGAGATCACCGATCTGCCCATGTATCGCCGCGCCCGGCTGGGCATCGGCTACCTGCCGCAGGAAGCCTCGATTTTCCGGGGCCTGTCGGTGGAAGGCAACATCATGGCGGTGCTCGAAGTGGTCGAGCCCGACCTGGAACGCCGCCAGCACGATCTGGAAGGCCTGCTGGCCGAGTTCTCCATCAGCCATCTGCGCCGCGCTCCGGCCATGGCCCTGTCGGGCGGTGAACGCCGCCGCGTCGAGATCGCCCGCGCCCTGGCCTGCCGCCCGCATTTCATCTTGCTGGACGAGCCGCTGGCCGGCATCGATCCCATCGCCGTGTCCGATATCCGTGATCTGGTGTCCCACCTCAAGCACCGCGGCATCGGGGTGCTGATCACCGACCACAATGTGCGCGAGACCCTGGACCTCATCGACCGTGCCTACATCCTGCACGACGGCGCGGTGCTGATGGAGGGTCGCCCCGCCGAGATCGTCGCCCACGAAGGGGTGCGGCGCGTCTATCTCGGCGAGCGATTCAGCATGTAACGCCCGCCATGGCCATCGGTCCCAGGCTTGATATCCGCCAGACCCAGTCTCTGGTGATGACGCCGCAATTGCAGCAGGCCATCAAGCTGCTGCAATTGTCCAATTTCGAGCTGACCGCCTTCATCGACCAGGAACTGGAGCGCAATCCGCTGCTGGAGCGGGAGGAGGGCGAGCGCGGCCCCGAACCCACCGAGCCCAAGGCCGATGCCTCCGACCTGCCGGTGCTCGATTCCGCCCCCGCCGAGGCGCCGCTGCTGGACGGCATGAACGCCGGTTCGGCCGAGGACGGCATGGATGTCGATTACGACAACACCTTCAACAACGACAGCGCCTCGGACGCCGTCCAGGATGAATCCCTGGGCCAGTGGGGCAATGTGGGCAGCGGCGGCGGCAGCGGCTTCGACGACGGCGAGTCCAATCTGGAGCAGATGGTGGCGGGTGAGATATCCCTGCGCGACCATCTGGCCGCCCAGGTCAACATGGATATCCCCGTCCCCGCCGACCGGCTGATCGCGCTGCACCTGATCGAGATGTTGGACGAGGCCGGCTATCTGATCGGCGACCTGGACGAACTGGCGGAAAAGCTGGGCTGCACCCGCGAGCATGTGGAAGTGGTGCTGCGGCGTGTCCAGGGCTTCGATCCGGTCGGCGTCTTCGCCCGCACGCTGAAGGAATGCCTGGGCCTGCAACTGGCCGAGAAGAACCGTCTCGACCCCGCCATGCAGGCCCTGCTCGACAATCTGGAACTGCTGGCCCGCCGTGACCTGCCCGGCCTGATGAGGGTCTGCGGCGTCGACGCCGAGGACATGGCCGAGATGATCGGCGAGATCAAGGCGCTGGACCCCAAGCCGGCGCTGGCCTTCGACCATATCGTCGCCCAGCCGGTCACCCCCGACGTGCTGATGCGCCGCACCCAGGACGGCGCCTGGGTGGTGGAGCTGAACTCCGACACCCTGCCCCGCGTGCTGGTCAACACCCGCTATTATTCCAAGATCGCCGGGTCGGCGCGCAGCAAGGACGACAAGACCTATATTTCCGAGCGCTTCCAGTCGGCCAACTGGCTGGTGAAGTCGCTGCACCAGCGCGCCACCACCATCCTCAAGGTGGCCACCGAGATCGTGCGGCAGCAAGACGCCTTCTTCCGCCTGGGCGTGCAGCATCTGCGCCCGCTGGTGCTCAGGGACATCGCCACCGCCATCTCCATGCACGAAAGCACGGTCAGCCGCGTCACCTCCAACAAGTACATCGCCACGCCGCGCGGCATCTACGAGCTGAAGTACTTCTTCACCCAGGCCATCGGCTCGGCCGACGGCGGCGACGCCCATTCCGCCGAGGCGGTCCGTCACCGCATCAAGGCGCTGATCGATTCCGAGGGCAAGAGCGTGCTGTCCGACGATTCCATCGTCGACGCGCTGAAGGCCGAAGGCATCGACATCGCCCGGCGCACGGTGGCAAAATACCGTGAGGCCATGAACATCGGCTCGTCGGTCCAGCGCCGGCGCGAAAAGTCGCTGGGCATGTGAGCACCCCCGTCGTCCGGCATGCTTGACTTCGGACAAGGCGGGGCCTATTTTCCGCCCGCCCCGTGGGAAGACGGGACGGGGCTCGATCCGCGCGGTAGAGCGTATCCCGCGCGCGTTATGGAAGACCCAGCGGAACCACAGGTTCCGCCCTCATAGGGTGGATTCATGGAAATCACTGATCTGATCAGCCCGGCCGCCGTCATTCCGAATCTGCGCGCCACCTCGAAGAAGCAGGCCCTGCAGGACCTGGCCAAGAAGGCTGCCGAGATTACCGGCCTGCACGAGCGGGCCATCTTCGACGTGCTGCTGGAGCGCGAGCGCCTGGGCACCACCGGCGTCGGCAACGGCATCGCCATTCCCCACGGCAAGCTGCCGGCCATGGAGCGTCTCTACGGCCTGTTCGCCCGCCTGGAGAAGCCCATTCCCTTCGAGTCCATCGACGAGCAGCCGGTGGACCTGATCTTCCTGCTGCTGGCCCCCGAATCGGCCGGCGCCGACCACCTCAAGGCCCTGGCCCGGGTGTCCCGCCTGCTGCGCGACAAGGGTGTGTGCGAGAAGCTGCGCGGCACCGACAACGCCGACGCCCTGTACGCCCTGCTGACCGAATCGCCAGCCAGCCGGGCGGCCTGATGGACTTCGCAGAAAGTCCTTCGCCCTGTGGGCTCAGTGTACTTTCTGCGAGATTCTATTGAAAAAATGGGCTTAAGGCGGCTTCGCGCCCATTTTTGACCCGTCTTACCCGATCCGAGACATTCGTCTCGGATCGGGGAGAAAGAAGTCAAAGCCCGCGCGCCGGGCCGCCCCAAGCGCGGGCTTTTCCTTAATCTTCCTGCGAAAAAGTACACTGAGACGAAGCCGAAGGACTTTTTCGCACACGCACTCAGTGCACGCTCATGGGCTCCATCTCGTGCTGGACGATGGCGGCGAAGGCGGTGTCGCGCGACGGGGCCGCGCCGATCACCGTGCCGTCGGCGGCATGGATGGACCAGCCGCCCTGGCCGCCGTTGTCCTCGTGCTTGAAATAGGCGATGGCGGGCAAGCCCCAATTGAGGAAATCCGTGGCGTTCATCAGGGTGTGGCTCAAGCCGAAGGACTTGTTGTCGATGGTCTTCATGTTCAGACCTCCCTCTTCTGGCCGGTTCTGGCCCGGGATGCCGGCGAGGCTTCGTCGGCGGAAACGGTAATGGTGTGGGGAGCCTCTCCCGCCCGCCCGATGGGAATGGTGCGGACCTTGGGTTCCGGCACCCGGCGGATCAGGTCGATATGCAGCAGGCCGTTATCGAGCGACGCGCCCGTCACCTCCATGCCGTCGGCCAGCAGGAAGGCCCGCTGGAACTGGCGCGAGGCGATGCCGCGATGGATGAAGATGCGTTCCCCCTCGTCCTCGGACTGGCGGCCGCGGATGACCAGTTGGTTATCCTCCAGCGCCACCGACAGATCGTCCCAGGAGAACCCGGCCACCGCCAGGGTGATGCGCAGGCCGTTTTCGGAAATCTGCTCGATATTGTAGGGGGGATAGCCCTCGGGCGAGGACTTGGACATACGGTCCAGCAACCGGTCGAAATGATCGAAGCCGAGCAGCAGCGGGGAATTGAACGCGGACAAACGTGACATGATCTTCGTCCTCCTCGGGCATGAGCGAGTACGCCAAGGAAGGGCCCGACCATCGGCACCCTTCGATATATTATCTTGGGAGGAATTAAGGGATCGTCAAGCGGGGTGGCTGACGCCCCATCTTATCATGGCCCCTCAGACGCCGGGCGCGCTTGGCTTCCGCTGCATAAGCAGCGCAGCCCGTTGGGCCTAGGCCATGCGCGGCATGGCCTCACCACCCCTTCCTGAGCCCACCCACCAGTTCGACGTAATCATGCTCGTCATCGGGCGAGATCAGGCCGTGGCGGATCAGGAAATCGATGATCACCAGATTGACGTTGAACTTGAACTCGTCGGTATCGCGGACCAGCCGCGCCACCTCGGCCACCGGCATCAGGGTGAAGCCCTGCAGCTCACCGTCGGTATTCCGGGGGACGAAGTCCTGCGGCACGTCCAGGTCGTAGCAGAACATCACGTCGGGCTTGAGGCCCCACTCGTCCTCCAGGCAATAGGAAATGGCGCCGACCGGCCGGGCGGTGGCGGCGATGGCCGCCGGGATGTCCGCCTCCTCGGCCGCTTCCTTGATCAGGTTGTCGGCCAGGGTCAGGTCGCTGGGCTGGCCACCCGCCACCATGTTGTCCAGCTTGTCGGGGGCCACGCTCTTGTCCTTGGCGCGGCGCCCGATCCACAGATGCAGGCCGTCGGGGCGGTGCACCAGGCCGTTGACGTGGACACCGTAGGCACGGATGCCGAACAGGCTGACCGCGCCGCGATCGATGCTCATCAGAGCCGGATCGCCGAAGCGTGCCGCCACCCGGTAGCGCTCGCCGCGCAGGCGGGGGGCACCCCAATCCTCGGCCAGTTCCCGCGTCACCTCGTCGATGGCCGCGCTGCGCGCCTCGGGAGTGGACAGGGCGGGATGGAGACTGACGCCCTCGATGGAGACGCGGAAGGCCTCGGGAAAGGCGGCGAGATGCTGGGCCACGTCGTGGCGCACCCAGCCGATCCACTTGCCCTCCACCGAGAACGGCCGGAACTTCGACAGGTCGTGGCGGTTGCAGACTTTGATGTGATCGAGGAAGGCCATGGCGGGGCTCCAACGAGGAAGGTCGTCAGGGTGACGCCCGCCGCCCCACTCGTCAAGGTCGCGACGCGGGACAATTTCATTTAAGAAATGTTCATATGGCATTCCCTCCCCCTGTTCTCGCCACGGGAAAAGCGGTAAAAGGGACGCATGAGGACCCTTTATCACCATCCGCTCTGCCCCTTCTCGCGCCTCGTGCGCGTCGTGCTCGCCGAGAAGAAGCTGGACTTCGAGTCCCAGATCGAAAAGACCTGGGAGCGCCGCCCCGAATTCCTCGCCATGAATCCGGCCGCCCTGCTGCCCGTGCTGGTCGAGGAGGATGGCGCCGCCCTGGCCGACGCCACCGCCATCGTCGAGTATCTGGAGGAAACCAGCCGCGAGACCCCGCTGCTGCCCGCCGAGCCGCTGGCTCGGGCCGAGGTGCGGCGCCTGGTCGCCTGGTTCGGCCAGAAATTCCACGCCGAGGTCACCGACCACCTGGTGGGCGAGAAGGTGTTCAAGCGCCTGGAATCCGGCCGCAACGAGCCCGATTCGCGGCGCATCCGCACCGGCTATGGCCATATCCACCAGCATCTGGACTATGTGGGCCAGTTGGCCGAGCGGCACGGCTATCTGGCGGGGGCCACCTTCACCCTGGCCGACATCGCCGCCGCCGCCCAGATTTCCGCCGTCGATTACCTGGGCGACGTGCCATGGGACGCCCACGCCCCGGCCAAGGACTGGTATGCCCGCGTCAAGTCGCGGCCCAGCTTCCGCGTTCTGCTGGCCGACCATCTGCCCGGCATGCCGCCACCCCGGCACTATGCCAATCCGGATTTCTAGCCTCCTCCTTGGGCTGCTTCTCCTCGCCTTTGCCGCCCAGGCGGAGGTGATCGAGCGCCTGCCCACCACCGATAAGGTGGTGGCGCTGACCTTCGACGCCTGCGAGGCCAGGGGCGCCCCCGCCTTCCTCGACCACACCATCCTGAAGGTGCTCGAGACGGAGAAGGTGCCCTACACCATCTTCGCCAGCGGCCTGTTCGCCAGACGCAACGCCGCCGAACTGGCCCGCCTCGCCGCCGGCGACGGAGTGCGGATCGAGAACCATTCCCTCGACCATCCGCAGCACATGGAGCGCCTCGACCCCGCCGCGATCCGCCGCGAGGTGGAGGAGGCCGATGCCGCCATCCAGGCGGTGACCGGCCGCAAACCCCGCTTCTTCCGCTTTCCCGCCGGCAATTACGACGCCGCCACCTTAGGCGTGGTGGAAGCCACCGGCCATAAGGTGGTGCACTGGACCTTCCCGTCCGGCGACCCGGCCCGGGGCCTGACGCCCGAGCATTTGAAGGAGTGGGTGCTGTCCAAGACCCGGCCCGGCGCGATCCTCATCTTCCACGTCAACCAGCGCGCCCCGGCCACCGGCCCCGCCCTGCCCGGCCTCCTGGCCGAGCTGCGGCGCAGGGGTTATCGCTTCGTGTCCCTGGAGGAGGCCCTGCCGTGACGACCACCATCGCCCTGGACGGCGGCGCCCTGCGTCCCCTGGCGACCGCCGACGCCGCCCCGCTGGCCCTGATGCTGGCCGCCATGGACCCTTGGACGCGGCTGGGCTATTCCGCCTCGGCGCTGGAGCGCTATCTCGACCGAGAGGACGGGGCGCTGAGCCGCTGGATCATCCAACGCCACGGCGAGACGGCTGGCGTGCTGGCCTTGCGCTCGCCATGGCTGCGCGGCCCCTATGTGGAGCTGTTCGCCATCCTGCTCCCGCATCAGGGCCACGGCCTGGGCGGCACCGTCATGGATTGGGCGGCGAAAAGCGCGGCGGAGGTCGCCCACAATCTGTGGGCCTGCGTCTCCGACTTCAACACCCCGGCACGCGCCTTCTATGCCCGGCACGGCTTCGCCGAGGTGGCGCCGCTGGATGGGCTGGTCATGCCCGGCAATGCCGAGATTCTGCTGCGTAAGCGGTTAAAGTAGCAGACTGCCCACGGCCGCCAGACCGAACACCATCAGCATCGCCCCCGACAGGTGATTGAACAGCCGCATGCGGTCGGGCGTGAAGCGGTTGCGCGCCGCCGAGGCCAGGGCCGACAGGGTCAGCCACCACAGGGCCGAGCCGCTGAAGATGCCAGCCACCAGCAAGGCGGTGGGCAGGCCGATGCCCGGCCGCCCAACGGGGCCGAGCGCCGCGAACACTCCCGCCACCCCGAAGATGGTGCCGGGATTGGTGATGGTGATGGCGAAGGTGGAGAGGAAGTCGCGCAGCATGCCGGGGCCTTTGCCCGGTTCGGCCTCGACCGCCACCGCCGCCGAACGCCAGGTGTGGATGCCCAGCCACAGCATGAACACCCCACCGACGATCTTCAGGGCGACCATCTGGCCGTCGATGAAGCTCATCACCGCGCCGATGCCGAAGGCCGCCACGCCGCCGAACAGGGAATCGGCCAGCGCCGCCCCCAACCCGGCCACGAAGGCGGCCAGCCGCCCGTCGGCCAGCGCCTTCCTGATGCATAAAATACCCACCGGCCCGATGGGCGCGGCGATGGCGAAACCGATGGCGATTCCGCGCAGGAAGGGGATGACGGACTCCAAGGGACGACCTCGACGGCGAAAAGGGCCGCCAGAAGAGACCAAAACCCCGGCCAAGGCAATTGCCTTGGTCAAGCCGCACGGCGAGGGAAAATGATAAGGCCTATAGTGTGATAGGCCGCCAGCCAAAATGGTGGCACCGCTCTGGCGCCGGTCGCGGCATTGGCTATACCCTGACCGGCAGGGGTGGGAAGAATCGGGTGGGCAGGGCGATCTCGTCCTGCCCCGCCACCAGGGCCAGTTCCCGCCCGCCGGCTTTCTGGGTCTTCTCCAGCACGCCGTACAGGCTGGAGACCGCCATGGACAGGGCCTCGGGCAGATCACGGCCCTTGAGACGGTGGGCCAGCAGCAGCGCCGACAGGGTATCGCCGCCGCCATTGGGCGGCGTAGCGAAGCGCAGCAGCGGCGTGCGCACCATCCAGGCCCCCTCGCCGTTCACCGCCAGACAGCCGATCATGCCGTCGCCGGCCGTCAGGCTGGTGGTCACCACCGCCCCGGTTCCCCGCTCCAGCAACTGGCGCGAGGCCTGGATGGCGTCCTCGACGCCGTCGATGGACCGACCGGTCAGTATTCCCAGCTCGAAGCGGTTGGGGGTGGCGATGTCGGCCAGGGGCAGCAGGGTGCGGGCGAAGATTTCGGGAATGCCCTCGGCCACGTAAAGGCCGCCATCCTCGTCCCCCATCACCGGGTCGCAGAGATAGGGAGCGCCGGGATGGTAGCCGCGCAGCCGCCGCACCGCCTCGGCCACCACCGCGCCGGTTGCGGCCTGCCCCAGATAGCCCGACAGCACCGCGCCGCAGCCTTCCAGCAGGCCGGCGCCGTCCAACCCTTCCAATACCTCGCTCAACGAAGCGGCGGAGTGAGGGCCGCCCCGCCACATCCCATAGCCGGGATGGTTGGAGAACTGCACCGTATCCACCGGACAGGCCTCGAGACCCAGCCGCTGCAAGGCGAAGATGGCGGCGGAATTGCCCACGTGCCCGAAGGCGACCGCCGATTGGAAAGAAAGAATCTTCATGTCGAAGCCGGTATAGACGATGCAATGTTGCGCCGCAACCAGACCATCGGGTAGTCTGCCCCGCCTTTTGTCACTTTTGGGAGTTTCGTCCATGGCGACCACCGCGCGGCCCCGCCGTTCCGTCCTCTACATGCCCGGCTCCAATCCGCGCGCCTTGGAAAAAGCCCGGACGCTCGCCGCCGACGGCCTGATCCTCGATCTGGAGGATGCGGTCGCCCCCGACGCCAAGGAAGACGCCCGCCGTCAGGTGGTGGACGCGGTCAAGGCCGGCGGCTACGGCGCCCGCGAACTGCTGATCCGCGTCAACTCGCTGGCCACCCCCTGGGGGCAGGCCGACGTGGCGGCGGCGGCGGCATCGGGGGCGCATGCCGTGCTGATCCCCAAGGTGGAGAGCGCCGACACCGTGCGTCAGGTCGAGGCCATCATGGTCGCCAACGGCGCGCCCGCCGACATGGCCATCTGGTGCATGATGGAAACGCCGCGCGGCATGCTGAAGGCGGAAGAGATCGCGGGCTCCAGCCCCCGCATGGGCGGCTTCGTCATGGGCACCTCGGATCTGGCCAAGGACCTGCATTGCGCCCACACCCGCGACCGCCTGCCCATGATCACCAGCCTGGGGCTTTGCCTGCTGGCCGCCCGCGCCTACGGCCTGGCGGCGCTGGACGGCGTCTATCTCGACCTCAACGACGACGAGGGCTTCGAGTATTCCTGCGTCCAGGGCCTGGAACTGGGCTTCGACGGCAAGACCCTGATCCACCCCAAGACCATTGACGCCGCCAACCGCGTCTTCGCCCCTTCCGGGAAGGAAGTCGACTGGTCGCGCAAGATCATCGCCGCCCATGCCGAAGCCACCGCCGCCGGCAAGGGCGTGGTGGTGGTCGACGGCAAGCTGGTCGAGAACCTGCACGTGGAAAATGCGCGGCGCATCGTCGCCCTGGCCGAGCAGATCGCCGCCATGGCCGCCGAATTGAAGGCGTAAGGAGGACACAATGAGCACCAAGACCAACGCCGGTAATTTCTTCGAGGACTTCCGCCTCGGCCAGGTGATCAACCATGCCACGCCGCGCACCGTCACCGCCGGCGATGTGGCCATGTACACCGCGCTGTACGGCTCGCGCTTCGCCGTCAATTCCTCGGCCGAGTTCGCCAGGTCCATCGGACTGGCCGCCGAGAGCATGGGCCACCTCGCTCCCGTCGACGACCTGCTGGCCTTCCACGTGGTGTTCGGCAAGACCGTGCCCGACATCAGCCTCAACGCCGTCGCCAATCTGGGCTATGCCGTCGGCCGCTTCGGCGAGTTGGTCTATCCCGGCGACACCATCACCACCACCTCGACGGTGATCGGCCTGAAGGAGAACTCCAACAAGCAGACCGGCGTGGTCTATGTCCGCTCGGTGGGCACCAACCAGCTCCAGGAAATGGTGGTGGAATACGTGCGCTGGGTGATGGTCAGGAAGCGCGACCAGAACGCTCCCATCGCCGAGGAGAAGGTGCCGGAACTGCCGGGCGCCGTCGCCGCCGCCGACCTGATGATCCCCGAAGGGCTCAAGCTCGACGCCTATGACACCACCCTGGCCGGCAGCCCGCATCTGTGGGACGACTACGCGGTGGGCGAGAAGGTCGACCACGTGGACGGCATGACCATCGAGGAAGCCGAGCACATGATGGCCACCCGCCTGTGGCAGAACACCGCCAAGGTGCACTTCAACCAGTATACCGAGGGCCAGGGCCGCTTCGGCCGCCGCCTGATCTATGGCGGCCACATCATCTCTCTCGCCCGCGCCCTGTCGTTCAACGGCCTGGGCAACGCCTTCAAGCTGGTCGCCATCAACGGCGGGCGGCACACCAACCCCACCTTCGCCGGCGATACCATCCACGCCTGGACCGAAGTGGTGGAGAAGATCGAGGTGCCCGGCCGCAAGGACGTGGGCGCGCTGCGCCTGCGCCTGATCGCTACCAAGAACCAGCCTTGCGCCGCCTTCCCGTTCAAGGCGGAGAACGGCAAGGATTTCGACCCGGCGGTGGTGCTGGATTTCGACTACACGGTGCTGATGCCCCGCAGGGCGTAAGGTAAAGGATGCGAGGGGACCCGTCCCCTCGCATCTCCCTTCGAATTCCAGCCATCCCTTAAAAGCGTTTCACTCCAGCCATTTTGCCGTATCACACCCGTCCCGGCGTTCCGTCCTACTCCCTCCGGGTAGGATTTCCCGCCGGAAAGTGTGGTCCCCATCGTTGACTCCAAGGGCGCGAGGGGCTAAACACCTACACCGCATCGCCGCAAAGGGCCGATCACAGGCCCTCGTCGTCCGTATTTCAGGGGCTATTGCCATGACAACGCGCACCCGGCCGCTTTCGCCTCATATCCAGGTTTATCGGATGCCGTTCACGGCCATCCTGTCCATCAGCCACCGTATCACCGGTATCGCCCTCGCGGTCGGCACCATCGTTCTGGCGTATTGGCTGGCTTCGGCCGCTTACGGCCCCGTCGCCTACGGCCATGCCCAGGCGGTGCTCGGCTCCTGGCTGGGCAAGCTGGTGCTGTTCGGCTGGACCGGCGCCCTGTTCTATCACCTGTGCAACGGCATCCGTCACCTGTTCTGGGACAAGGGCCGTGGCTACGAGATCGCCGAGGCCGACAAGTCGGGCCGCATGGTCGTGGGCGCCGCTGCGGTGCTGACCGTGCTGGCCTGGATCTTCGGCCTGTAATCGGGAGCGCACGACAATGAGCCTCGAATCCCCTGTCGGCCGCGCCCGCGGCCTCGGTTCCGCCAAGGAAGGCGCCGGCCACTGGATCGCCCAGCGCGTCACCGCCATCTTCCTGATCCCCCTGTCGCTGTGGTTCGCCGTCTCCGTGATCGGCCTGTCGCACGCCGACTACGCCACCTTCAAGGCGTGGATGGCCAAGCCCGGCAATTCCTCGCTGCTGCTGCTCACCATGCTGACCGTGATGTATCACGCCCAGCTGGGCCTGCAGGTGGTGATCGAGGATTACGTCCACTGCGAGTGCAAGAAGATCGCAGCCCTGGTCGGGTCCAAGCTGATCATCGCCTTCCTCGCCGTCTTCATGACGGTGTCGATCCTCAAAGTCGCGATTGGAGCCTGACGCCATGGCCGCCTACAAGATCATCGACCACACCTACGACGTGGTGGTCGTCGGCGCCGGTGGCGCCGGCCTGCGCGCCACCATGGGCATGGGTCAGGCCGGCTTCAAGACCGCCTGCATCACCAAGGTGTTCCCCACCCGCTCGCACACCGTGGCCGCCCAGGGCGGCATCGGCGCCTCGCTCGGCAACATGGCCGAGGATAACTGGAAGTGGCACATGTACGACACCGTCAAGGGGTCGGACTGGCTGGGCGACCAGGACGCCATCGAGTACATGTGCCGCGAGGCCGTGCCGGCCGTGCACGAGCTCGAGCATTTCGGCGTGCCGTTCTCGCGCACGCCCGAGGGCAAGATCTATCAGCGCCCGTTCGGCGGCCACATGTCCAATTTCGGCGAGAAGCCGGTGCAGCGCGCCTGCGCCGCCGCCGACCGCACCGGGCATGCCATCCTGCACACGCTGTACTCCCAGTGCCTGAAGCACCAGTGCGAGTTCTTCATTGAGTACTTCGCCATCGACCTGATCATGGAGAACGGCGTCTGTCGCGGTGTCGTCGCCTGGAACCTGGACGACGGCACGCTGCACCGTTTCCGCGCCCATAAGGTCGTGCTGGCCTCGGGCGGTTACGGCCGCGCCTTCTTCTCCTGCACCTCGGCGCACACCTGCACCGGCGACGGCCATGGCCTGGTCGCCCGCGCCGGCCTGCCGCTGCAGGACATGGAATTCGTGCAGTTCCACCCCACCGGCATCTACGGCTCGGGCTGTCTGATCACCGAGGGCGCCCGCGGTGAAGGCGGCTACGTCACCAATTCCGCCGGCGAGCGCTTCATGGAGCGTTATGCCCCCACCGCCAAGGATCTGGCGTCCCGCGACGTGGTGTCGCGCGCCATGACCATGGAAATCCGCGAAGGCCGCGGCGTGGGCAAGGAAAACGACCATATCTATCTGCACCTGGAGCATCTGGGGGCCGAGACCCTGGAACTGCGCCTGCCGGGCATTTCCGAGACGGCGAAGATCTTCGCCGGCGTGGACGTGACCAAGGAGCCGATCCCGGTGCTGCCGACCGTGCACTACAACATGGGCGGTATCCCCACCAACGTGTACGGCGAGGTGCTGCGCCCCACCGCCGAGAACCCCGACGCCACCGTCGAGGGCCTGATGGCCATCGGCGAGGCGGCCTGCGTCTCGGTGCACGGCGCCAACCGCCTGGGCACTAACTCGCTGCTGGACATCGTGGTGTTCGGCCGCGCCTGCGCGCTCCGCGCCGCCGAGACCATGAAGCCCGGCACCGCGCACAAGCCGCTGCCCAAGGACGGCAGCGACCTGGCCCTGTCGCGCTTCGATCGTCTGCGCAACGCCAACGGCTCCATGCATACCAGCGAGATCCGTCTCGCCATGCAGAAGACCATGCAGATGGACGCGGCGGTGTTCCGCACCTCCAAGTCGCTGGCCGAGGGCTGCGCCAAGATGGAGCAGGTGGCCTCCACCCTGCCCCAGCTCAAGATCAACGACCGCTCCACCGTGTGGAACTCGGATCTGGTCGAGGCGCTGGAGCTGGAAAACCTGATGGATTGCGCCCTGGCCACCATCGTGTCGGCGGAAGCCCGTCACGAGAGCCGCGGCGCCCACGCCCACGAGGATTATCCCGACCGCGACGACGTCAACTGGCAGAAGCACTCGCTGGCCTGGGTCGAGAACGGCAAGGTGAAGCTGGACTACCGTCCGGTGCACACCTACACGCTCACCGACGAGGTCGAGTACATCAAGCCGCAGAAGCGCGTGTACTAAGGAAGGGTTAGGAGAACGCACATGGTTGAATTCGCCCTGCCCCCCAATTCGCGGGTCCAGCCCGGCAAGGTCTACAAGGCCGTCGGCGCCAAGAACGTCAAGGTCTTCAAGATCTACCGCTATGACCCCGATTCCAACGCCAACCCGCGGCTCGACAGCTACGAGATCGATCTCGACGCCTGCGGCCCGATGGTCCTGGACGCCCTGCTGAAGATCAAGAACGAGATCGACTCGACCTTGACCTTCCGCCGCTCGTGCCGTGAAGGCATCTGCGGGTCGTGCGCCATGAACATCGACGGCACCAACACCCTGGCTTGCCTCAAGCCCATCGAGGACATCAAGGGTGACGCGGCGGTCTATCCGCTGCCGCACATGCCGGTGGTCAAGGACCTGATCCCCGACCTGACCCTGCCCTACGCCCAGTTGGCCTCCATCAAGCCCTGGATGCAGACCCAGACCGCGCCCCCGCCCGACGGCGAGCGCCTGCAGAGCCCGGAGGAGCGCGAGAAGCTCGACGGGTTGTGGGAATGCATCCTGTGCTTCTGCTGCCAGACCAGCTGCCCCAGCTACTGGTGGAACGGCGACCGCTACCTGGGCCCGTCGGTGCTGCTGCAGGCCGCCCGCTGGATTCTCGACTCCCGCGACGAGATGACCGGCGAGCGTCTGGATGATCTTGAAGACCCCTTCAAGCTCTATCGCTGCCACACCATCATGAACTGCACCAAGACCTGCCCCAAGGGCCTCAACCCGGCCAAGGCGATCGGTGCCATCAAGGAAAAGATCATGGAGCGCCGCGTCTGACGCGGCCTTTCATCGGTCAAGCGATTAGAGCGGCGCGCCTCAAATATGAGGCGCGCCGCTCCAGCGCCCGTTGAGGGCGCGGCCAAGGGCGCGGAAGCGCCCGCCCGGCGAGGGAAAATGATAAGGCCTATAGCGTGATGCACATTTTGGGCATCACGCTATAAGGGGCGGTTCCCGATGGGAACCGCCCCTTTTTCCGTTCCTATTCCCCGGTCTGTCCCCGGCTGTCCGTCCGGCGTTCGCGTTGCCAGGCACTGACCTGGGAACTGGAAAACGGATTCACCAGGGTTCCATTGGCCATGCGCATGTCCGGATCGTAGCAGTAATAGTTGGCCTGATGGGGTGTCGTGAAGCGGCATTGCCACCGGTTATCCGTATCGAGGATGGCCCTCAGGCCATAGACTTCGCACGCCTCGGCGGCCAGCCGGTCCCGTTCGGCCCGGGGGGTGTCGCTGTCGTAGCAGACGGTGACCCGCCCGTCATACCCGGGCAGTTTCTGCTTCTTGATGGATCGCACCATCTCGCGGCGGTCGACGAAGGCTTCGTCCGACGAACAGCCGCCGACCAAGGTCACAAGGATGGCAATTGCGGCATAGCGAAAGGTATGCATCGGAGGGGCCCATGAAAACCGGTGGGGTCAACCCCAATGTTTAAACCAACGGCCCGGTTTTGGAAACATTCCTGCGCCAGGGACGTTGTCACTGGAACCGTGCGGGGCTATTCTCGGGGAAATGGCGTCTACCCCTGGGGTGGGAAAGAGGAGTAGGTCTATGTCCGACGGCAAGAAATTCCGGCTGGTTACCCGCAGCGACTTCGACGGTCTGGTCTGCGCGGTGCTGCTGAAGCAGCTCGATCTTATCGATGATATTAAATTCGTGCATCCCAAGGACATGCAGGACGGCATCATCGAGATCGGACCGAAGGACATCACCACCAACCTGCCCTATGTGGAGGGTGTGCATATCGCCTTCGACCACCACCTGTCCGAGACCATCCGGGTGGGTAAGAAGGAAAACCACATCATCGAGGCCGAGGCCCCCTCGGCGGCCCGCGTGGTCTATAACTACTATGGCGGCGCCAAGGTCTTTCCGGCCGCCTGGAACGAGATGATGGCGGCGGTGGACCAGGGCGATTCCGCCCAGTACTCGCTGGAAGAGATTCTCGACCCCGCCGGCTGGACCCTGCTGAACTACATCATGGACGCCCGCACCGGCCTTGGCCGCTTCCGGGAATTCCGGGTGTCCAACTACCAGCTGATGATGGACCTGATCGATTACTGCCGGAACCACAACATCGATCAGATCCTGGCCCTGCCCGACGTCAAGGAACGGACCGACATCTATTTCGAGCACGCCGAGAAGTTCAAGGACCAGATCAAGCGCTGCTCCACCGTCCACAAGAATCTGGTGGTGCTGGACCTGCGCGGCGAGGAGACTATTTTCGCCGGCAACCGCTTCATGATCTACGCGCTCTACCCGGAGACCAACATCTCCATCCATGTGTTGTGGGGCGTCAAGAAGCAGAACACCGTCTTCGCCATCGGCAAGTCCATCGTCAACCGCTCGTCCAGGACCAATGTGGGCGAGCTGTGCCTGAAGTACGGCGGCGGCGGCCACGCCAACGCCGGCACCTGCCAGGTGGACAACGCCGTGTGCGACAAGGCGATGGGCGACATCATCGCCAAGATCACCGCCGACGGCTGAGCGGCCGGACATCCAAGACCGGGCGGGAGGCGACTCCCGCCCGCTTTCGTTTCGGGAGCCCCACTTTTATTTCGGGAGCACAACGTCACCATGGGCGAAGGCCCCCTGTTCTCCTACCGCGCCAAGGTCCAGAACGGCGAGGTCCGACCCGACGTCGCCCAGGAGCTGGCCATGGAGAAGCTGCAAAGCCTCCATCACGCCCTGGCACGCTATCGCCCGGCGCTCGGCGAAACCGGCTGGCTGGCCCGCTTCGGCCTGAAGAAGGCGGCGCCGGCCTCCGCCTGGACCTGGGGCGGCGGCGATCTGGCCGCCCAGGCGGCGCCCAAGCACGGCCTGTACATCTTCGGCGAGGTGGGGCGCGGCAAGTCCATGCTGATGGACCTGTTCTTCCAGACCGCCTCCATACCGGGCAAGAAGCGCGTGCACTTCCACGAGTTCATGCGCGACATCCACGCCGATATCCACAAATGGCGCCAGACGCCGTCGCGCGGCGATGCCGATCCCATCCCCAAGCTGGCCCGCGCCATCGCGTCGGAGGCCTGGCTGCTCTGTCTCGACGAGTTGCAGGTCACCGACATCGCCGACGCCATGATCGTCGGCCGCCTGTTCAAATGCCTGATGGACGACGGCGTGGTGGTGGTGATCACCTCCAACCGCCCCCCCGGCGACCTCTACAAGGACGGCCTCCAGCGCGACCGCTTCGTCCCGTTCATCCGGCTGATCGAGGACAAGCTCGACATCTTGGAGCTGAACTCGGAGCGCGACTACCGCCTGGGCCGCAAGCGCGGCCTGCAGGTCTATCACGCGCCGCTTTCCGAGGAGGCGGAGAACGCCCTGGAACTGGCCTTCGCCCGCCTGACCGAGGGAACCAGCACCAATCCCCACACCATCGAGGTCAACGGACGCCAATTGCGCGTGCCCCTGGCCGGCGCCGGGGTGGCGCGCTTCTCGTTCTCCCAGTTGTGCGGCACGGCGCTCGGCCCCAGCGACTACCTGGCCCTGGCGGGGCGCTACCACACCCTGGTGCTGTCGGACATTCCCCTGCTGTCGCCGGCCAACAAGGACGAGGCCCGGCGCTTCGTCACCCTGATCGACGCGCTCTACGAACACAAGGTGACCCTGATCTGCTCGGCCGCCGCCCCGCCCGAGACCCTCTACCCCGAGGGCGTCGGCGCCTTCGAGTTCCAGCGCACCGTATCCCGCCTGATGGAGATGCAGGCCGAGGACTACGTGATGCGAGAGCATCTGGGGTAGGCGGCCGTTGCGGCGCGGCATCGCCCACCCCACCCCCGAGGGTAGCCAATAACCCCTTCCGGGTAGGCTATCTTTGAACGAGTCCAAAGGATTACGGCCTTGGTCCTACCGCTTCCCGGCCAGTGTTCGGAAATCCCAAGGTTTCCCGGCGGGGCGGCTTTGCGTGCGCCGCATGCCAATCCACTTGCCCTTGGGCGCGAATCGAGTTACCTAAGCCCCCCAGGCCATTTTTGCGCGCGCGGCGCGCCCCACCCGTTCGTCTAGAACCATCTCATCGAATTCGAGGGAACTCCATCCATGGCACGCAAGAAGATCGCTCTCGTAGGGTCCGGCAACATCGGCGGCACGCTCGCCCACCTGATCGGCCTCAAGGAACTGGGTGATGTCGTCATGTTCGACATCGCCGAGGGCATCCCCCAGGGCAAGGGTCTCGACATCCTCGAGTCCACCCCGGTCGAGGGCGTGGACTGCCGCTATTCCGGCGCCAACGACTACTCGGCGATCAAGGGCGCCGACGTGGTGATCGTCACCGCCGGCGTGCCCAGGAAGCCCGGCATGAGCCGCGACGATCTGGTCGGCATCAACCTGAAGGTGATGGCCGCCGTCGGCGAGGGCATCAAGAAGAACTGCCCCGGCGCCTTCGTGATCTGCATCACCAACCCGCTGGACGTGATGGTCTGGGCGCTGCAGCACTATTCGGGCGTGCCCGCCAACATGATCGTCGGCATGGCCGGCGTGCTTGATTCGGCCCGCTTCCGCACCTTCCTGTGCGAAGAGTTCAACGTTTCGGTCGAGGACGTCACCGCCTTCGTGCTGGGCGGCCACGGCGACACCATGGTCCCGCTGGTCCGTTACTCCACCGTCGCCGGCATCCCGCTGCCCGACCTGGTGAAGATGGGCTGGACCACCCAGGAGAAGCTCGACCAGATCGTGCAGCGCACCCGTGACGGCGGCGCCGAGATCGTCAACCTGCTGAAGACCGGCTCGGCCTACTATGCCCCCGCCGCCTCCGGCGTGGCCATGGCCGAAGCCTATCTGAAGGACAAGAAGCGCGTCCTGCCCGTCGCCACCCTAGTCAAGGGCGGCACCTACGGCCAGCCCGACGACGTGTTCGTCGGCGTGCCGGTGGTGATCGGCGAAGGCGGCGTGGAGCGCATCGTCGAGATCGAGCTGAACGCCGCCGAGCAGGCCGAGTTCAACAAGTCGGCCGACGCCGTTCGCGGTCTGGTCAAGGTCGCCAAGGGCCTGATGGGCTAATCGACAAGACACTCAAGGGGAGCGAAACCCGATGAATATTCATGAGTATCAGGGCAAGCAGGTGCTGGCCAAGTACGGCGTCGCCGTACTGAAGGGCGGCGTCGCCTACACCCCCGACGAGGCGGTGTCGGTTGCCAAGGAACTGGGCGGCCCGGTGTGGGTCGTGAAGTCGCAGATTCACGCCGGTGGCCGTGGCGCCGGTCGTTTCAAGAACGACCCCCAGGGGAAGGGCGGCGTCCGCGTCGTCAAGTCCATCGACGAGGTCAAGGCCAACGTCGAGCAGATGCTGGGCCAGATCCTGGTCACCAAGCAGACCGGCCCGGCCGGTAAGGAAGTCAAGCGCGTCTACATCGAGCAGGGCTGCGACATCAAGCGCGAGCTGTACCTGTCCATGCTGATCGACCGCGCCACCTGCCGCGTCACCATCGTCGCCTCCACCGAGGGCGGCATGGAGATCGAGGAAGTGGCCCATAACCACCCCGAGAAGATCCTGAAGGTCGCCATCGACCCGGTCGAAGGCTTCCAGCAGTACCACGGCCGCCAGATCGCTTTTGGCCTGGGCCTCGAGGGCAAGCAGGTCAACACCGCCGTCAAGTTCATCGGCGCCCTGTACAAGGCCTTCATGGACCTGGACTGCTCCATCGTCGAGATCAACCCGCTGGTGGTCACCGGCGCCGGTGAGCTGGTCGCCCTGGACGCCAAGGTCAATTTCGACGACAACGCGCTGTTCCGTCACAAGGACATCGAAGAGCTGCGTGACGAGTCGGAAGAAGATCCGGCCGAGCTCGAAGCCGCCCGCCACAGCCTGAACTACATCAAGCTGGACGGCCAGATCGGCTGCATGGTCAACGGTGCCGGTCTCGCCATGGCCACCATGGACATCATCAAGCTGTACGGCGCCGAGCCGGCCAACTTCCTCGATGTCGGCGGCGGCGCCACCAAGGAGCGCGTCACCACCGCCTTCAAGCTGATCCTGTCGGACCCCAACGTCGAAGGCATCCTGGTCAACATCTTCGGCGGCATCATGCGCTGCGACGTCATCGCCGAAGGCGTTGTCGCCGCCGCCCGTGAAGTTTCGCTGAATGTCCCGCTGGTGGTTCGCCTCGAAGGCACCAACGTCGAGCTGGGCAAGAAGATCATGGCTCAGTCCGGCCTGCCGATCATCGCGGCCGATAATCTTGCCGATGCCGCCGAGAAGGTGGTGAAGGCCGTGAAGGAGGCTGCATAAAAATGGCCGTTCTCGTTAATTCCAACACGAAGGTCATCTGCCAGGGCTTCACTGGCGCCCAGGGCACCTTCCACTCCGAGCAGGCCATCGCCTATGGCACCAAGATGGTTGGCGGCGTCACCCCCGGTAAGGGCGGCACCACCCACCTGGACCTGCCGGTGTTCAACACCGTCGCCGAGGCCAAGGCCAAGACCGGCTGCAACGCGTCCGTGATCTACGTGCCGCCGCCGTTCGCCGCCGACGCCATCCTGGAAGCCATCGACGCCGAGATCGAGCTGGCCGTCTGCATCACCGAGGGTATCCCGGTGGCCGACATGCTGGCCGTCAAGCGCGCCCTGCAGGGCTCCAAGACCCGCCTGATCGGCCCGAACTGCCCGGGCGTCATCACGCCTGGCGAGTGCAAGATCGGCATCATGCCCGGCCACATCCACATGCGTGGCAAGATCGGCATCGTGTCCCGTTCGGGCACCCTGACCTACGAAGCGGTGGCGCAGACCACCGCCACCGGTCTGGGCCAGACCACCTGCATCGGCATCGGCGGTGACCCGATCAACGGCACCAACTTCGTCGACAGCCTGGAGCTTTTCCTGGCCGACCCCGAGACCCAGGCGATCATCATGATCGGCGAAATCGGCGGCGACGCCGAGGTTCAGGGCGCCGAGCTGCTGAAGCGCTCCAAGATCAAGAAGCCGACCGTCGGCTTCATCGCCGGCCGTACCGCTCCGCCCGGCCGCCGCATGGGCCATGCCGGTGCGGTGATCTCGGGCGGCAACGACACCGCCGACTTCAAGGTGGAAGCCCTGAAGTCCGCCGGTATCGCCGTCGCCGACTCGCCCGCTTCGCTGGGCTCGACCATGGTGAAGCTCCTCAAGGGCTAAACCGCTTAGTACCAAACGGTCCGGCGCGTCGCCGGAGCGCCGGACCGCCGGTGCGCCGGACCGTTTTTAATAATAATAAAAAAGCAGTTTGCGCCGTAAATGAGCGGCGCCCGGCGGCGCCGCCCGGCCCAAGCACGAAAGGGACGCGGGCTAGAACCTGCGTCGAATCCCGAACATGACAAAGCAGTTCGACGAATCGTCCTTTCTGAGCGGTGGCAACGCCGTCTTCATCGCCGAGCTTTACGCCCGCTACCTGGAAGATCCGGCTTCGGTCGATTCCTCGTGGGTCTCCTTCTTCCAGGACTTGAAGGATGACGGCTCGCAGCTGGTGCAGGACTTCAAGGGCACCGCCAACGCCAGACGCGACGTCAAAATCATTGGCGCCGTCGACCCGGAGGCCGCCGCAGCAGCAGCGGCCGCCGCCAAGAAGGGGGCCAAGGACGGAGCCAAGGGCACGGCCGCCCCAGCCGCCGATCCCGCCGCCATCCGCCAGGGCCAGATCGATTCGATCCGCGCCCTGATGCTGATCCGCTCGTACCGCGTGCGCGGCCATCTGATGGCCCAGCTCGACCCGCTGGGTCTGACCAAGCGCGAGCAGCACCCCGAGCTGGATTACCGCACCTATGGCTTCACCGATGCCGATCTCGACCGCGAGATTTTCATCGACCACGTGCTGGGCCTGGAAAGCGCCACGCTCAGGACCATCGTGCGCATCGTGCAGGAAACCTACTGTTCGTGCATCGGCGTCGAGTTCATGCACATCCAGGACCCGGACCAGAAGGCCTGGATTCAAAAGCGCATCGAGTCGATCCACAACCGCACCGACTTCACGCCGCGCGGCAAGACCGCCATCCTGGAGCGCCTGACCGAGGCCGAGGGCTTCGAGCGTTTCCTGCAGATGAAGTACACCGGCACCAAGCGCTTCGGCCTCGAGGGTGGCGAGAGCGTCATTCCGGCGCTGGAGCAGATCCTGAAGCGCGGCTCGCAGCTGGGCGTCGACGAAGTGGTGCTGGGCATGGCCCACCGCGGCCGTCTCAACGTGCTGGCCAACTTCATGAAGAAGCCCTACCAGGCCATCTTCTCGGAGTTCCAGGGCAACGCCGCCAACCCGGAAGACGTCCAGGGCTCGGGCGACGTGAAGTATCACCTCGGCACCTCCGCCGACCGTGACTTCGACGGCAAGGTGGTCCACCTGTCGCTGATGCCCAATCCCAGCCACCTGGAAGTGGTCGGCCCGCTGGTGGTCGGCAAGGTGCGCGCCAAGCAGACCCAGTTCGGCGATACCGAGCGCAAGCGGGTGATGGGCATCATCCTGCACGGCGACGCCGCCTTCGCCGGCCAGGGCGTGGTGCCCGAGGTGATGTTGCTGTCGCAGCTCAAGGGCTATGCCACCGGCGGCACCATGCACATTATCGTCAACAACCAGATCGGCTTCACCACCGCGCCGCAATACTCGCGTTCCGGCCCTTATTCGTCGGACGTGGCCAAGGGCTTCCAGGCCCCGGTGTTCCACGTCAACGGCGACGACCCGGAAGCGGTGGTGCACGTGACCCGCATCGCCACCGAATACCGCCAGGAATTCGGCGCCGACGTGGTGATCGACATGGTCTGCTATCGCCGCCACGGCCATAACGAATCGGACGAGCCGGCCTTCACCCAGCCGCAGATGTACCGCAAGATCGCCAGCCACCCGACCACCCGCGCGCTCTATTCCGAGAAGCTGGTGGCCGAGGGCACCATCTCGCGCTACGAAGCCGATGCCATTTTCGCCAACTTCCAGGCTCGCCTCGAGCAGGACTACGAAGCGGCCAAGAGCTTCAAGGTCAACAAGGCCGACTGGCTGGAAGGCAAGTGGCAGGGACTGGTGCAGTTGTCCGAGGAAGAGGAGTTCCGCGAGGAAAAGACCGGCGTCACCGCCGAGACCCTCAAGGAAGTGGGCCATGCCCTGGCCCGCACTCCCGACGGCTTCAACGTCAACCGCAAGATCATCCGCCAGCTCGCCGCCAAGAAGGAAATGGTGGATTCGGGCGAGGGTATCGACTGGGCGACCGCCGAGGCCCTGGCCTTCGGCACCCTGCTGGTGGAGGGCAACCCGGTCCGCCTGTCGGGCCAGGATTGCGGACGCGGCACCTTCTCGCAGCGCCACTGCCGTCTGACCGATCAGGAGACCGAGGAGCGCGTCGAGCCCCTCAACGCCATCCGTCCGGGCAATCAGGCCTATTTCGAGGTCATGGATTCGCCGCTGTCGGAAGAGGCGGTGCTGGGCTTCGAGTACGGCTATTCCCAGGCGGAACCCAACACGCTGACCCTGTGGGAAGGCCAGTTCGGCGACTTCGCCAACGGCGCCCAGGTGATCATCGACCAGTTCATCAACTCGGGCGAGTCCAAGTGGCTGCGCATGTCGGGTCTGGTGATGCTGCTGCCCCACGGCTATGAAGGCCAGGGGCCGGAGCATTCCTCGGCCCGCTGGGAGCGCTACCTCCAGCTCTCCGCCGAGGACAACTGGCAGGTCTGCAACATCACCACGCCGGCCAACTACTTCCACGCGCTCCGCCGTCAGCTGCGCCGCAACTTCAGGAAGCCGCTGATCATCATGACGCCGAAGTCGTTGCTGCGTCACAAGCTGTGCGTCTCCAAGCTGGACGACCTGACCACCGGGTCCCGCTTCCGCCGCGTGCTGCCCGAGGTCGAGACGCTGGTGGCCGACGCCAAGGTCCGCCGGGTGCTGCTGTGCTCGGGCAAGGTCTATTACGACCTGCTGGAGGAACGCACCAAGCGCGGCCTCAAGGACGTGGCCATCATCCGCGTCGAGCAGCTTTATCCCTGGCCCAAGGACACCATCAAGGCCCAGCTGGCCCGCTATCCCAACGCCGAGTTGCTGTGGGTGCAGGAAGAGCCGGCCAACATGGGTCCGTGGACCTTCGTCGACCGCCGTGTCGAGTTCATCTGCGAGGAACTCGACATCAAGGCGAAGAAGGCCCTGTACTGCGGACGCCGCGCCGCCGCGTCGCCCGCCACCGGCCTGTACAAGACCCACGTGGCCGAACAGGAATGGATCACCAGCATGGCGCTGACCGGTGAACTGGTCACCCTGCCCCAGCCGTTCCGCCGCGCCTCCAAGCTCTCCCGTCTGACCGCCTAGAAAGAGGGAAATCAATAATGTCCACCGAAATCAAGGTGCCCACCCTGGGCGAGTCCGTCACCGAAGCCACCGTCGCCAAGTGGTTCAAGAACGTGGGCGACGCCGTCCGCGCCGATGAGCCGCTGGTCGAGCTGGAGACCGACAAGGTCACCGTCGAGGTCAATGCCCCCTCCGCCGGCACCCTGGTCGACATCGTGGCCGCCGCCGGCGTCACCGTGGAAGTCGGCGCCCTGCTGGGCGTGCTGGGCGCCGCCGGTGCCGCCGTGGCCGCTGCTCCGGCCGCCGCCAAGGCCGCCGCTCCGGCCCCGGCCGCTCCCGCCGCCGCCCCGGCCGCGGCAGGCGTCATGCCCTCGGCCAAGAAGATCGCCGCCGATGCCGGCATCGACACCGGCGCCATCGCCGGCACCGGCAAGGACGGCCGGGTGACCAAGGGCGACGTGCTGGCCGCCGCTTCGGCCCCCGCCGCCGCCCCGGCCCCGGCCCCGGCTAAGCCCGCCGCTTCGTCCGGCCCGCGCGCCAAGGCCGATTGCGAGGAGCGGGTCAAGATGACCCGCCTCAGGAAGACCATCGCCGGCCGCCTGAAGGAGGCCCAGAACACCGCCGCCATGCTGACCACCTTCAACGAGGTGGACATGGGCGCGCTGTTCGACCTCAGGAACCAGTACAAGGACCAGTTCGAGAAGCGCCACGGCGTCAAGCTGGGCTTCATGTCCTTCTTCGTGAAGGCCTGTGTCGCCGCGCTCAAGGACTGGCCGGCGGTCAACGCCGAGATCGACGGCGATGATCTGGTCTACAAGAAGTACTACGACATCGGCGTGGCCGTGGGCACGCCTCAAGGGTTGGTGGTGCCGGTGCTGCGCGGTGCGGACGCCCTGTCCTTCGCCGGCGTCGAGCAGGGCATCGCCGCCCTGGGCAAGAAGGCCCGCGACGGCAAGCTGTCCATGGAGGACCTCTCCGGCGGCACCTTCACCATCTCCAACGGCGGCGTCTACGGTTCGCTGATGAGCACCCCCATCCTCAATACGCCCCAGTCGGGCATCCTGGGGATGCACAAGGTGCAGCAGCGTCCCATGGTCATGCCCGATGGCAAGATCGAGGCGCGCCCGATGATGTACCTGGCGCTCTCCTACGACCACCGCATCATCGACGGCCGCGAGGCGGTGTCGTTCCTGGTGCGCGTCAAGGAGTGCATCGAGGACCCGCAGCGCATCCTGCTGGAAATGTAGGATCAGCCATAACAGCCGTCATGGCCGGACTTGATCCGGCCATCCATGGACCCCCGGGCCAAGCCCGGGGGTGACGCCCTATCAGGGGGATAGACCCATGTCCGAGAACTCCTTCGACGTCGTCATCATCGGCGGTGGCCCCGGCGGCTACGTCGCCGCCATCCGCGCCGCCCAGTTGGGCCTCAAGACCGCCTGCGTCGAGAAGCGCGGCTCGCTCGGCGGCACCTGCCTCAACGTCGGCTGCATCCCGTCCAAGGCGTTGCTGACCGCGTCCCACCACTACCACGCCGCCGCCCACCAGTTCGGCTCGTTCGGCATCAAGGTGGCCAAGGTGGAGATGGACGTGGCCGGCATGCAGGCCCACAAGGACAAGGTGGTGGCCGACAACACCAAGGGCATCGAGTTCCTGTTCAAGAAGAACAAGGTGACCTACATCGTCGGCGCCGGCGCCATCACCGCCCCGGGCCAGATCGAGATCACCGCCAAGGACGGCGCCAAGTCCACCGTCGCCGCCAAGCACATCGTCATCGCCACCGGTTCCGATGTCACTCCGCTGCCCGGCGTGACCATTGACGAGGAGGTGATCGTCTCGTCCACCGGAGCGCTGGCCCTGCCCAAGACGCCGAAGCACATGGTGGTGATCGGCGGCGGCGTCATCGGCCTGGAGCTGGGCACCGTCTGGGGCCGCCTGGGCGCCAAGGTCACCGTGGTCGAATTCCTCGACCGCATCCTGCCGTTCAACGACGGCGAGGTGTCCAAGCAGATGCAGCGTCTGCTCGCCAAGCAGGGCATGGAGTTCAAGCTGGGCACCAAGGTCACCGGCATCGCCAGGTCGGGCAAGAAGGCCACCGTCACGGTGGAGCCCGCCGCCGGTGGGGCGGCCGAGAAGATCGAGGCCGATTGCGTGCTGGTCGCCATCGGCCGCAAGCCCTACACCGACGGTCTGGGCCTGGATAAGGTCGGCGTGGCGCAGGACAAGCGCGGCTTCGTCCAGATCGACGGCCATTTCCGCACCAACGTGCCCGGCATCTACGCCATCGGCGACGTGGTCGGCGGCGCCATGCTGGCCCACAAGGCCGAGGAAGAGGGCGTCGCCCTGGCCGAGATCCTGGCCGGTCAGCACGGCCACGTGAACTACGAGGCCATCCCGGCGGTGGTCTACACCTGGCCGGAAGTGGCTTCGGTGGGCAAGACCGAGGAGCAGTTGAAGGCCGAGGGCATCGCCTACAAGGCCGGCAAGTTCCCCTTCACCGCCAATGGCCGCGCGCGGTCCATGAACGAGGTCGACGGCTTCGTCAAGGTCCTGGCCTGCGCCACCACCGATAAGGTCCTGGGCGCCCACATCGTCGGCCCCAACGCCGGCGACCTGATCGCCGAAGTGGTGCTTGCCATGGAATTCGGCGCCGCCGCCGAAGACATCGCGCGCACCTGCCACGCCCATCCGGGCCTGGGCGAAGCGGTCAAGGAAGCCTGCCTCGCCGTCGACGGCCGCCCGCTGCACACGTAGTTCTTTCGTTTCCCGAACGGAAAAGGGCGCCCCCAGCGGGCGCCCTTTTTTGTTGCGGGGAAAGAAGGACGGGGCGAAGGGAGTGTCCTTCCGTCGCGCGCCCCTATTCCTCCTGCGGGTCGCCCCGCATGAACGCGGCGAAGGCGGCGTCGAAGGTCAGGATGTGGTCGCACAGCCAGCGCCGCAGCAGATCGACCAGTTCCTCGGCCACGTAATCCGGGCCGGAGGTCATCAGGCGCTCGATCAGCACGTCCAACTGGAAGATCAGGTATTCGTGGTCGTAGCGGTGAGCTTCACGCTCGGGATAATCGGCGCGATCCATTTTGTTCTGCTCGCGCGCGAAGTGCTCTCCGGTGAACAGGCACAGATCGGCGACCGCCTGGGTCACCATGTCGGCCCCCAGCCGGGCCGTCGAGAAGACCTGATTCATCAGGGCAAACATCTCGCGATGGTCGTCGTCTTCCGTTTCCATATCGAGCAGAAGATCATCCGACCACTCGATCTTCTCGTTCCCCCATGAAACAATCCGATTCGAGGCCATATGACAGGTACTCCCTCGCCTGACGGCACCCAAGGCGCATCCCCGGCGCCTTCGGGTACGGTATACACCCGATGCGTGAATTGATACGGACCAAAAGTCATGGGTCATTGTGATAAATAACCCACCGTCCATAGGCGCCAAGGCTGTCTTTTGCCTGTGCACCGCCGAGGTGCTGACCATGGTGGGCGTCTTCGCCTTCCCCGCCCTGCTGCCCGCCTTCGTGGCCGAATGGGGGTTGTCCAATACCGAGGCGGGGTGGATTTCCGGCGTGCTGTTCGCCGGCTATACGATGGCGGTGCCGGTCCTGACCACGCTGACCGACCGCATGGACGCCAGACGGGTCTACCTGTTCGGCGCCCTGGTGGCCGGAATCTCCGGCCTGCTCTACGCCTTCATGGCGGAAGGCTTCTGGTCGGCGCTGGCCCTGCGCTTCGCGGCCGGAGTGGGGTTGGCCGGCACCTACATGCCGGGACTGAAGGCCCTGGTCGACCGCACCAGCGGGCCGCAGCAGGCCCGCTGGATCAGCTTCTACACCGCCTCTTTCTCGCTGGGCACCAGCGGCTCGTTCATGGTCATCGGCACCGTTGCCGAGATATGGGGATGGAAGGCCGCCTTCACCCTGGCCGGCGCCTGCGCCCTGGCCGGCTTTGTCCTGGTCCTGGCGCTGCTGGAGCGGGCCGAGCCCATCGCCCCCGCCCAGCCGGTCAATCCCTTCGACTTCGGTCCGGTATTCCGCAACCGCGCCGCCATGGGCTATGTCCTGGGCTATGCCGCCCATGTGTGGGAGCTGTTCGGGGCGCGCTCGTGGATGGTGGCCTTCCTCGCCTGGGTGCTGGCGAGCCAGCCGGGGGCCGGCGGCCCCTCGCCCACCACCACCGCCACCATCGGCGCCCTGCTGGCCATGGCCGCGTCGCTGCTGGGCGCCGACCTCGCCCTGCGCTTCGATCGCCGCCGGGTCTGCGCCCTCGCCATGCTGTCCTCGGCCGCCCTGGCGGCGGTGATCGGCTTCCTGGGCGGCCTGCCCTATGGCGTCGTCGTCGGGCTGATGCTGCTCTACAACGTGCTGATCCAGATCGATTCGGCGGCGCTCACCACCGGGGCGGTGATGGCCGCCCAGCCGGAGCGGCGCGGCGCCACCATCGCCATCCACTCGCTGCTGGGCTTCGGCGCCGGCTTCATCGGGCCGCTGGCCTTCGGCATGGTGCTGGACCTGGGCGGCGGCGGGACCTCGCCGGCCTGGGGCCTGGCCTTCGCCTCCCTGGCGGTGGTGGCGGGGCTGGGGCCGCTGGCGTTGCGGCTCAGATGACCCGCAGGATCATCACTCCGCCGCCATTCTCACGGTAGACCAGCCGCCAGGGCAGGCCGGGCAGCGACAGTTCCCTGGTGCCGGGAGCGGTCCCACTCCGCCCCCGCTCGGGGAAGTCGCCCAGGCAATCGGCGGACTCGGCGATCAGCCGGCCGACCCGCCTGGCGGCGTCGGCGGCCAGACCGCCGCGCAGCCGGAACAGGTCGGTCAACGCCGCATCGGACCAGCGGGTCATCTCAGCACGAACCCGGCGGGCCGGATTCGCCGTCGCCGCCCCAGCCCAGCAGCCAGAGACGGACGCGGGCGTGGTCGGCGGACAGGCCGGGCGCGGCGCCGAACTCGCCTTCGCCCGCCGCCCGGATGATGGCGTCCCGTGCCGCCGCCCGCTCGGCCTCGGTGTCGAGAAAGGCCCTCAACACCCGCTCCAGCAAGGCCGGCGCGTCGCCGCCATCGGCGGCCAGACGCTCGTCCAGCCGGCGGGCCATATCGTCGTCGAGAACCAGTTGAACCGTCCTGGGCATGGTTTTCTCCTGCAAGACGGGGAATTTTACAGCCTCTTGTCGCCCCTGCCTAATGAGCATACGCTCATACTTACGGTTGATGGCGTCATGTTGATCGAGACGTGGGGGGATGGGACATGTTCGAGGCCGCCGAACTGGGGCGCAAGATTTCGCGTGAGGATTTCGATGCCATGGCGCCGGGCCTGCGCACCGATCTCCTGGATCTGCAGCAGCAACTGCGCGAGGCCGACTTTCCGGTCATCGTGCTGTTCGCCGGCGTCGACGGCGCCGGCAAGAACGAGACGGTCAATCTGCTCAACGAATGGATGGACCCGCGCTGGATCGTGACCCGCGCCTATGGTCCGCCGTCGGACGAGGAGCGCGAGCGCCCCGAGTATTGGCGCTACTGGCGCGACCTGCCACCCAAGGGCAAGGTCGGGCTGTTCATGTCGTCATGGTATCACCATCCCCTGATCGACCGGGTCAACGAGAAGATCAGCGGCCCGGAACTGGACGAACGGCTGGAACGCATCGTCCACTTCGAGAAGACCCTGGCCGACGAGGGCGCCCTGATCCTCAAGTTCTGGATGCATCTGTCGCAGAAGGCCCAGAAGAAGCGCCTCAAAAGCCTGGAGAAGGACGAACTGACCGCCTGGCAGGTGACCGCCCAGGACTGGCAGCACTGGGAGATGTACGACAAGTTCGTCGCCGCCGCCGAACGCATGATCATGCACACCAGCAAGGGCCATGCCCCCTGGCAGATCGTCGAGGGCGCCGATCCCCGCTACCGCTCGGCGGTGGTGCTGCAGACCCTGAAGGAAGCCATCACCAAGCACTTCGCCAAGCGCGAGGCGGTGAAGAAGGTCAACGCCGAGATCAAGGACACGGCCAAGACCAAGACCAAGGCGGCATCGAAGCCCACCGTGCTGGCCTCGCAGCCCTCGATCCTGTCGTCGCTCGACATGACCCAGGCCATCGAGGGGGCCGACTATAACCAGGCCCTGCAGGAACAGCGGGCCCGCCTCGCCCACCTCTATCACGCCGCCAAGCAGCGCGGCGTCTCCACCGCCCTGGTGTTCGAGGGCTGGGACGCCGCCGGCAAGGGCGGCACCATCCGCCGCCTGACCAACGCGCTCAACGCCCGCGACTATCAGGTGATCCCCATCGCCGCCCCCACCGAGGAGGAGCGCGCCCAGCACTATCTGTGGCGCTTCTGGCGCCACGTGGCCCGCGCCGGCCGCGTCACCGTGTTCGACCGTTCGTGGTACGGCCGCGTGCTGGTGGAACGGGTCGAGGGCTTCTGCACCGAGGAGGCCTGGCGCCGCGCCTATGGCGAGATCGTCGATTTCGAAGGTCAGCTCACCGACCACGGCATCGTCATGTGCAAGTTCTGGCTGCACATCACCGCCGAGGAGCAGTTGGCCCGCTTCAACGCCCGCGGCGAGATCGAATACAAGAAGTGGAAACTGACCGACGAGGACTGGCGCAACCGCGAGCAATGGGGCGTCTACGAGCAGGCGGTCAACGACATGGTGGAGAAAACCTCGACCACCAACGCTCCCTGGACCCTGGTGGAGGCCAATTCCAAGAACTTCGCCCGCGTCAAGGTGATGCGCACCGTGGCCGACGCCCTGGAAGCCGCCCTGGGAAAGCCGGGGAAAAAGAAGAAGGATTCAGCCGGAAAATGAGTCTTTCGGATAGGACGATCTATACGACAGACGCATTAGAGGTTAAATCGGTCATTGACTGCGCCTTTGTTTCTACATAAAAACCCTTATGAATGGGGAGAAGAACGCGCCAAGCGTCAACTCCCTTTTTGGTAGGGGGGTTATATGAAGATCGCAATCCGGCTGTGGCTGATCGTCGCCACCGCGCTGTGTGGCATTGCCGCCGTCGTCGCGGCCAGCCTGGCTCAGATGAACCACGACCTGCTCGATGACCGCGAGGTCAAGACCCGCCATATCGTCGAGGTCGGTCAGTCCCTGCTGTCCCACTACGAAGAGATGGAGCGCGCCGGCAAGATGGGCCGCGAGGAGGCCCAGGCGGCCGCCCTGGCCGCCGTGTCGAAGCTGCGCTACGAGGGGGCCGAGTATCTCTGGGTGCACCGGCTGAGCGAGTCGGTGATGCTGTCCCATCCCAACGCCAAGCTGGTCGGCCAGCCCGTCGAGGACATGAAGGACCCCAACGGTCTGTTCCTGTTCCGCGAGATGAACCGGCTGGTCAGGGAAAAGTCCGTCGGCTTCGTCTACTACATGTGGCCCAAGCCCGGCGCCACCGAGCCGGTCAGGAAGCTGTCCTACGTCCAGGGCTTCGCCCCCTGGGGCTGGGTGATCGGCAGCGGCATCTACATCGACGACGTCTCGGCCGCCTTCCGCACCCGCGCCGTGGAATTCGGCGCCGCCGCTTTTGCCATCCTGGCCCTGGTCTGGCTGATCGCCGCCTGGGTTGGCCGTGGCATCACCCGCCCGCTGGGCGACGTCACCGCCACCCTGGATCACCTGACCAAGGACGACCACGGGGTGGAAATCCGCCATACCGAGCGGGTCGACGAGATCGGCGCCCTGGCCCGCGGCCTGAAGGTGTTCCAGAAGCACATCGAGGCCGCCGCCCAGGCCGCCGCCGAAAAGATGCGCCAGCAGGAGGCCGATCTGGCCCGCCAGCGCCGCATCGAGCGCCTGACCGCCGAGTTCGACGCCAAGGTGGCCGGAGTGATCAAGTCGGTGGGCGCCGCCGCCTCCCAGATGCAGTCCACCAGCCAGTCCATGTCGGCCATCGCCGACCAGACGGCGCGGCAATCCACCGCCGTGGCCGCCGCCGCCAACCATGCCGCCATGAGCGTGCAGACCGTGGCCGCCGCCACCGAGGAGCTGCATGCCTCGGAGGCCGAGATCGCCCGTCAGGTGGAGGTCTCCACCGCGCGGTCCCGCACCGCCGTCGAGGAGGCCGAGCGCTCCAGCGAGATCGTCGCCGGCCTCAACTCCGCCGCCGGCCGTATCGGCGAGGTGGTGGCGCTGATCAACGACATCGCGTCGCAGACCAACCTGCTGGCCTTGAACGCCACCATCGAGGCGGCCAGGGCCGGCGACGCCGGAAAAGGTTTTGCCGTCGTGGCCAACGAGGTCAAGACCCTGGCCAACCAGACGGCGCGCGCCACCGACGAGATCACCACCCAGATCGGCGAGGTCCAGTCGGCCGCCACCCAGGCCGCCGACGCCATCGCCGCCATCGTGCGCACCATCTCCGAGATCGACGAGACCTCGTCGGTGGTGGCCGAAGCGGTGGACCAGCAATCGGCCGCCACCACCGAGATCGCACGGAGCATCGAGCAGGCCGCCACCGGCACGGCCGAGGTGTCCAGCAATATCGGCGAGGTCAGCGACGCGGCCCGTCATGCCGGCTCCACCGCCTCCGAGGTGCTGGCGGCGGCGGCCGAGCTTACCGGTCAGGCCGATGCGCTGCGCACCGAGGTCGAGCACTTCCTGGAAGCCATCCACGGCGGCAAGAAGGCCGCCCACCTGCAGTTGATCGCAGCGGAATAATCGGGGGGAGGACCCTCTCCCATCGTCATGGCCGGGCTTGTCCCGGCCATCCACGCCGCCGTCCCGCCCTATCCCTTGCGCGACAGGACGAACAATCCCTGATCGGCGAACAGGTTGGCGATCCCCTCGCAAGACGGGATCGCCATCGTCTTGCCGTTGCGGTCCAGCGGAATGGAGCGCTCCACCGTGATGCCCAGGTCGCGACAGAGGTCGAGGAAGTCGCGGATGGTGCAGAAATGGATGTTGGGCGTGTCGTACCACTCGTAGGCCAGGGTATCGGTCACCGGCATGCGGCCACGGGCCAGCAGGTGCAGGCGCACCCGCCAATGGCCGAAATTGGGAAACGACACGATGGCGCGCCGTCCGATGCGCAGCATGTGGCTGAGCACGGTGCGCGGCTCGTAGGTGGCCTGCAGCGTCTGGCTGAGGATCACGTAGTCGAAGGCACCGGAGGGGTAATCCTTGAGATCGGTGTCGGCATCGCCCTGGATCACCGACAGGCCGTGCGACACCGCCGCCGACACGCCGGCCATGGACAGCTCGATGCCCCGCCCGTCGACGCCCTTGGCGCGGCCCAGCCAGTCCAGCAGGGAGCCCTCGCCGCAGCCCACGTCGAGAACCCGCGAGCCCGGCTCCACCATGTCGGCGATCAGGCGCAGGTCGACGCGCAGATTGCCGTTGGACACGGTCATCATCGGCCGGTTCCTCCGTCGCGCGGCAGGCCGCGATGGGCGGCGGCGCCTTCCAGGAAGCCGGTCAGGGTGGCATGGAACTCGGGCTCGTCCAGCAGGAAGGCGTCGTGGCCCTTGTCCGACTTGATCTCGACGAAGCTGACATTGGCGGCCACCGCGTTCAGCGCATGCACCACCGCCCGGCTTTCCGGGGTGGGAAACAGCCAATCGCTGGTGAAGCTGACCACGCAGAAGCGGGTGCGGGTGCCGCGGAAGGCATTGGCCAGCACGCCGCCGTTCTCCGCCGCCAGATCGAAATAATCCATGGCCCGCGTGATGTAGAGGTAGGAATTGGCGTCGAAGCGGTCGACGAAGGTCGAGCCCTGGTGGCGCAGATAGCTTTCCACCTGGAAATCGGCGTCGAAGCCATAGGTGATGGTGTCGCGGTTCTGCAGGTTGCGGCCGAATTTCTGGTGCAGCGCCGGCTCGGACAGATAGGTGATGTGGGCCGCCATGCGCGCCACCGCCAGCCCGCGATGGGGCCGCGTGCCCTTCTGGTGGTAATTGCCCTCGCACCAGTCGGGATCGGCCATGATGGCCTGACGCCCCACCTCGTGAAAGGCGATGTTCTGGGCCGAATGCCGCGCCGCCGACGCGATGGGAATGGCCGAGAACACCCGCTCGGGATAGCTCTGCGCCCATTTCAGCACCTGCATGCCGCCCATGGAGCCGCCGACCACGCAGAACAGCTGGTCGATGCCCAGATGGTCGATCAGGCGGGCCTGCACCTTGACCATGTCGCCGATGGTGATGACCGGAAAATTCAGCCCCCAGGGCTGGCCTGTGGCGGGATTGTCGTCCATGGGACCGGTGGTGCCCATGCAACCGCCCAGCACGTTGGAGCAGATCAGGAAGTAGCGGTCGGTGTCGAACACCCGGCCCGGCCCCACCAGTTCGCTCCACCAGCCGGGCTTGGCCGTGATGGGATGGGGATCGGCCACGTAATGGTCGCCGGTCAGCGCGTGACAGATCAGGATGGCGTTGGACTTGTCGGCGTTGAGCTGGCCATAGGTCTGGTAGGCCACCTGGACCGGCCCCAGCTCGACGCCGCAATCCAGGCGAATCGGCCGGTCGCGCCCCAGTTCGACCTTGAGGCCGGGGGCGTTGGCGGTAGCAGTCGGAACAGGCTCGCTCTGGGACATGGGATCACGCGCCGCGACAGGGAATGGATTAGCTATGGTCGCGGGCGGGGACTGTCAACGTTTTCTTTGATTTCCGGGCCAAGCCGCACTAAACCTATCTCCCTTGGACTCACCAATTCCGGCCCCCTTTTCCGCCATGAACCAGGACAGCGCCGCCCTCGAGCAGCTCCGTCGTGAAATTGATCGCATCGACGATCAGTTGCACGACCTGCTGATGCGCCGTACCAGCCTGGTGGGAAGGATCGCCGCCGCCAAGGGCGACCGGCGGGTGACGTTGCGCCCCGGCCGCGAAGCGCAGATCCTGCGCCGCCTGCTGGGCCGCCATGCCGGCCAGTTCCCCAAGTTGGCCGTGGTGCGCATCTGGCGCGAGATCGTCGGCGCGCTGACCGGCCTGCAGGCGCCGCTCACCGTGGCGGTCCACGCCGCCGGCCGCTCCACCGCCGCCATCGAGCTGGCCCGCAATCATTTCGGCGTGGTCGCGCCGCTGCATGCCTTCCGCAGCCCCGGTCAGGTGGTGCGCGCCGTCGCCGACGGCGTCGCCACGGTGGGGGTCATTCCGCTGATCCCCGGCACCGAGGCCGCCGACGAGGCCGAGCCGTGGTGGACCAGCCTGACTCTGGAAAGCGGCGACGCGCCGCGCGTGGTGGCCCGCCTGCCCTTCGCCCCCATCGCAGCGGTCAAGGGCGCGGCCGAGCCCCTCCAGGCCCTGGTCATCGCCTGTCGCGACCACGACGAGTCCGGCGACGACCGCACCCTGGCGGTGCTGGAGACCGGCCCGGACCTGTCGCGCGACCGCCTGCGCGCCATCCTGGCGGCCGGCGGGCTGGAACCGGCCGAGCTGCTGGCCATCCACCGCCACGGCGCCGTCTGGCTGCACATGGTGGAAATTCTCGGCCACGTCACCGCCGCCGACCCCCGGCTGGCGGCCCTGGTCGCCCCCAAGGACCCCGTCGGCCGCATCGCCGTGGTCGGCGGCTACGCCACTCCCTTCGCGCCCGAAGCGCTCGTCTGACCCATCACCTCACCCCTTCCGCTGGAGATAGAATCGTGACCGCTCCCACGCCCCGCCCCGGCATCATGGACATCCGCCCCTATGTCGGAGGCGAATCCGCCATCGAGGGTGTCGACCGCATCTTCAAGCTGTCCTCCAACGAGGGCGCCCTGGGCCCGAGCCCCAAGGCCGTCGAGGCGCTGCGCGCCATGGCCCCCGAGATGCACCGCTACCCCGACGGCGGCGCCGAGGAGCTGCGCAAGGCCATCGCGGCGCGCTACGGCCTGGACGCGGCGCGCATCGTCTGCGGCGCCGGCTCGGACGAGCTGCTGGGCATGCTGTGCCGTTCCTATGCCGGCCCCGGTGACGAGGTTCTGTACTCGGCCCACGGCTTCCTGATGTACGCCATCGCCGCCAAGTCCTGTGGCGCCACCCCGGTCACCGCCCCCGAGGTGGACCTGACCGCCAACGTGGACAACCTGCTGAAGGCGGTCACGCCCAGGACCAAGATCCTGTTCCTGGCCAATCCGAACAATCCGACCGGCACCTATCTGCCGGCCTCGGAAGTGGCCCGGCTGCGCGCCTGCCTGCGCTCCGACATCCTGCTGGTGATCGACGCCGCCTATACCGAGTTCGTCACCCGCAACGACTATTCCGGCGGCATCGAGCTGGTGGAGGCCGGCGACAACACCGTGGTCTGCCGCACCTTCTCCAAGATGTACGCCCTGGGCGGCCTGCGCCTGGGCTGGGCCTATTGCCCCGAGAACGTGGCGGGCGTGCTGAACCGGGTGCGCAACCCCTTCAACGTCGGCGCCCCGGCCCTGGCCGCCGGTCTGGCGGCGTTCAACGACACCGCCTATGCCGACCTGTGCAAGAGCCACAATGATTACTGGCTGCCCTGGCTGTCGGGCAAGATCGCCGACCTGGGCCTCCACGTGGTCCCCAGCGTCTGCAACTTCATCCTGGTGCGCTTCCCCGCCACTCCGGCCAAGGACGCCCCCAGCGCCGACAAGTTCCTGCGCTCCAAGGGCATCATCGTGCGGGCCATGGGCGGCTACGGCCTGGGCGATTCCTTGCGCATCACCGTCGGCACCGCCGAGGAGAACCAGGCGGTGGTCGACACGCTGAAAGAGTTCCTGGAAGCATGAGCAACCGGACACCGTTGTTTGACACCGTCTGTTTCGTCGGCATCGGCCTGATCGGCTCGTCCCTGGCGCGGGCCATGCGCAAGCATGGCCTGGCCCAGCGTTTCCTGACGCTCGATCCCAGTGAGAAGGCCCGCAAGACCGCCGTGGAACTGGGTGTGGTCGATGCCGCCGCCGATAATCCGGCGGCGGTGATCCCCGAGGCCGATCTGGTGGTGATCGGCGCCCCGGTGGGCGCCACCCAGGCGGTGGGCGAGGCCATCGGCCCGCACCTCGCGCCCGGCACCATCGTCACCGACGTGGGCTCGGTCAAGCTGTCGGTGATCCGCGACCTCGGCCCCCACATTCCCGACGGCGTCGAGCTGGTCCCCGGCCACCCCATTGCCGGCACCGAGCATTCTGGGCCGGAGAACGGCTTCGCCGAACTGTTCGAAGGCCGCTGGCACGTCCTCACCCCGGTGACCGGCGGCGATCCCAAGGCGGTGGAGCGGGTGGCCGAGCTGTGGCGTCTGGTCGGCTCCCAGGTGGAGATCATGGACCCCCACCACCACGACAAGGTGCTGGCCATCACCTCGCATCTGCCGCATCTGATCGCCTACACCATCGTCGGCACCGCCAACGACCTGGAAGGCCACATGCAGCAGGAGGTCATCAAGTTCTCGGCCTCGGGCTTCCGCGACTTCACCCGTATCGCCGCGTCGGACCCGGTGATGTGGCGCGACGTGTTCCTCAACAACCGCGAGGCGGTGCTGGAAGTCATCCAGCGCTTCACCGAGGACCTGACCGCGTTGCAGCGCGCCATCCGCTGGGGCGAGGGCGAGGTGCTGCACAAGCGTTTCACCGAGACCCGCGCCATCCGCCGCGCCATCATCGACGCCAAGCAGGCGTAAACATCCATATTGGGCTATCGCCCAAACCCATTTGCCAGCTTCGCTGGCCCTTTCAGGACCGCACCTTCGGTGCGTCGTTTGCCCCTTCGGGGCTGCACGGGGCGATAGCCCAAACCCCATTCTGTTCTATGAATGGAATAAATGGAGGTTTGGAGGCATCGCCTCCAAGCGGGGCCGGGGCGGCAGCCCCGGCAGGAGAAACGCCATGACCAGCCACATCACCGGTCTCGACCACGTCATCATCGCCGTCGCCGACCTGGACAAGGCCGCCGCCACCTTCCGCGCCCTGGGCTTCACCCTGGCGACGCGGGACGAGCATGCCGAGTGGGGTACTGCCAATCACTGCATCATGTTCGAGGACGACTACCTGGAACTGCTGGCGGCGGTGGGAGACGGCGGCCCGGCCGAGCGGGTCCACGCCTTCATCCAGGATAAGGGCGAGGGGCTGATGGGCCTGGTGTGGGGCACCGGGGACGCGGCGGCCGACAGCGACCGATTGGGGACCGAGCCCCCCGGCGACCTGTCGCGCAGCATTGAAGGCGACGTGGCGCGCTTCAAGGCCGGCATCCTGCCCCCCGAAACCACGCCGGGCATCGCCTCGTTCCTGTGCCAGCACCTGACCCCGGAAAAGCTGCGCCGCCCAGGCTGGACCGAACACGCCAACGGCGCCGCCGGCATCGTCTCGGTCACCGCCCTGATGGCCGAGCCCCTGGACCTGATGTCCGCCTGGGATCGCCTGATCGGCCCGGCCGCCGCCACCGCCACCGACGAATTGGTGACCGTGCACACCCGCCACGGCATGGTCTTTCTCTGCCGCCCCGACGATCTGGGGCAGATGCACCCCGAGGCGGAGGACGAGGAATTCCCCCATGCCCCCGCTTTGGTGGCCCTGACGCTCCGGATCAAGGATGCCGAGGCCGCCGCCCAGGCCCTGAAGGCGGCGGGCATCGCCTTCGAGCGCGACCGCCAGGGCAAGGTGGTGATCTACCCCGAGGATGCCTGCGGCGTGCTGATCGAGTTGCAGGAATAGCCATCGACCAGAATTCAGCCTATATTCAGGTCGGAGGCTGGATCATGAAGCTGTCTGAGCGCGTCAAACCCATCAGCTATCTCAAGGCCCACGCCCCGGAGATGATTCGGGGTCTGGCCGACAACCGCGAGCCGGTGATCATCACCTTGCATGGCGAGGCCAAGGCGGTTCTTCAGGACATCGACAGCTACGAGCAGATTCAGGAATCCCTGGCGCTGCTGAAGATGCTGGCCCTGACCACAGCCCGCGTGGAGGCCGGCGAGGTCCGGCCGGCGGCCGAGGCGTTCACCGCCCTGCGCGGTCGACTGAAGCCCGTCTCCGAACAATGACGTTCGAGGTTCTGCTGTCCTCGGATGCCGAGCGGGACATGGAGGACCTCTACCGTTTCATTGCCCTCAGCGATTCCCCGTTAAAGGCGGAGGCTTTGCTGTCGACCATGGAAGCCGCGTGCCTGGGATTGGCGACAATGCCCGAACGCGGCAATGTTCCGAAGGAACTGGAGCGGCTGGGCATAACGGAGTTCAGGGAACTCCACCACAAGCCCTATCGGCTGATCTATCGGATCAGGGGCCGTCAGGTGGTGATCTATGGCATCCTGGATGGCCGCCGCGACATACAAACCCTGTTGCAGCAGCGATTGCTGCGGTGATCCCCCTCCTTCCCGAATGGAAGGAGGGGGATCACCGGCAGTCTTACAGCCCGTAGGCCTGGGCCATCGCCGGGTCCTTGGCGGCGACGGCCTTGGCCAGATCGACCATGACCTTGGCCTGCTTCCAGGTGGCGTCGTCCTGCATCTTGCCGTCGATCATCACCGCGCCGGTGCCGTCGGGCATGGCTTCGAGAATCTTCTTGGCGAACAGCACTTCGGCCACGTCGGGGCTGAACACCTTCTTGGCGATGTCGATCTGCTTGGGGTGCAGCGACCAGCCGCCGGCACAGCCCAGCAGGAAGGCGTTGCGGAACTGGGCCTCGCAGGCGGCATCGTCGGAGAAATCGCCGAACGGGCCGTAGAAGGCCTTGATCCCCGCCGACTGGCAGGCATCGACCATCTTGGCGACGGTGTAGTGCCACAGATCCTGCTGGAACAGGGTCCGGCCGGCCTTGCCCTCGGCGGCGTCTTCCAGCACGCCGTAGAAGGGATGGCCGCCGCCGACGCGGGTGGTCTTCATGCCGCGCGACGCCGCCAGATCGGCCGGGCCGAGGCTGATGCCGTGCATGCGCGGGCTGGCCTGACAGATGGCCGCGACGTTTTCCACGCCCAGCGCCGTCTCCAGGATGGCGTGGATCATGATCGGGCGCTTCACGCCGTGCCTGGCTTCCAGCTGGGCCAGCAGCTGGTCGAGGTAATGAATGTCCCAGGGGCCTTCCACCTTGGGCAGCATCACCACGTCCACCTTGTTGCCGGCCTCGCCGACCACGGCGTTCATGTCGTCCAGGAACCACGGCGAGTTCAGGCAGTTGACGCGGGTCCACAGGCCGGTATTGGGATTGTCCCAGGCCTTGGCCACCTCGACGAAGCCGGCGCGGGCGGCGTCCTTGGCGTCGGCGGGAATGGCGTCTTCCAGATTGCCCAGCAGCACGTCGACGTTCCGGCCCATCTCGGCGGCCTTGGCCCGCATCTTCTCGTTGTGCGGCGGGAAGAAGTGGATCATGCGCTCCAGGCGGACCGGCAGCTCGCGGTACGGGGCGGGCGCACCGATGGCGAGCGGCTCGAAGAACTGGCGGGGCGGCTTGACGGACATGGGGCGCAATCTCCTTGCGGCAAACAATAGTGGGCCGCAATAATGCTTCGCCACATTGCAGCGCACAAGCGGAAAGCAGCCGCCCGGGGCAATCGCCCCGCCCGGTATCGTCATATACGGTCGCCCATAGCTACATTTCGGGTATTTCCCTGCATATGCCCCCACCAATACCATGGAACGAGATCAATGGCGGAAACGAGGGTCGCCGTGGACAGGGATCTGCGCCACTGCCTGCCGGACCGGGTGCGGACCATCCTCGGATTGATGAGGACCCAGGCGGGTTACGACTCCATCGCCCCGCTGATCGAGGATGGCTGCCACTGCGCCGACCGGCGCCCCTGCCTGCTTTGGAGCGCATGCCAAGGCATACACCGGGCGTTCCGGCCCGATGCCCAAGGCCCCGCCCGCCCCGTTTGAAACCATCACGATCTGTCTAAAGTCGTGGGTTCCTCTTGGGGAATCCCGGCGTTTAGCATCCCACCATGAGCACCAACGCTACCCTTGCCGGCGGCCCTTCCGCCGCGCCCCCCGCGCCGCCGGGGAACAGGCCGTCCATGGACCGGATGGTGGCCTGGCTGCACGAGCCCGCCCGGCGCCTGCACGGCATGATGCGCGAGATTCCCGGCTTCGCCCCTCTGCGCCATGTGTCGCTTTCGGTCTACGACCCCCAGCATGACATGCTGTGGGCCTTTCCATGCAATTGCGACGGCACGGGCATGCCGGCGGTCACCGAGGTCGAGATGGCCAATGCGCCGTCGCTGGCGCTGCTGGCCGACGGCCACGAACCCCGGATCGTCGCCGATCTGGCGGCGTTCGGCGAGGAGGGGCGTTGCCACACCGACGGCGCCCGCAACTCGGGCAGCCGCTCCTGCATGACCGCCCCCATCAATGTGGATGGCCACTTCCTGGGCTTCGTCATCTTCGGGGCCGCCATCCCCAACTTCTTCACCCCGCCGATCAACGAAGTGCTGCTGACCTTCACCGAAGCCTTCGGCATACTGATCGAGCGGGCCAGGAACCTTTCCGACTGAGGCGGGCGGCGCTATCCTGCGGCGAATTGCCGCCCGGAGGTCGCAGTGCAGCCCGTTCTCCCCGACGACCCTCCCATGTTCTTCTTCGGCACCCTGATGGACGGGGACGTGCTGGCCGCCGTGCTGGGCCGGCCGGTCGCGCCGAAATCCATGGAACCGGCGCGGCTGCGGGGCTGGCGGCGGGTAGGCATCGCCGGACGCAGCTATCCCATGCTGACGCCCCACGCCACCGGCGCGGTCGATGGCCTGCTGGTCCATGGGCTGGACGAGCGGGACCGCAATCACCTCGACTACTACGAGGGACCGGAATACCGGGTGGCGCTGCTGACGGTAAGACTACGCGACGGACGCGAGATGACGGCCGAGACCTATCTCTGCCAGCCCGGAATCGTGGCGAGCCGGAGCGAATGGCGCCTGGAAACTTGGCGCCTGCGCCACAAGCGGTCCGCCCTGGCCCGCATCCGCGCCCTGATGGCGGGAATAATCAGGCGTTGGGGGTGACCGGCTTGCAGGACTTGCCCGCCTTGCCCAGGCGTTTGCAGGCGGCGCGGGCCTGATCCTCGGTAAAACCGGAGATGCGGGCACGGTAGACGGCCTTGGAGCCCTTGCCGGCCTTGTCGATGTCGATGGACGCCCTGGACACCAGCCCGCCCAGCTTCTTGGCGGCGTCGCTGGCCGCCTTGTGGGCCGGACGGTATTCGCTGAAGGCGCCCACCTGGATGGCCCAGCCGGCCGGGTCGGCATCGCCCACCGCATCTTCGTCGTCGTCGTCATCGTCGTTGGCGGCACGGGCCGGGGTCTTCATGACCACCTTCTTGGCGGGAACAGGCTTGGCCTTGGCGGCCTTAGCGGCCTTGGCCGGAGCCTTGGCCGACTGGGCGGCGGCCACCAGTTCGTCCAGGTCGGGCAGATCGTCGTTGCTTTCCGCCTCGGCCACCTCGACGCTCTCACCCTTGCGCAGCCTGGCGAAGCCCTTGTCCAGCAGTTGGCCCATGTGCTTGTCGCGCGACGCGGCGGTGGTGCCGCCGAACACCACGCCGATGACGCGCTGGTCGCCACGCTTGGCCGATGAGATGAGGTTGAAGCCCGACGCATGGATATAGCCGGTCTTGATGCCGTCGGCGCCCTGGTAGCGCAGCATCAGCCGGTTATGGGTGTTGATGGGCTGACCTTCGTAGACGAACTGCCGGGTGGAGAAATACTTGTAATAGCCCGGATGGCTGCGGATCAGGGCGCGGGCCAGGGTCGCCTGGTCGCGCACCGTGGACACCTGCCCCAGATCGGGCAGGCCAGAGGCATTGCGGTAGACGGTGCTGCGCATGCCGAGGGCATGGGCCTTGCGGGTCATCATCTGGGCGAAATTGGCCTCGGTGCCGCCCACGCCCTCGGCCGCCACCACGGCGGCGTCGTTGGCCGACTTGGTCACCAGGGCGAGGATCAGGCTTTCCACCGAAATCTTCTCGCCGGGCTCGAGGCCCAGCTTGGACGGCGACTGGGCGGCGGCATGGGCCGAGGTGGTGAACTTGCTGTCCATGCGGATGCGGCCCGAATCCAGCTCGTCGAACAGCAGGAACAGCGTCATCACCTTGGTCAGCGAGGCCGGATAGGATTTTGTGTCGGGATTGGTCGCATGCAGGATCGAGCCGGTTTCCGCGTCGATGACGATGGAGGCGTAGCGCCCGGCCTCCGCCGATTGGGCCGCCAATGTCAGGGCGGCGGCCAGGGCAAGGGCGAACAGGCGAACACGGTTCAGGAATCCGGGGCGGCTCAGGTGCAACGTCTCGACCTTCCGTTCAGCGACTGAGTTGGGTTAGGGTATCGCCGAAACCTTAAAGATTTTGCGAATCCGTGTAAAGCATCGCGGACGCCCGATTCCCGCCATATTTTCCTGCGCATCGTTCCGTTCCCCGTCCTCCTGCCAACGGATGCATCATGCCCCCTCGTCCCGGACCCTCAGTGACCGTCGCCGCCCTCGCCCTGCTGGCCGGATGCGCCTATACCGGGGACGATATCGGCAACCCCTTCTACCGCAAGGTCCAGTGGTTCTCCTTCCTCGAGGGAACCGACATCGCCGCCGCCTGCGCCCCCGATTCGCCGGAGCGTTTCCGCCTGATCTACAACGGGCTGTGGGAGCAGCAGGTCCGAATCTACGAGTGGGGCTCCACCGACAAGGCACTCAAGGTCAGTACCCTCCGCTCGGGCAACGTGGCCGAGATCGACCTGTACGATCCGCTGTCGCCCTGGCGGGCCGACGTCACCACCACGCCCCTGGATCAGGCCGCTTACGGCCGGCTGGACACCGCCCTGGCCGAATCCGGGGCCTTTGGCCCGCCGGCGGTGGGGCTGGAATTGCCGTCCCATTCCTACTACTGGACCGCCGCCAGTTGCCACCAGGGCAAGTACGTCTTCACCGCCTGGGCCTACCCCTCCGCCGCCTTCGACGCCGCCCGCTTTCCCGCCGCCCTGGCCGCCCTCGATCCCGGCCGCGACAAGATCATCCCGCCCGGCCCCGTTCCCGTCGACCCTTTCCGCGAATATAACCGCAAGCGCGGTCCGCTGAACGAGTTCAACCTCAAGGTAGGCACCAACGGACTCAATTACGGGCTCTGACCATCGCGATTTCAATATTAGAGCTTCGCAACACTAACCACTAGTAATACGCCCTTTGCCTGACGCCTTGGGCAAAAGAGATACCTTGGATTTCGCTTATGCTTAACCTTATCTGATCAAGATATCCTGGCCCCGATGGGATTCCCACCATCACATGCCGAGGATCACAGATATGGCCGCCACGTTCACGGTAAAGACCCGCATTTACGGCGGGTTCCTCAGCATCCTAGCCTTTCTGGTGATCGTTGCCGTCATGGTCGGCATCGGCTTTGCGACCATCGGGCGCAACGTCTCGGAATTCCAGCGGGTCAACAAGAACACCATCCGGGTTCTGACCATCGACCGCAACGTGGTCGGCCTGCGGCGCAACGTCCTGGCCTTCACCGGCAGCCAAGGCGACGAGACGGCGCTGAGCCGCATCCGCGCCCTGCAGACCGGCCTGGACAAGGACCTGACCGATGCCCTCGCCAGTACGCTCGATCCCGAACGCAGGGCTATCCTGGAGCGGATGAAGGCCCTGTTGGGAGAGTACAACGCCAATCTCGAGAAGGTCATCGCGCTGAGGGCGTCCCGCGACAAAGCCCTGATCGAGCGGGCCACTCCCGCCGGAGCCGGCATGGTCGAGGCCCTGAGCGGGGCGGTGGATGGGGCCATGGCCGACGGCGACTACCTGATCGCCGCCCATGCCGGCAGGGCCCTGCAGCATCTGCTGCTGGCCCGGGTCAACGCTAACCGTTTCCTCGCCACCCCGGACCAGAAATTCTCGGACGCCACCCTGGCCCAGCTCGACGCCACCGAAGCGTCGCTGAAGGCCCTGGCCGGGCAGGCCCGCGACGCCCGCACCCGCAAGGCGGTGGAAAGCACCGGGCAGATCCTGCCCGCCTACCGCGCCGACTTCGCCCAGATCATGGGTGACACCAACGAGATCGACCGGCTGGTGTCCAAGGAGGCGGCCCGCCTGGGGGCCGAGTTCGCCGATCTGGCCGTCAAGGTCAAGGATTCCCAGCTTCTGGTCCTGAGTACGCTCAGCAGCAGCACCGAAGCCACCATCAGCAGCCAGGACGTCTGGTCCAAGGCGGTATCGACCATCGCGGTGCTGCTCGGCCTGGTCTTCGCCATGCTGATCGCCCGCTCCATCCTGCGCCCCATCGATGCCATGACCGGAGTGATGGGCCAGTTGGCCGCCAACAATCTGGGGGTCCAGGTTCCCTATGCCGAGCGCGGCGACGAGATCGGCGCCATGGCCAAATCGGTAGCCCACTTCAAGGATCAGCTGATCCGCGTGAAGCAGTTGGAGACCGAGCAGGAGGAGCAGAAAAAGCAGGCCGAGGCCGACCGGCTGGCCGCCATGCGCAAGATGGCCGACACCTTCGAGGACAGCGTCGGCAAGGTCATCGAGACGGTGACCTCGGCCGCCACCGAGTTGCAGGCCGCCTCGGGCCAGATGGCCGGCACCGCCACCGAGACCAGCACCCAGGCCACCACCGTGGCGTCGTCGGCGCAGCAGGCCTCGGCCAACGTGCAGACCGTCGCCTCGGCCACCGAGGAACTGTCGTCCTCCATCAACGAAATCTCGCAGCAGGTGGAGCGTTCGCAGGCGGTGGCCCAACGGGCCCGCGACGAGGCGGGACACACCACCGAGCAGGTCCGCTCGCTGTCCGAAAACGTCGGACGCATCGGCGAGATCGTCAATCTGATCAACGACATCGCCGCCCAGACCAACCTGCTGGCCTTGAACGCCACCATCGAGGCGGCCAGGGCCGGCGACGCCGGCAAGGGCTTCGCCGTGGTCGCCAACGAGGTCAAGAACCTCGCCAACCAGACGGCGCGGGCCACCAGCGAGATCGCCGGCCAGATCTCCGCCGTACAGCAAAGCACCTCGGCCGCCGTCTCGGCCATCGACAGCATCTCGACGGTGATCGGCGAGATGGGCGAGATCAGCACCTCGGTGGCCTCGGCCGTGCAGCAGCAGACCGCCGCCACCGCCGAGATCGCCCGTAATGTCGAGCAGGCGGCGCTGGGCACCGCCGAGGTGTCGAGCAACATCGTCTCGGTGGAACAGGCGGCACGGGAAACCGGCGCCGCCGCCGAGCAGATCCGGGAATCCTCCACCGACCTGTCGCGGCAGGCCGAATTCCTCCGCCACGAGGTTTCCACCTTCCTGGCCCAGGTGCGGGCCGACAGGAAGGACATGGTGCTGCTGCGCTGGGACAAGGCCCTGGAAACCGGAGTGACCTCGGTGGATGGGCACCACCACGCCCTCTACGACCTGGTCAACGAGGCCTACCGCCACATGATGGGCGGCGAAGGCCGCCAGGCGGCCCTGACCCTGCTGACCGAGCTGGACCGCTCCATGCACATCCATTTCGACGACGAGGAAGCGCTGATGAAGCGCCAAGCCTATCCCGAGGTCGAGGCCCACACCCGCAGCCATCGCGCCTTCTTCAAGCGCCTCGAGGAACTGCGCGCCGCCATTACCGCCGGCAGCGCCAGCGGCGGGGCCGAGCTGTTCGACTACGTCGCCACCTGGCTGGTCCAGCATATCGGCAAGGAGGACGGCGCCATGGCCCGCTTCCTGGCGGAGAAACGGGTGGCCTGACCTGCCGCCCGCCATATCCGATTACGAATATGTTGCACTGCAATATACTCTATTGACTCGCTGCTATCCGAGTCCCATGATACGCCCCATGTTGCATTGCAGCATGGGGCGAGCTGTTTGCCCCCTGCCGCGCGAACCCGCAGGCATGATGCCTCGCCCATCAGGGAGTCCCGACCATGACCACCGCCAAGGCCAAGCCGGCCGCCGTCGCCACCGCCGCCAAGACCGTCGCCGCCGCTCCGGCTCCCGCCCCGGTGAAGGCCACCAAGGCCCCCATCGCCGAGGCGCATGCCGAGGCCGTCAAGTCCATCGAAGAAGCGGTGACCGTCGGCAAGGAGACCATCCAGACCGTGGTCAAGGCCTCGGCCGAGGCCGCCGCCAAGGGTTATGACAAGGCCGCCAAGGGCTACGACAAGGCCGTCGCTTCGGCCAAGGAGCAGGTCGAGGCCGCCGTCGCCGTCTCCAAGGAGACCATCGAGCAGGTGGTGAAGGCCTCCACCGACGTGGCCGCCAAGGGCTATGACAAGGCCGTCGCGCTGGGCAAGGAGCAGGTGGACGTCGCCACCGCCGTGTCCAAGGAGACCATCGAGAGCGTGGTCAAGGCCTCGTCCGAAGCCGCCACCAAGGGCTACGACAAGGCCGTCTCCATCGGCAAGGAGCAGGTCGAGGCCGCCGTCAAGGCGCAGACCGCCGCCTACAAGGGCTACGAGGACGTGCTGTCCCAGGCCAAGGACAACGTCGAGGCCTTCGTCAAGGCCGGCACCATCCTGACCAAGGGCCTGCAGGACATCTCCAAGGCCTTCGTCAGCCTGACCCAGGCCGGCATCCAGGAGCAGGTCGCCGCCTCCAAGGCCCTGCTGTCGACCAAGACCCTGAAGGAATTCATCGACCTGCAGACCGACCTGACCAAGGCCGGCGTGGACAAGCTGGTGGCCGAGTCCACCCTTCTGGCCGAGCAGTCGGTCAAGCTGGTCGAGAACACCCTGGCCCCCATCAGCGACCGGGTCAACGCCACCGTCGACAAGCTGGTGAAGAAGGTCGCGTAACGCGCTCCATCATCACGATGATCAGGGCCCGGCGGGTGACCGCCGGGCCTTTTTCATGCCCGCAATCCCCCCATGCGGAAAAAGGGGCCTTTTCGCCGGGCGCCCGCACCCAATATGATAGGGGTGTAAAAAGCAACCAAGGCCCAAGCACACAGGCTATGAGCGAAAACGGTAACGACAAGCGCAACGGCGACGACGGTCAGACGGGAGTGGTCATCAAGACCCGTCCCAAGACCAAGAAGCCGTCCATGTACAAGGTCCTGATGCTGAACGACGATTACACTCCCATGGAGTTCGTCGTGCATGTCCTTGAGCGGTTTTTCAACAAATCGCGTGAGGACGCGACCCGCGTGATGTTGCATGTCCATACCAGAGGTGTCGGGATTTGCGGTGTTTACACATATGAGGTGGCGGAGACCAAGGTAACCCAGGTCATGGACCTGGCGCGCCAGAACCAGCATCCGCTGCAGTGTACGATAGAAAAGGAATAGCCCGCCCGTCGCGGCGCGTTCCCCTTGGATAAGGATCGGCCCCTATGCTGTCGCGCAACCTGGAGCAGAGCCTGCACCGTGCCTTGTCTCACGCCTCGGAGCGTCGCCACGAATACGCGACCCTCGAGCATCTTCTGCTGGCCCTTACCGATGATCAGGATGCCGTGGCGGTGCTGCGGGCCTGCAACGTCGACATCGACAAGCTGAAGCGGGACCTGGGCGAGTTCATCGATACCAACCTGTCGGAGCTGGTGTCGCCTCGCGGTACCGACCCCAAGCCCACCGCCGGTTTCCAGCGCGTCGTGCAGCGCGCCGCCATTCACGTCCAGTCCTCGGGCAGAGAAGAGGTGACCGGGGCCAACGTCATCGTGGCGCTGTTCTCGGAACGGGAAAGCCACGCCGTCTATTTCCTGCAGAACCAGGACATGACGCGCCTCGACGCCGTCAACTACATCAGCCACGGCGTCGCCAAGGCGCCCGGCCGCGGCCAGAACCGCACCGTCCACGGCGCCGACGAGGAAGCCAACCCGGACAAGGTGGTCAAGAAGGGGCAGGAGGCGCTCAACGCCTATTGCGTCAACCTCAACAAAAAGGCCGCCCAGGGCAAGATCGACCCGCTGATCGGCCGTGACGAGGAAATCGACCGCACCATCCAGATCCTCTGCCGCCGGTCCAAGAACAACCCGCTCTACGTGGGCGACCCCGGCGTGGGCAAGACCGCCATCGCCGAAGGCCTGGCCCGGCGCATCGTCAACGGCGAGGTCCCCGACGTCTTGAAGAACGCCACCATCTTCGCCCTCGACATGGGCTCGCTGCTGGCCGGCACCCGTTATCGCGGCGATTTCGAGGAGCGCCTGAAGGCGGTGGTCACCGAGCTGGAGAACTACGACGGCGCGGTGATGTTCATCGACGAGATCCACACGGTGATCGGCGCCGGCGCCACCTCGGGCGGTTCCATGGATGCGTCCAACCTCCTGAAGCCGGCCCTGGCCTCGGGGTCCTTGCGCTGCATCGGCTCGACCACCTACAAGGAATTCCGCAATCACTTCGAGAAGGACCGCGCCCTGGTGCGGCGCTTCCAGAAGATCGACGTCAACGAGCCGTCCATCTCGGACACCATCAAGATCCTGAACGGCATCAAGACCTATTACGAAAGCCATCACAAGGTCCGCTACACCGCCGAGGCCATCAAGGCGGCGGTGGAGCTGTCGGCCAAGTACATCACCGACCGCAAGCTGCCCGACAAGGCCATCGACGTCATCGACGAGGTGGGCGCGTCGCGCATGCTGCTGCCGGAATCCAAGCGGCGCAAGACGGTCACCGTCAGGGATGTGGAGGAGATCGTCGCCAAGATCGCCCGCATCCCCCCGAAAAGCGTGTCCACCAACGACATGGAAGCGCTCAGGAATCTCGAACGCGACTTGAAGACTCTGGTATTCGGCCAGGACAAGGCCATCGAGGCCCTGTCTTCCGCCATCAAGCTGGCCCGCGCCGGCCTGCGCGAGCCGGAAAAGCCCATCGGCTGCTACCTGTTCTCCGGCCCCACCGGCGTCGGCAAGACCGAGGTGGCCCGCCAGTTGGCCAAGATCATGGGTATCGAGCTGACCCGCTTCGACATGAGCGAGTACATGGAGCGCCATTCGGTGTCGCGGCTGATCGGCGCGCCGCCCGGCTATGTGGGCTTCGACCAGGGCGGGCTGCTCACCGACGCTATCGACCAGCATCCCCATTCGGTGCTGCTGCTCGACGAGATCGAAAAGGCCCATCCCGACCTGTTCAACATCCTGCTTCAGGTCATGGATCACGGGCGGCTTACCGACCACAACGGCAAGACCGTCGACTTCCGCAACGTGATCCTGATCATGACCACCAATGCCGGCGCCGCCGATCTGGCCAAATCGGCCATCGGCTTCGGCCGGGAATCACGGGAAGGCGACGATTCCGAGGCCATCAACCGCATGTTCAGCCCGGAATTCCGCAATCGCCTGGACTCGACCATCGCCTTCGCCAACCTCACCCCCGAGGTCGTCGCCCAGGTGGTGGACAAGTTCGTCATGCAGTTGGAAACCCAGCTGGGCGACCGCGACGTGGCCATCGAACTGACCGACGAGGCCCGCGCCTGGCTGGCCAAGAAGGGCTACGACCGCTCGTTCGGCGCACGCCCCCTGGCCCGCGTCATCCAGGAGCACATCAAGAAAGCCCTGGCCGAGGAATTGCTGTTCGGCCGCCTGGCCAAGGGCGGCATCGTCCGCATCCGGGTGGGCGAGGACAACAAGCTGGCCTTCGAGTTCCTGGCCGCCGCCCCCAAGGCGGACAAGATCCCCGAACTGGTGGAATAACCGCGACACCCGTCGCCGCAACCGGGGCGCTCCCAAGGGAGCGCCCTTTTGCTTGCCTTGGATGAGGGGCAATTTCTTGACAATTGGCCTCGGGTTGGCGATAATTAACCTGTAACAGAGAAGGAGGCGCACCGGGATTGGAAGGTTGTCACGACAATATCCGATGTACTCGCCGCCTCCATCGAGGCAGAGACAACACCGGGCAGGAGGATGTTGACAGCATGACACCACCGGGTCGAGTTTGAGGTGCCGATATAGTGGCATCAGGTACTATGACAATACAGACTGCTCTCTTATCGGCCGCTGCGCCGAATATATAGGACCTGTAGGTCCCAAAACCACAAGCCCCGCGCGGAGCACGATGTCTCCGGCGGGGCTTCGGTTTGTCTGGACGGATATTCCGACAGCGCCGTAACGCCATCCCGAGCGAAGCCGAACCCCGTCCCAGGGCGTCCCAATGACGGACCGGCTACAGCATCCGCACGGCCATCATCTTGGCTTCGGTGGCGGCCTGGGCGTCGCCGGCGATGGTGGCGTCGGCGATGGCGCCCTCCTTGAGCAGGACCAGGCGCCGGGCCAGACGCTCGGGCTCGGGCAGTTCGGCCTTGTGACACATCTCGCCCAGGGTCTCGACGATGCGGCGCTTGTGGTCGCCGGCCACCCGGTGGATGGGATCGCCCGGCTCGGCGTATTCCGCCGCCGCCTTGACGAAGGGACAGCCGCGGAAGACCTCCGGGCCGTCGCCGCCGATCACCGCCTCGCCCCGGAACCACTCGCCCAGGACCTCGAACATATTCAGCACCTGGGATCGCGGCGTGCCGCCCATGGCCAGCATGCGGCCGAACAGCCAGTCGCGGAACCGCCGGTCGCGCAGCTCCAGCGCGGCGACGATCAGCTCCTCCTTGGACTTGAAGTGATGATAGAGGGTCATCTTGGTCAGACCCGCCGCGTCCAGGATGGCGGCGATGCCGGTGGCGTGGAAGCCGTCCCGCAGGAACAGGCGGAGTGCCGCCTCGACCAGATCATCACGGCGTGAGGGAGGAGCCATGGGTGTTCCCTTGTTAGACCAACCGGTTGGGCAAGCATGATGACAGCCCGACCACCCGCTCCACAACACTCCTTTGCGTACGCCGCCATTGCGTAACCGCTCCGTCATCCTTATGTGTTGCCTCCATGAACGACACCACCGCCAAAACCAACCTGATCGGCCTGTCACGCGACCAGCTGATCGCCGAAATGGCCACCATCGGCGAGAAGCCATTCCGCGCCAAGCAGCTGTGGCACTGGATGTACAATCGCGGCGAAACCGATTTCGCCAAGATGACCTCCATCTCCAAGGCCATGCACGGCGCCCTGGCCGAGCGCTATGTGGTGCGTCGCCCCGTGGTGACCAAGGAGCTGACCTCCAGCGACACCACCCGCAAGTGGCTGCTGAAGTTCGACGACGGCAACGAGGCGGAAACCGTCTACATCCCCGACGCCGACGAGGAACGCGGCGCGGTGTGCATCTCCACTCAGGTGGGCTGCACCCTGACCTGCCGCTTCTGCCATACCGGCACCCAGTTGCTGGTGCGCAACCTGGGGGCGGCCGAGATCGTCGGCCAGTTCATGGTGGCCCGTGATTCCTATGGTGAGTGGCCCACCCCCGACGACGGCGGCCGCCTGCTGTCCAACATCGTGGTGATGGGCATGGGCGAGCCCCTCTACAATTTCGAGAACGTCGCCACCGCCCTGGAAATCGCCATGGACGGCGAGGGAATCGGCATTTCCAAGCGCCGCATCACCCTGTCCACCTCGGGCGTGGTGCCCATGATGAAGGAATGCGGCGAGCGGCTGGGGGTCAACCTGGCCATCTCGCTGCACGCGGTGACCGACGAGATCCGCGACCGCATCATGCCCATCAACAAGAAGTATCCCCTGGCCGAGCTGATGCGGGCCTGCCGCGAGTATCCCGGCGCGTCCAACGCCAGACGCATCACCTTCGAGTACATCATGCTGAAGGGCGTCAACGATTCCCCGGCCGACGCCCGCGCGCTGCTGAAGCTGGTCAAGGGCCTGCCGGCCAAGTTCAACCTGATCCCGTTCAATCCCTGGCCGGGCTCGGAATTCGAGACGCCGGACATCCGGACCACCAAGGCGTTCTCGGACATCTTGCAAGATGCCGGCTATTCCGCCCCCATCCGCATGCCCCGGGGCCGCGACATCCTGGCCGCCTGCGGCCAGTTGCGCTCGGAAAGCCAGCGGGAGCGGGCGTCGCTGGCCAAGGCCCGCGCCGCCCAGGGCATCGAGGACGAGCATCACAAGGCCGAAGCCTGAGCGTCCCCGCCCCGCCGCGAGGCGGGACGGAAACGCCCGGTTCGTCGCTAGGCCTGCTCGCCCTTCACCGCCTTGACGTCGGTGGTGAAGTGGATGACCCCCCGCTCGGTATCGGTGAACAGGGTGACGTTGGCGGTACCGGTCTGCCAGTCGTCGGTGGTCACCAGCCGCACCTCGATATGACGGCCCAGCAGCTTGTCCGAGCTCTGCAGCACGACCAGATGGTGGGTGTTCTTCGGCATCACCGTCATGTCGGTCACCGAGCCGTTCACCGGCAGCTTCACGTCCAGCGGCGGATTGGTCGCCTGGAAGACGCCGGCCAGGCCGGCGGCCTTGGCATGGGCCACGTCGACGACCAGATTGAGGTTCAAGGCGTAACCGCCGGCCGGAGCGCTGGCGCCTTCATAGGTGACGATAAAAGTTCCAACGGGCATGTCTTCCCCCTGTTGCATTGGTGGGTGACGATAGGCAATCAGACTCTCATTGATTGCAAACATGACCATACACCACCATCCCATGATCAGTAATTTATATTTTGTTACGGACTGTAAGATGCAGCACGCCGGAATGCGCATCATGCATCACGTGCTGCACGCCTATCCAAGACCATTGGCAGAGAAATATCTTGTGCCCGCAGGACTATCGCCATATCCCGCATTAAGATGCAGCAACGCATGAAGTGTTTCGTTTACGTTGTTTATACAAAAGAATCACATCCTAAAGATTGCGATTCTTACGTAAGCCGGGGCCGCCAAGGCCGCGCAGCACCATGGCATTCAGGGCCGATGAACTTCCCGTTCGATTCGGGCCAGCGCGCCAAGCAGGATGGCATTCTCGTCGTCGCTCAGACGCCCATGCCCGGGAAGGTAGTCGGCCATGCGACGCTGCGAATAGCGTCCATACAGCTCGCCATCCCGGCTGACGACCTGCTCACGGACCAGTTGGGCGGCGGTCGCGTGGCAATCTCCGCACTTCCGCTTGAAAAGGTCTGGGGTCTGGGTCTGGGCCAGCAGCATTGAATAGATGGCGGCGATATCCTCCGAGGAGTACCCGCCGTTATGGGTGGTAAGCAGCACCTTCACATCCCGGCCATCGCTGCGGCCGCGCAGCATTCCGTCGGTCACCGTCAGGAATTTGCGGGCGAACGAACCGGCATGGTCGTGGCAGCCGCCGCATCGCTGATCCCACAATTGATGGATATCCGCCGCCTTCGCCGCCCCCGTGAGGGCGAGAGATGCCCAGAGCAGCAAAAAGCGCATGACGGCGTTCATTGCCGCCCCATCCCGCCGCCCCCCGGAGGCAGGCGAACCGAAGCATGGGCATCGAACATCCACGCGGCAACGGCCACCAGATCCTTATCCGTCAATTGGGGGAAGGTGTCGCCGATGGCCGGCATCAGGCCAAACCGCTGGATGGCGTTGGGGTCCGCCGACTTATCCGCCGACGGTGCCTTCACATAATCGACCACCCGGGCCAGAAAGGCGTCCCGGTCATTGCCGCTGAGTTGGCGAATGCGGGCGGACATCATATCGATCGGCGGCGCCACCATCTCGTCGCGTCGCGCGGGGTCGCGGCGGGCGAAATGGCAGCTTGCGCACGCGCCGTCGAATATCGCCTTACCCTCGCCGGCCTCGGCTCCCCAGGGAAACAGGATCACCACGGCGGCCACCCATGCCACTCGGTGTAAAATCATGGCTCACCTCCCACTTCAAGACCACAGCTTGCCCCTTCTTGCCGTGCGGCCGCCATGACATTGATCAGTCCCTTCCGGGGCATCCGGCCCGTTGCGGGATCGGGGGTATGCTTCACGAAACGAATCTCCGACTCTCCTTGCCTCGGGCGCCCCAATGCCTATACTGCGCCGCCAAATCCCTCCCCATCACGGAAAGGCGTTTGCCATGAAGGGCGAAGTCAAGAAGGTCGTTCTGGCCTATTCCGGCGGTCTCGATACCTCCATCATCCTGCGCTGGCTGCAGGACCAGTATCAGTGCGAGGTGGTGACCTTCACCGCCGATCTCGGCCAGGGCGAGGAGCTGGAGCCGGCCCGCGCCAAGGCCCGCCTGATGGGCATCAAGGAAGAGAACATCTTCATCGACGACCTGCGCGAGGAATTCGTCCGCGACTTCGTCTTCCCGATGTTCCGCGCCAACGCGCTGTATGAAGGCGTCTACCTGCTGGGCACCTCCATCGCCCGGCCGCTGATCTCCAAGCGTCAGATCGAGATCGCCAACATGGTGGGCGCCGACGCCGTGTCGCACGGGGCCACCGGCAAGGGCAACGATCAGGTGCGCTTCGAGATGGGCTATTACGCCCTGAAGCCCGACATCAAGGTCATCGCGCCGTGGCGCCTGTGGGACCTGACCAGCCGTACCAAGCTGCTGGACTTCGCCGAAAAGCACCAGATTCCCATCGCCAAGGACAAGCGCGGCGAGGCGCCCTATTCCACCGACGCCAACCTGCTGCACATCTCCTACGAGGGCAAGGCGCTGGAGGACCCGTGGGTCGAGCCCTTCGAGGACATGTACACCCGCTCGGTCGCCCCGGAAAACGCCCCCGACAAGCCCACCTATATCGAGATCGAGTTCGAGAAGGGTGACGCGGTGGCCATCGACGGCGTGCGCATGAGCCCCGCCACCCTGCTGACCAAGCTGAACGAACTGGGCGGCGCCAACGGCATCGGCCGCCTGGACCTGGTCGAGAATCGCTTTGTCGGCATGAAGAGCCGCGGCGTCTACGAGACTCCCGGCGGCTCGGTGCTGATCGTGGCCCACCGCGCCATGGAGAGCCTGACGCTGGATCGCGGCGAGTCCCACTTGAAGGACGAGCTGATGCCCCGCTACGCCGAACTGATCTACAACGGCTTCTGGTTCGCGCCCGAGCGCATCGCCATCCAGACCATGATCGACAAGGTCAGCGAGAACGTCACCGGCACCGTACGGCTCAAGCTCTATAAGGGCGTCGCCTCGGTGGTCGGCCGCAAGTCGCCCAAGTCGCTCTACCGCATGGACTACGTCACCTTCGAGGAAGACTCGGTCTACGATCAGCGCGACGCCCAGGGCTTCATCAAGCTCAACGCCCTGCGCATGCGCCTGGCGAAGATGGCTCGCGGATAAGTATTTACCCTCGGGTCGATTGAAGTGAGCAGGACCCCGCCCTCGCGGGGTCCTTTTTCTTTGAAGCGCGACCCAATCTAATTGCGTTTCGCTCCAAGAAATTCCATCTATCCGCTTTACGCACTCCGGCGCCTTTTATACCATCGTTTAGGATAAGCATCCCGATGGTCATGACAGTGCCACCAGCCGTCAGCAGCAATAATCACGCCGTCGCCACGACCTCGAAATGGTGGCCGCTGGTTCTATGGGGCGTGTCCATGATCGTGGTCATCGCCTGGACGGCCTCCATCGTCCTGCATGACCGCGACGCCTTCATGGCGCAGGCAGAATTCCGCACCCAGTCCATGGCCGACCTGGCCGCCGAGCAGGTGCTGCGCACCATCGAGGGGGCCGATACCGCGCTGCAGGCGGCACGCACCCAGTACCGCAACATCGGCGACTGGGACGCCATATCCAACGATCGCAGGGTCTGGCAGACCCTTTACGATTACGCCGAGGCGCTGTCGGCGGTCCCTATCCTGTATATGGTCGATCAGAAGGGCATCGTCCGCCTGCACGGCATCAGCTTTCCGTTCCGGCCGCTCTCCATCGCCGAACGCGACTATTTCAAGTTCCATCGGGATAATGCCAGCGACGAGCCCCAGATCAGCGCCCCCCTTATCGGCGCCGTCAGCGGCAATCAGGTGATCATCATCAGCCGCCGCCTGTCCACCCCCGACGGCGGCTTCGCCGGAGTGGTCGGCGCCACCCTCAAGGCCGACGCCTTCCAGCGCTTCTTCCTGACCCTGGGCCTGGGCGACGGAGCGGTGGTCAACCTTCAGCGCGGCGACGGCGTCATCCTGGCCCGCCAGCCCCACCGCGACGGCGCGGTCGGTTCCAGGGTGGACAATGCCAAGGCCTTTCCCGCCATCGCCGAGGGCCTGCCCAAGGCCACCGCCATCACCACCTCGCCCCTGGACGGAATCGCCCGCGTCACCGCCTTCCGGCGGCTGGACCGCTTCGGGCTGGTGCTGATCGCCGCCATTCCGGTGGAAACGGTCCTGGGCGACTGGCGCCGCCAGACCATCCGCATGGCCGCCATGGTCGGGGTGGGCATCCTTTCGCTGTCCGGCCTGTTCGTCATGCTGCTGCGCCGCTACCACACAGAGGTGGCCGCCCGCGCCGAGCTGAAGAGCAGCGAGGCCACCCTCAGCCGCGCCCAGAGCGTCGCCCATATCGGCTCGTGGCAGGTGGAGATTCCCACCGACGCGGTCCGTTGGTCCGAGGAGACCTACCGCATCTTCGGCCTCGCCCCCTCTTTCCCCGTCACCTCGTCCGCGGTGATGAACATGATCCATCCCGACGACCGCATCCGGGTCCGCGACGCGCTGTCCGCCCTGTTGAAGGGGGAGGATTTCGAGGTCGAGCATCGCATCATCGCCGGCAGCGGCGAGATCAAGTGGGTGACCGCCCGCGCCCAGGTCACCGACTCGACCACCGGGGAAGCGCAGGAGATTCTGGGAACCGTCCAGGACATCACCGAGAAGAAGCTGGCCGAGACCGCCATCCGCGAGCATCAGGCCCTGCTGCTCGAGGTCCAGAGCGTCGCCAATCTCGGCTATTACGACTACGATATGCGGGTGGACCGCTGGCGCTCCTCGCCCATCCTCGACGAAATCTTCGGCATCGGCCCCGACTACCCGCGCAGCGGCCAGGGCTGGCTTGATCTGATCGCCCCCGCCATGAGGGCGGAAATGGCCGCCTATCTGGCCGAAATCCAGTCCGGCGCCCATGATTTCGACAAGTCCTACGCCATCGTCCGCCACGGCGACGGCGCCCAGCGCTGGGTCGCCGGCCTGGGCAAGATCGAGCACGACGCCGGCGGCCGCCCCATCCGCATGGTCGGCACCATCAGGGATATCACCGACCAGCGCCGCGCCGAGCAGGCCCTGCTCGACAAGGCGGAGGAGTTGGAACGCTCCAACACCGAACTGGAACAGTTCGCCTATGTGGCCAGCCACGATCTGCGCGAGCCATTGCGCATGGTCTCGTCCTACGTGGACCTGCTGGCCCGGCGCTACAACGACAGGCTGGACGACGACGCCCGCGAGTTCATCGCCTTCGCCAAGGACGGGGCGGCGCGCATGGACCGCCTGATCCTCGACCTGCTGGAATATTCCCGCATCGGCCGCATCACCCGGCCCATGCTGCCGGTGGCCCTCGGCCCCGTGGTGGAGCGGGCGTTGGCGGCCCTCTCGCTGAAGATCGAGGAAAGCGGCGCCGAGATGTCCACGCCGCCCTCCATCCTGCCCACCGTGCTGGGCGACGGCGAGGAACTGATGCGGCTGTTCCAGAATCTGATCGGCAACGCCATCAAATACCGCGATCCCGAGCGCAAGCCGGTGATCACCATCGAGGCCGAGAACGCCGGCAAGGAATGGATCATCACCGTCGCCGACAACGGCATCGGCATCGACCCCAAGTACTACGAGCGCGTCTTCCTGATCTTCCAGCGCCTGCACCGGCGCGGCGAGTTCGAAGGCACCGGCATCGGCCTCGCCATCTGCAAGAAGATCGTCGAGCACCACGGCGGCCGTATCTGGGTCCAGTCCACCCCCGGCGAAGGCTCGCGCTTCTCCATCACCCTGCCGCCCATCGGGCAGGTGTAGGAGGACGAGTTGGAGGTGAATAGGCGAAGGGATTCGTCCCTTCACGCATCCCTATTCCTGGTCGAGTCCATCCGGCAGAAGGCGACGGGGATGGCGGCCCTCAGCAAGTTCTGAGAGAGCGTATACTGTCCCAGCAATCAAACAGTGTTTAGCAACAGGAACATATATCACCTTAACGCTAGACGTTTCAAAAGCGCCTGTCAGCGACCGCGATGTCATCATAACCCTAGCAATTGAGTGCTTTTTGGCAAAAGATATAAGATGCCGAGCCCCAGAATGGTCACGCTCAATTCTGTCACTCCATTTCACCTCAGCCGCCAGAAATACATCGCCGCTTCCATGAACGGCAACGAGATCAACCTCCCTTTTATCCCATTTCGCAAAAAAGAATTTATCTATCACGGAGGAGTGAACCACCTGCGCCACCAGGGCCGTCTCGGCCATGGCCCCCATGATCTCATCGTCCGGCCCCACTGGCCCGTACATGGCTGTGCGCAGGCAAGGATTGGTGATATAGGCTTTGAATCCCGTATCCCGCTTGGGTCGCCGGCCGAATTCGTCCACCCGGTAAAGCCGATGGATCAGGAAGGCCGCCTCCAGAAAGGTAAAAAATTTGTACAGTGTGTTCTTGGGGATATTGGTTTCCTTGGAAAGCTCCCCAATGCTCAGTTCCTGGCCGGTGTTGTAGACCAGGGCAGCAAAGAAACGGGACAGTTCGTTAGGATTGTCGATACCGTACAGACTGGGCAGATCGCGCTGCAGTGCCTTTTCAAGAATGTCCGAAGCAATGAAGCGTGGCAGGTCGGCACGAATATCCGGGTCGAGAATGGCTTCGGGAAAACCGCCAAAATTGAGATAGTCGATAAAATGCCGGTTGAGGAGATTGATCTCGGCATTGGCGTCAGCTCCGATGAAGTCCAGGAACTCGGCGAATAGCAGGGGCGGCAACAGAAAATCGGTGAAACGCCCCGCCCCCGATTCTCGGCTCTTCATCCGCAACGCGGCAGCGGCAGAGCCCGACACCACGAAGCGGATATTGGGGTAGTCATCGACCATCACCTTGAGATAGGCCTCCCACTCCTCCACGTACTGGATTTCGTCGAACACCACGTAGAAGTCGGCAAACCGGTCATAGCCCCGGTCTTCCATGAAGGACTCGAGAATCCGGCTGAGGTAGATACCCCGGTAGATGGGGTTCTCCAGCGAGACGAACAGAATACGCTCCGGCGCCACATCCTTTTCATGGATCAGCCGCCGGATACATTGCCGCAGCATTACCGTCTTACCCACCCGGCGTGGCCCCATCAGGACCACGGCCCGGCGCACGCCCCGGTTGGTCATCAGTTCGAAGAACGGCTCGAGGTACGACCGCTGCCGCATCTTCTCCAGCAGTTGATCGAGAATGCCCAGATCGCTCCACCACGGATTCTCAAACGTCAGGCGACGTAGAATCTCGGCTTCCGGCACTCGCAGCATCACTCGCCTCACAAGATCATGATTGCGATCTTAATCTAAGAGTATCGCTACCGATAATCAAGATCAAGATAATGATCTTATTCTTCGCCTCACTCTTGCCACAAGCTGCCTTTAGACCCGGGCGGGTGAACATGCTAAGACCGGCCTCATGGACCTGCATCATCCGGAACTGACCTACGCCGCCATCGTCGCCCTGGCCGCCGTGCTGTGCGGCGGGCTGATGACGCGCCTGAAGCAACCGGCCATCGTCGGCTACATCCTGGCCGGCGTGGTGCTGGGTCCCAGCGGCTTCGGGCTGGTCAGCAACCGCGACGCCGTGGCGACGCTCGCCGAGTTCGGCGTGCTGATGCTGCTGTTCGTCATCGGCATGAAGCTGGACATCTCGCGCTTCCTCGGGGTGTGGAAGACGGCGGTGTTCACCACCCTTCTGCAGATCGCCGGCAGCGTGGGTACCGCCTTGCTGCTGCGCCACGTGCTGGGCTGGAGCCTGGGCCTGTCCATGGTGCTGGGCTGCGCCGTGGCCATCTCGTCCACCGCCGTGGTGATCAAGGTGCTGGAAAGCTCCAACGAGCTGGACACCCCGGTGGGACGCACCACTCTCGGCATCCTGATCGCCCAGGACATGGCGGTGGTGCCCATGATGCTGGTGCTGGAATCCTTCGAGACCAAGGCGCTGCTGCCCGCCGACATGGCCCGCGTGGTCCTGTCCATGCTGTTCCTGGCCCTGCTGTTCTGGTGGATGTCCAAGCGCCGCGTCGATCTGCCGCTGACCGCGCGGCTGACCAAGGATTCCGATCTCGCCACCCTGTCGGCCCTGGCCTGGTGCTTCGGCACCGCGGCGGTCTCGGGCGTGCTGGACCTGTCGCCGGCCTACGGTGCCTTCCTGGGCGGCGTGGTGCTGGGCAATTCCGCCCAGCGCGACGTGCTGCTGAAGCGCGCCCAGCCCATCGGCAGCGTGCTGCTGATGGTGTTCTTCCTGTCCATCGGGCTGCTGCTCGATTTCAAGTTCATCTGGAAGAATCTGGGCACCGTGCTGACCCTGCTGGCCATGGTCACCCTGTTCAAGACCGCGCTCAACGTCACGGCATTGCGTCTGGCGCGCCAGGACTGGCCCAGCGCCTTCCTGGCCGGCGTCGCCCTGGCCCAGATCGGCGAGTTCTCGTTCCTGCTGGCCGAGACCGGCAAGGCGGTCAAGCTGATCAGCGCCCAGGAGACCAAGCTGGTGGTGGCCGTCACCGTGCTGTCCCTGGTGCTGTCGCCGTTCTGGCTGTTCACCATGCGCCGCATGCACCGGGTGGCGGCGGTGCACGTCCACTCGTTCCGCGATCTGGTCTCGCGGCTCTATGGCGACGAGGCCCGCGCCGTGGCCCGCACCGCCCGACGGGCCAAGATGCTGGCCCGCCGGGGAAGCTGGAGGGACGACCTCAACGCCGGCCCCGGCGCCGGCCTCTGAGACTTCAGACGCCCGGCATGGGCAGAAAATTGGGCAGCGCCTTGACGCGGGCGATCCAGCTGCGGATGTTGCCGTAAGGCTCGAGGGAAACGCCGCCCTCCGGGGCCAGCGCCACGTAGGGAAACACCGCGCAATCGGCGATGGTGGGCCGACCGGCGGCCAGCCATGCGCTGGCGGCGAGATGGGCGTCGATCAACGGCAGGATGCGCAAGGACCGCCTGATGGTCTCGGCCTTGTCGAGGCCGTAGCCGAATTTGTCCACCAGCCGCGCCGCGCACGGGCCGTTCTGGACCTCGTTGGCGGCGGTGGACAGCCACTGCACCACCTCGGCGAGGCCGGCGGGATCGCCGGGCAGCCAGGCCGCGCCGCCGTGACGGGAGGCGAGATAGACCAGGATGGCGTGCGAATCGCGCAGCACCACGTCGCCGTCCACCAGGACGGGGATTTCCCCCCAGGGATTGAGATCGCTCAGCGGAGGACGCTTGTGCTCTCCCCCCAGGAAATCCACCGGCACGACGTCGAGGGGAATCCGGGCCAGGGCCGCGAACAGCCTGACCTTGTAGCAATTCCCCGACAATTCCAGGTCATACAGTTTCATGGGTTCGATCCTTCCGTTGGTGGGTTCAGGTTGCCGGGACATGGTGGCGGGCCTGCACCGCCGGAAAAAGAGACCTGATGGCAAGTGACTCCTGCGCCAGCCGGTGCAATGGCCCGCCCTCAGGATACCATCGCCATCAGCGGCACCCGCTGGCGGCAATTGGGAAAGGCCTGCTCGACGACGACCCGCACATAGCTTTCGGCATCCGGCCAGACGTGCCGGAACGCCGCGCGATCCTCGATGATTTCGGCGTGACCGTTGACCCTGGCCCGTGCCCCCGTCCGGAAATCCACGAACAGCATCCCGATGCTCGGGTTGGTCAGGATGTTGCCGAGGGAGTTGAAGAGGTTGTTCCCGGCATAATCGGGAAACACCAGGGTTCTTTCGTCCAGGACGATGAGGGCGGGGTCGGGCTCTCCCGGCGGCCGGTGCTGGCGGCCGCGAAAGCTGCAATCGCACTCGCCGCGATGGTTGGCGGTGGCGATGAAGAAGAACGGCTGGGCCTCGATGAACGCCGCCTGGGCCGGCGACAGGCGGTCCCGGATGATCCGGCTCATGGCCCGTCCGGCGGCCTCGGCGCCGAACCGTCGCTGGGCCTCCACCTCTCCGTCATGCAGAACATCGCCGTCACCGATCATCATCCACCTCGCGCCTGACTTGTCCGCCCATGATCATTCCTCCGCTGATGGCAATAAATAGACCTAAGTGCAATTTACTACTGCGTATGGAGGCGCAATCCTCTCCCCATGGATAAGTTTCGCGCCATGAGCACCTTCGTCGACATCGTCGAGACCGGCAGCCTGACGGCGGCGGCCGAGCATGCCGGCACGTCGCTGACCTCGGTGGTGCGGAGCTTGTCGAAACTGGAAGCCCAGTTGGGCATCCGCCTGCTCAACCGCACCACCCGGCGCATGGCGCTCACCGACGAGGGACGCGACTATTTCATCCGCTGCCGGCACATCCTGGCGGAACTGGAGGAAGCGGAGGCGGCCCTGTCGGCGCGGCAGCGCGAACCGACGGGAACGCTACGACTCACCGCGCCGGTGATGTTCGGACGGCTGCATGTCGCCCCGGTGGTTGCCGCCTTCCTGGCCAGCCATCCCTCCATGCGCATCGAGTTGCTGCTGCTGGACCGGGTGGTCGACCTCCTGGAGGAAGGAATGGACGCGGCGATCCGCATCGGGCCTCTGGCGGATTCCTCCCTGGTGGCGGCCACCCTCGGCCGCACCCGGCGGGTCGTCTGCGCCAGCCCGGACTATCTCGCCCATGCCGGCCGCCCGCATCGCCCGGCGGATCTGGCGGGGCACCGCTGTATCCGGTTCCATGGCCTGCCGCCATCGGCGGAGTGGGAGTTCTCCGACGCCGGCAAGACGGTCCGCGTCGCCATCGACGGCGTCGTGGCGACCAATCAGGTGGATGCCGCCATCGCCGCCTGCGTCCAGGGTCTCGGATGCGGCATGTTCCTCGGTTATCAGGTGGGCGACGCGCTGACCGAGGGCCGCCTGGAGCGCGTCCTGGCCGGGTTCGAATGCCCGCCCGTGCCGGTCAGCCTGCTGTATCCCGGCACGCGCCTGCTCCCGCCCCGCGTCCGTGCCTTCCTCGACTGGGCGGTTCCCCGCCTGCGCGAACGGATCGCCGGGGGTTTATGACGCCCGTCGCGCATGACACCGTTTCCCGGCGAGCGGCGCCGTGCCATGGTGCGCGTCCCGACCACGACAGGAGACGCCCATGCCGGATCTGACCCTGGAATCCGAGATCGGCGGCATGGTCTGCGGCATCGACGAGGTGGGCCGTGGCCCCCTGGCCGGGCCGGTGGTGACCGCCGCAGTGATCCTCGATCCCGCCCGCCTGCCCCGGGCGTTGCTGGACAAGCTGGACGATTCCAAGAAGCTGTCCAAGCGCCTGCGGGAAGAACTGGCCGAACTGGTGCCCGCCACGGCAATCATCGGCTTCGGCGAGGCCTCGGTGGAGGAGATCGACCGCCTCAACATCCTGCAGGCCACCTTCCTGGCCATGCGCCGCGCCTACGACGCCCTGGGGCGGGAATGCGCCCACGCCTTGGTGGACGGCAACCGCCCGCCGAAACTGCCCTGCCCGGTACGTTGCGTGGTGGGCGGCGACGGCATCTCGCTGTCCATCGCCGCCGCCTCGGTGGTGGCCAAGGTCAGGCGCGACGCGCTGATGGCGGAACTGGCCCGTTCCCACCCGGAATTCGGCTGGGAAAGGAACGCCGGTTACGGCACCGCAGAGCATCTGGCGGCCCTGAAACGCCTGGGTCCCACCCCCCATCACCGCCGCTCCTTCGCCCCCGTGGCCCAACATGTGCTGTTCTAACCTGTGGATAACCCACTACCTATGGCAATGAATCATTAGATTCCAACAGGTTCTTGACGGACTCTCATGTTTGACTCAAATTGAGTCGTCCAACTCATTTGAATCGGTCCGCCATGACCCTGCCCCTTAACACCATTCTCGCCGGCGATTGCATCGCCATGATGAACTCCCTGCCCGCCGGTTCGGTGGATCTGGTCTTCGCCGATCCGCCCTACAACCTGCAACTGGGCGGCGAGTTGCTGCGCCCCAACAATTCCAAGGTGGAAGGCGTCGACGAGGATTGGGACCGCTTCTCCGACTTCGCCGCCTATGACGCCTTCACGCGCGAATGGCTGAAGGCGGCGCGCCGGGTGCTGAAGGACGACGGCGGCCTGTGGGTGATCGGCAGCTACCACAACATCTTCCGGGTGGGCTCCATCCTGCAGGACCTGGGGTTCTGGATGCTGAACGACATCGTCTGGCGCAAGTCCAACCCCATGCCCAACTTCAAGGGCACCCGCTTCACCAATGCCCACGAGACCATGATCTGGTGCGCCAAGTCGTCGGATTCGCGCTACACCTTCAACTACGATTCCATGAAGGCGCTGAACGACGATCTGCAGATGCGCAGCGACTGGACCCTGCCGCTGTGCACCGGGGCCGAGCGCCTGCGCAAGGCCGGGCGCAAGACCCACCCGACCCAGAAGCCGGAATCCCTGCTCTACCGCGTCATCATGGCCTCGACCAAGCCGGGCGACGTGGTTCTGGACCCCTTCTTCGGCACCGGCACCACCGGCGCCGTGGCCAAGAAGCTGGGCCGCCAGTTCATCGGCTGCGAGCGTGATCCCGACTACATCGCCGCCGCCAAGGAACGCATCGCCAAGGTGATCCCGGTGGCCGATCCGACCCTGCTGATGACGCCGTCCAAGCGCGCCGAGCCGCGCGTGCCGTTCGGCACCGTGCTGGAGCGCGGCCTGCTGACCGCCGGCGACCTGCTGTTCGGCGGCACGCGGCGCGACAAGGTGGCCAAGGTGCGGGCCGACGGCACCCTGATCACCGACGACCATCGCGGTTCCATCCACAAGGTGGGTGCCCTGGTCCAGGGCGCCCCGGCCTGCAACGGCTGGACCTACTGGCACTTCCAGGCGGCGGGCGAGGACTACCTGCCCATCGACGTGCTGCGCCAGAAGATCCGGGCGGAACTGCATTGAAGATACGTTCGGCCGCCTTGGCGGCGGTACTCCTGTTGCCCTGGGCCGCCCAGGCCGGTGTCTGCATCACCCAGGGCGAGACCCTGTCATGCACCGATGCCGGCGAGACGGTGATCCTCAAGGGCGGCGAGGGCGTGGCCTATTCCAGGCTGGCCGGGCGACCCATGGCCATCACCCGGGATAGCCAGGGCAACATGATGGGCCTGATCGGCGAGCAGAAGCTGATCATCCAGAAGATGGACGGCCTGTCGGTGGCCCGCTTCGGCAACCGCAAGCTGATCTGCGCCGAAGCCGGGCCGGGCATCACCATCTGCAAATAAGCCGGCGGCGTTCCGGGCCTTACTTCGGGCAGGGATGACGCTGCGGATCGGCCTCGTCGCAGACCGCCACGCCACGCAGGAAATCGGACCATTCCTTCAGCATCTCGGGCGAAACCGGCGCGGCGGAATTGCGCTCGAAGGGCTCGCCGCGCCAGATGCGCTGGACCACGTAAAGCGCCTGGACACCTCGGATGGCCTTGACCGCCACCAGCCCGCCCAGGCCGCTCTGGCGGCCCTTGGTGCAGGTCACCGTCAGGGTCGAGACGGGATAGCCGTTGGACATCCCTTCCGTTACCGGACTGGGACCGGAGGCCTCGCAGCTGGTGCGGCTGGCCTCGACGATCCGCTGGATGTGCTCGCGCGCGTCGGCGCGGGCATCGCCCATCACCTGGATGGACAGCATCTCGTTCCATCTCTCGGCATTCTGGCCGGGCGGGAACAATTGGGTGGTCAGCGCATTCTGTCCACGGGCGGTGCCCGCTTCCTGCCAGCCGGCCGGCGGCTTCAGCAGCAGCCGTTCGGTCAGTTCACTGCTTTTGGAGGCCTGGGGCTCCTGGGCCGGGCGGCCCTGCTGGCGCATCTGGGCGGATGCGGGAAGGGCGGCCACGGCCAGCGACAGGGCGGCAAGCAGGACGAACGGGCGCATCATTTCTCCATCCGGTTCAATAAGCCTTGGCCAGGGCATGCCGCACCACCTTGCGCATCAGGGTAGGCAGCGCCTGTTCCTCCAGCCGGTCCAGCGGACACCATACACCACGGACCGCCGCCTGGGCAGAGGTGCGTCCGGCCGCCACCACCAGTTCCAGGTGGAAATGGGTGAAGGTGTGGGGCACCACGCCGGGCAGCAGCCGCCAGGATTTGGGCACCAGCGGCGACGAAGGCGCGGCTTCGTCCAGACTCCACCCCGCCTCGCGCCATTCGGTGGAGGGAATTTCCATCATGCCGCCCAGCAGGCCCTTGGGCGGGCGGCGGCGCAGCAGCACCGAACCATCGGGGGCGGTCAGCCAGAAGGCCATGCCCCGCCGGGTCGGGCGCTCGGCCTTCGCCACCTTGGCCGGCAGGGTCTCGGCGATGCCCCCTGCCTGGGCACGGCAGGCGGGCCGCCAGGGACACAGGCCGCAGGCCGGGCTCTTGGGCGAACAGATGGTGGCGCCCAAATCCATCACCGCCTGGGCGTAATCGCCGGCCCGGCTGTCCGGAGTGAGGGTCGCCGCCAGTTCCTTGAGACGCGGCTTGGCGGCGGGCAGCGGCTCGGAGACGGCGAACAGCCGGGCCATCACCCGCTCCACATTGCCGTCCACCACCACCGCCCGGCGGCCGAAGGCGATGGCGGCTATGGCGGCGGCGGTGTACTCGCCGATTCCCGGTAATTGCCGCAAGCCGGCCTCGTCGTCGGGAAAGCGCCCGCCCCGCCACTCGGCCACCACCTTGGCGCAGGCGTGCAGATTGCGCGCCCTGGCGTAATAGCCCAACCCGGCCCAGGCGGCCATCACGTCGTCCACCGGCGCGGCGGCCAGATCCTCGACCCGGGGCCAGCGGCTGGTGAAGGCCAGGAAATAGGGAATCACCGCCGCCACCGTGGTCTGCTGCAGCATCACCTCGGACAGCCAGACGTGATAGGGATCGGCCGCCGCGCCGGGAGCGAAGCGCCACGGCAGGACGCGGCGGTCGCGGTCGTACCAGGCGAGCAGGATCGGGGCGAGGTCTTCGGAGCGCATGCCCCGACCATAGTGCAAATCCCGCCCCTGGGGTATGCTCGGCGAATGGCCGACCGCAAGACCAAGCCCGAGACCAAACCTTCCGACGAGCGCCGCACCTTCGGGCTGGTCTCCATCGCCGTGCCCAGCGACCGGGTGACGCGGCCGGTCTTCGGCCGCCACGGCTTTGCCGGTGGCGCCCTGGTGGTGGACTGGCCGGCCATCGTCGGCTCGGCGGTGGCCAGCCACACCCTGCCGCTCAGCATCAAGTTCCCCCCCAAGGAACGCACCGAGGGCACCTTGGTGGTCAAGGTGGATTCCGGGGCCTTCGCCCTGGAGATGCAGCACCTGGAGCCGCTGATCCTCGAACGCATCAACGGCTATTTCGGCTGGAAGGCGGTGGCGCGCCTGAAACTGCGCCAGGGGCCGCTGCCCGAATCCACCACCAAGGCCAAACCCGCCCCAGCCGCCCCGCCGCAGCCGGACGCCCCGCTGCCGGCCGGCGACCGGCTGGCCCAGGTGGAAGACCCGGAACTGCGCGAGGTGCTCGAACGCCTGGGCCGCCGGCTGGCCGGACGATAGGGCTAACCAAATCCTAAGGGCTTCCCCTATACTGTCGGTGGAACACCGAGCGCCGCGAAGGGTGCCCCGATGAATGCGTTTCAGGATCTCGCCGAGATGACCCGCGATTACGGGCTGATCCGCTATTTCGCGGTAACCGTCTCCGTGGTCGCGGCACTGATGCTGATCCTGTTCCTGTGGGGCCGCGTCCCCGACGAGTCCGAGGCACCGGCCGAAGCGCCGCCGCCCGTCCAGGCCGCTCCGCAACCGGCGGCGCCGTCTTCTTATTAGTAGCCCCTCAATTTATCAGTGGCCCCTCAATCGCCGGGCGGACCGCCTCCGCGGTCCTTGGCTCCCGCGGCATAAGCCGCGCGGCCCCTTGGGCCTATATGCCAACGCCCCCGCAATCGCCGGGCGGAGCGGACCCACATAGGCCCCGCCCCCGAAATGAGTCCCTACTCCTTGTGCGCGGGCGGTTCACCTCCTAATATCCCGCCCGGATTTCCGTTTCCCGGAGGGACCTCAAGGTGAAGCCGCTCATTCGTCTGCTCGGTGCCGTCGCCGCACTGTTCCTGGTGACCCAGACCGCCGTCGCCGCCGACCTCAGCTATCCCATCGACCAGGTCCTGGGTAAGCCCGACGCCCCCATCACGGTGATCGAGTATGCCTCGACCACCTGCCCGCACTGCGCCACCTTCCACAAGACCACCCTGCCCAAGTTCAAGTCCGAGTGGATCGAGACCGGCAAGGCCAAGCTGATCTATCGCGACTTCCCCACGGGGCCGCGCGGCCTGTCGGTGGGCGCCTCGATGATCGCCCATTGCGCCGGCCCCGACCGCTATTTCGGCCTGCTGGCCCTGATCATGGAGCAGCAGGAGAAGTGGATGAACTCGCAGAACCCGCTGGTCGAGCTGAAGAAGCTGGCCAAGCTGGCGGGCATGGGCGAGGACAAGGTGGACGACTGCCTGAAGCGCCAGGACCTGGCCAACGCCATCAACGAGCGCGCCAAGGAAGGCAACGAGAAGCTGGGGGTGGAAAGCACCCCCACCCTGATCGTCGCCGGCAAGCTGATCCCCGGCGCCATTCCCTACGACGAGTTGGACAAGGCGCTGAAGGCCGCGTCCAAATAACCCATGTCATGATTGACGTGGGTTAGGCGCAAGGCGCCGCGCGGCTTATGCCGCGGAAGCCAAGGGGCGCCTCGGGCGCCCCGCCCGGCGCCTGAGGGGCGGTAACAAATCAAGTCGCCGCATCGTTCCGTCATTCACCCAGAGGGGTTTCACGGGTGATCCAGTTCACCAAGCTGCGTCTGTCGGGCTTCAAGTCCTTCGTCGATCCGGCGGAGCTCCTGATCGAGCCCGGCATGACCGGCGTGGTCGGCCCCAACGGCTGCGGCAAGTCCAATCTCATCGAAGCGCTGCGCTGGGTCATGGGCGAGACCTCGGCCCGGCAGATGCGCGGCGGCGAGATGGACGACGTCATCTTCGGCGGCACGTCGGGCCGCCCGGCCCGCAACGTGGCCGAGGTGATGCTGGGCCTCGACAACACGGCGCGGACCGCGCCGCCCCAGTTCGACCGCGACGAGATCGAGGTGATGCGCCGCATCGAGCGGGGCAGCGGTTCCAACTACCGCATCAACGGCGCCGACATCCGGGCCCGCGACGTGCAGTTGCTGTTCGCCGACGCGGCCACCGGGGCGCGTTCGTCGGGACTGGTCAGCCAGGGCCGGGTCGGCACCCTGATCAACGCCAAGCCCGCCGACCGCCGCTCGCTGCTGGAAGAGGCGGCGGGCATTTCCGGCCTCTACTCCCGCCGGCACGAGGCCGAGCTGCGTCTGAAGAACGCCGAACTGAACCTGTCGCGCCTCGACGACGTGCTCGCCACCCTGGACGAGCAGTTGAAGTCGCTGCAGAAGCAGGCGCGCCAGGCCAACCGCTATCGCACCCTGTCCGAGCAGATCCGCCGCATCGAGGCCCAGGTGCTGTATCTCGGCTGGCTGGAGGCCCTGGTCGCCGTGGATGCCGCCCGCTCGGCCTTCCGCGAATCCGAGATGAAGGTGGAGGAGGCCACAGGCCATGCCGCCGCCGCCTCGGCCTTCCAGGCGGAGACCGCCGCCGGCCTGCCCGATCTGCGCCGCGCCGACGCCGAGGCCGCCGCCCTGCTGCAAAAGGCCATGGCCGAGCGCGAGCAGTTGGAGGCCGAGGAAGGCCGCCTCGCCGAGCTGCGCCGCGATCTGGAGCGCCGGCTGGAGCAGGCCGGCGCCGATCTGCAGCGCGAGCACGCCCGCGCCGCCGACGCCTCCGGGGCCCTGGCCCGGCTGGAGGAGGAGCGCGCCCTGCTGGCCGAGGCCGGCGAGGGCGAGGCCGAAGCCAAGCTGCGCGCCGAGGAGGCGGTGGATCTGGCCGCCGAGGCGGTGGTGGCCGTCGAACAGGAATTGTCCGCCCTGATGGAAGAGGTGGCCGCCGCCGACGCCGAGCGCGCCAGCGCCCTGCGCCGTCTGTCGGAAAGCGAGACCCGCCTCGCCCGCCTGGCCGAGCGCCTCGCCCAGGCCGAGCGCCAGAAGGCCGAGCTGGAGGGCGAGAGCATCGACCGCTCCGACCTCACCGCCCTGGAGATGGAGCTGGAGGAGACGCTGGAATTCCTGGAGGAATCCAGGGAGCAGGCCGAAGCCGCCGACCGACGCCGGGTGGAAGCCCTGGCGGCGCGCGAATCCGCCCGCGACGCCTTCCAGGCCGCCAACGCCGCCAAGTCCCGCCTGCAGGCCGAGGCCGACGGATTGCGCCAGGTGCTGGCCCAGGGCAAGGCTGGCGACCACCGCCCGGTGCTTGACGACGTCTCGGCGCGAACCGGCTTCGAGCCCGCCCTGGCCGCCGCCCTGGGCGAAGACCTCTCCGCCCCCCTCGACCCGGCGGCACCGCTGCATTGGGAGGATCTGGGACCGCTCGACCATCCCCCGTCCCTGCCCGAAGGGGCCGAGCCCCTGTCCCGCTTCGTGGCCGCTCCCGCCCAGTTGGCGCGGCGCCTCACCCAGGTGGGGGTGATCAAGGATGCCGCCAGCGGCGAAAGGCTGCGTCCGTCGCTGGCGGTGGGACAGCGTCTGGTCACCCCCGAGGGCGACCTGTGGCGCTGGGACGGCTATGTGGCCCGCGCCGGTGCGCCCTCGCCCATGGCGCTGCGCCTCGCCCAGCGCAACCGCCTGCGCGAGCTTGAAGCCGCCCTGGATGATGCCGCCATCGGGGTGGAGGAGGCCGAGGAAAAGGTGGAGACCGCCACCCGCGAGGTGGACGGGGCCGCCGAGGCCGAACGCCGCGCCAAGGACGCAGTGAAGCAGGCCGAGGCCGAGGCCGCCAAGGCCCGCGAGTCCCACGCCAGACTGTCGCAACGCTTCGCCGCCTTCGAGACCCGCATGGCCGCCGCCACCCAGGCCTGGAGCGATGCCAGCGCCGACAACGCCCAGGCCGAGGCCGAACTGGCCGAGGCGCGGGATGCCGTCGCCGCCTTTCCCGAATCCAGCGACGGCCGCGACAAGGTCAACCTGCTGCGCGCCACCCTGGCCGAGCGCCGCTCCATCCTGGTGGAGGCCCGCTCCGCCCTGGACGGCGTGGCGCGGGAAGGCGCCGAGCGCCGCCGCCGCCTGGACGCCCTGGACGGCGACGCCAGGTCGTGGCGCAGCCGCGCCGAAGCCGCTAAGGCCCATGTGGAGGAACTGGCCGAGCGCCGCGAGGAGATCGCTCTCGAGATCGAGCGGCTCGCCAGCCTGCCCGACACCATCGCCAAGCGCCGGACCGAACTGTTCGAGCGCCTGGAAGCGGCCGAGGCGGCGCGCAAGGCCGCCGCCGATGCCCTGATCGCCGCCGAGCAGCGTCTGGGCGAGGCCGATCGCCGCATGCGGGAAGCCGAGGCCCTGCTGGCCAACGCCCGCGAGGAGCGTATCCGCCGCGAGGCCGCCGTCTCCGCCGCCGATCAGGCTTGCCGCGCCGTGGCGGTGCGCATCGGCGAACGCCTGGACATGACGCCGGAGCAACTGCGCGAGGTGGCCGGTCTGGTGGAGGAGGAGCGCCCCGACCCCGAGGAACTCCAGCGCAAGCTGGATCGTCTGAGCCGCGAGCGCGACAACATGGGCCCCGTCAACCTGCGCGCCGAGCAGGAGGTGGAGGAACTGGAGACCCGCATCGGCGGCATGGTGGCGGAAAAGGACGACCTGCTGGCCGCCATCGCCAAGCTGCGCCACGCCATCGGCGACCTCAACCGCGAGGGACGCGAACGCCTGCTGGCCAGCTTCCAGGAGGTGGACCACCATTTCCGCGATCTGTTCGTCAAACTGTTCGGCGGCGGCCGCGCCCATCTGGCGCTGACCGAATCCGCCGATCCCCTGGAAGCCGGCCTGGAGATCATGGCCAGCCCGCCGGGCAAAAGGCTGCAGCAGCTTTCGCTGCTGTCGGGTGGCGAGCAGGCGCTGACCGCGCTGGCCCTGCTGTTCGCGGTGTTCATGACCAATCCGGCTCCCATCTGCGTGCTGGACGAGGTGGACGCGCCGCTGGACGACGCCAACGTCGACCGTTTCTGCTCCCTGGTGGAAGGCATCGCCGGGGTGACCAGGACCCGTTTCCTGATCGTCACCCATCACCGCATGACCATGGCCCGCATGGACCGCCTGTACGGCGTGACCATGGCCGAGCGCGGCGTCTCGCAACTGGTTTCCGTCGACCTCGCCCAGGCCGAGGCGCTCAGGGACAAGGTGGTGTAAGGCTGGCGGCGTACCCCGGTACGGCCTATAATCGGGCGGGTGACCACCGGGTGACGCGCATGCGAACCATCGACGACATCATCGGCCAGCTTCGGGCCATGCAACCTGACCTCAGGCAACGCTATCATCTCAGGGAGATGGGAGTGTTCGGTTCCTACGTCCGGGGCGAACAGCACGAGGACAGCGACCTGGATGTCCTGGTGGAGTTTGACGAGGGCACCACCCTGCTGGATTACGTCGGGCTCCAGATGGAACTCTCCGATGCCCTGGGGCTGCGGGTGGAACTGGCCAACAAGAAGACCCTGAAGCCTCGCATCGGCAGGACCATCCTGGCCGAGGTTCGCACGCTGTGACCCGGGAGTTCGACGATTTCTTCGTCGATATGCTCGACCATGCCCGAACGGCGGCGTCGTTCATCGAGGGCATGGACTGGGACCGGTTCAAGGCCGACCTTCGAACCCAGTTCGCCACCGCCCGCGCCCTGGAAATTATCGGCGAGGCGGCGAGGCGCATCCCCGTGAGCCTACATGAGCGTTATCCACTCGTCCCCTGGCGCCGAATCATCGGAATGCGCAATGTGCTGGCCCACAATTACGACGGTGCGGACCCCCGCATCATCTACGACACCATCACCCTCTTCCTGCCCGATCTGATCCGTCTGCTGTCCGCCGTCCTCGCGGAAGACGCGGACTCGCCGACGCCATCGCCCTGACGCCACCCCCTCGGGTGGGAAGAATCTTGCCGCATCGCAGCATCCGGCGAAGTGCGACACGCCAAACCCCCTGATTTCACAATGCAAATCGACCGATGCCCCCTGCCGGTTTGAGTCCTTGACACGGGTGGGGCCAGACCTTATGGTGCCCGCGCTTTTGGCACCAAAGGGCCAGAAGGGGGAAATCGAGGACCGACCCTATGGCTGACCGCGAGACTCCCCCGTCTTTCGATGACCTCGACGCCCGTCTGCGCGTTGCGCGCGCTCGGGAGGAAGAGGATTCAGGTCGCGGACCGGAACAGCGTGGAACGCCTTCCGGGATGGGACTGGGAATGCGCGTCGGTGTCGAATTGGTGACGAGCGTGCTGGTGGGGACCGGCATCGGTTGGGCGTTGGACGCCTGGCTGAAGACCGCCCCCTGGCTGATGGTGGTTTTCCTGCTCCTTGGCGGAGCGGCCGGCGTCATGAACGTGTACCGCCTTATGCGCGGCATGGACGAGACGGTGGGCCTGGGCCAGGCGCAGCGGAGAGCCGAGGGTGCCGGGGAAGACCCGGCGAAGGACCATTAAGAGAGGCAATGCGGTGGCTAATCCGATCGAGCAGTTCAAGATCCAGCCGTTGGTTCCGCTCAAGGTAGGGAGCGTGGACATTTCGTTCACCAATTCCTCTGCCATGATGGTGCTGTCCATCTGCCTGATCACCCTGTTCCTGACTCTGTCGGTCCGGTCCCGCGCCCTGGTGCCCGGCCGCTGGCAGTCCATGGCCGAGGTGTTCTACGAATTCATCGCCGGAATGCTGCGCGACAACGTGGGTCAGGAAGGCCGGAAGTATTTCCCCTTCATCTTCTCGCTGTTCATGTTTGTGCTGTTCGGCAACCTGCTGGGCATGATGCCGATCCCGGTGATCGGCTTCACCTACACCAGCCACGTGATCGTCACCTTCGCCATGGCGCTGGTGGTGTTCGTGGGCGTGACCATCATCGGCTTCGCCCGCCACGGCACCCATTACCTGCGCATGTTCTTCCCGCACGGCGCGCCCATCGCGACGGCGGTCATCCTGATCCCCATCGAGCTGATCTCGTACTTCTCGCGCCCCTTCAGCCTCGCCGTCCGTCTCTTCGCCAACATGACCGTGGGTCACATCATCCTCAAGGTCATGGGCGGTTTCGTGGTGTCGCTGGGCGCGTTCTACCTGATCCCGGGCGTTGTTCCCTTCGCCTTCCTGTCGGCCATCACGGTACTGGAATTCGGTATCGCGCTGCTGCAGGCCTATGTGTTCACCATCCTCTCCTGCATCTATCTGCACGACGCCATCCACATGCACTAAGGGATGGCCGGGCGGATCGTCCGGGTGAGTGTTTCAAGTTTCATTCTGTTCCGTTTTGTCCTGAAGGAGTTGAGTAAATGGAAGCGAGCGCTGCTAAGTTCATCGGTGCCGGTCTGGCTGCCATCGGCATGATCGGTTCGGGTATCGGCGTGGGCAACATCTGGGCCAACCTGATCGCCACCGTGGGCCGCAACCCCTCCGCCAAGGCCAATGTCGAGCTGTACGGCTGGATCGGCTTCGCGGTGACCGAGGCGATTGCGCTGTTCGCCCTGGTCGTCGCTCTGATGGTCCTCTTCGCCTAACAGCGAAGAGTCTCTCCTTACGGAACGGTAGGGTCCGCGGCAGGACGCCGAAAAGGCGTCCCGCCGCGGTTCACCGGCCGCTCCGCATAGTTTTTTCGGGCCTTCCCCGTTTGGGAGCTTTGGGATGCCTCAATTCGATCCCACCTTCTTCGCGCCGCAGCTGTTCTGGCTGGCGCTCACCTTCGTCACCCTGTACTTCGTGATGTCGACGGTGGCCCTGCCCAAGATCGGTGCCGTTCTCGACGAGCGTCAGCGCAAGATCGACGACAACCTCGACAAGGCCGCTCAGCTGAAGGCCGAAGCCGAGGCCGCCGTGGCCGCCTATGAAAAGGCCCTGGCCGAATCCCGCGCCCATGCCCAGTCGGTGATCAAGGAAGCCTCGGACCGCCTCGCGGCGGATGCCGAGGTTCGCAACCGCGAACTCGCCGCCCGTCTGGCCGACCAGATCAAGTCCGGCGAGGCCCGCATCGCCGAAGCCAAGAACAAGGCCCTGGCCAACGTCCGTGACGTCGCTCTCGACGTCGCCGGCGCGACCATCGCCCGTCTGGTGGGCAGCCCCGCCGACAATACCCGGCTCGAGGCCGCCGTCGCTAGCGCCCTCAAGGAGCACGGCAAATGATTTCCGTCGCCTACGCGGCCGATGCCGCCCACGCCGCCGCCCACGGTGCGTTCTACACCGAGCCTCACTTCTGGGTGGACGTCGCCTTTATCCTGGTGGTGGCCCTGGCCTTCAAGCCGGTGTCGCGCGCCATCGCCGCCGCGCTCGACGCCCGCTCGGCCAAGATCAAGTCCCGCCTGGACGAGGCCCACAAGCTGCGCGAGGAGGCCCAGGAAATGCTGGCCACCTATCAGCGCAAGCAGCGTGACGCCATGAAGGAAGCCGAGGAGATCATCGCCCACGCCAAGGCCGAGGCCGAACGCCTCGCCAAGCAGGCGGCCAAGGATCTCGAGGTTTCCATGAAGCGCCGCGAGCAGATGGCCATGGACCGTATCGCCCAGGCCGAAGCCCAGGCGGTGAAGGAAGTTCAGAATCTGGCCGTGGACGTCGCCATCGGCGCCGCCCAGAAGGTCATCGGCGAAAGCCTGTCGGCCGCCCAGACCGGGTCCCTGGTCGACAACGCCATCAAGGACCTGCCGGGCAAGCTGCACTAAGCTGTCCGATCGGACCAAGGCAAACCCCCGCCGGTCGACCGGCGGGGGTTTTGTTTTTGGCCGTCATGCCAGATCGAACAGCACGATCTCGGCACCGTTCTCCGAGGCCAGGACCACGGCCGCCTCGTTCTCGATGGCCGCCCCGTCGCCGGCCGACAGGACCTGACCGTTGACCGTCAGGGCGCCGGCCACCACCTGAACCCAGGCCCCCCGGCCGGTCGCCAGGGGATGGCTCAGGCTCTGTCCGGGACTGAGGATGCCGGCAAGGATCGCCGCATCCTGATGGATGACCAGCGAACCGTCATGGCCGTCGCGCGAGGCGATCAGACGCAACCGGTCGCGCTTGGAATCGTCGTCGAACACCGCCTGTCTGTAGCCGGGGGTCAGGCGCGGCGCTTCCGGCAGAATCCAGATTTGCAGCAGGTGCAGGGTCTGGTCGGCCAGCGGGTTCATCTCGGAATGGCGGATGCCGGTACCGGCGGTCATCACCTGAATCTCACCCCGGCGGGTAAGGCCCTGGCCGCCGGTGCTGTCCTTGTGTTCCACCGCCCCGGCGATCACATAGGTCAGGATTTCCATGTCGCGGTGGGGATGGGTGCCGAAACCGGTCTCGGGCGCGATCCAGTCCTCGTTGATCACCCGCAACGCCCGGAAGCCCATATGGTCGGGGTCGAAATAATCGGCGAAGGAAAAGCTGTGGCGACTGCTCAGCCAGCCGTGCTCGGCGTGACCACGGGCGGCGGCGGGGCGAAGATGGAGGGTCATGGCGGGTCTCCTGGTGGAATGCATCACATGCCAGAGAGATAAGGCGGCCGGGGAGAATCAACAATCACCGCATATGTAACGATACTGTTGCCATTTATGCAACTATCCGGCCATCCTCCATCGTTGACTCCCCTTCCGCTCCCTGGCTATAAATTGAACTGAACGGTTCAGTTTCGGATTTGCCATGAAAAAGCCCATCGCCATTGCCGCCGCCCTGATCGTCGTCGCCGCCGGAGGCTGGAGCGCGCTCCGCTGGTCCCAGGAATGGCGATGGATGGAATCCACCGACGACGCCTATGTGGACGGCGACATCACCGCCATCTCCCCCAAGGTGGCCGGGCACGTGGTGGACCTGGTGGCGCGCGACAACCGCCCGGTGTCCAAGGGCGACATCCTGCTGCGCATCGACGACCGCGATTACCGCGCCCGCGTCGACGAGGCCTCCGGGCAGGTCAAGGCCCGTCTGGCCCAACTGGTGCAGATCGACGACAAGGTGACGGTGCAAGAAGCGGTGATCACCCAGTCGGGCGCCTCCATCACCGCCGCGCGGGCCGAGGTGATCCGCGCCAAGGCCGATTACGAACGCTCGCGCCGTCTGGTGCGCGAGGATTACGTCAGCCGCCAGCGTTTCGACATCTCCCAGGCCGACGCCACCCGCGCCGAGGCCGGGCTGACCGGCTCCGGCGCCCAGTTGCAGGCATCGCGCCGGCAACTGGCGGTCCTGGCCTCCGAGCGCAGCGTCGCCATGGCCCAGTTGGAGCAGGCGCGCGCCACCCTGATCGTCGCCGAAACCGAGTTGGAGGCCACCATCGTCCGCTCTCCCGTCGACGGCGTGGTCGGCAACCGGGCGGTCCGCGACGGACAGTATGTGCGGCCCGGCCAGACGCTGCTGGCGGTGGTCCCCCTGCACGATGTGTGGATCGACGCCAATTTCAAGGAAACCCAGATCGGTCGCATGAAGCCGGGCAACCGGGTGGAGATCAAGGTCGACGCCTTTCCCGGCGCGGTGATCGGCGGCACGGTGGACAGCTTCGCCCCGGCCTCGGGCGCCAAGTTCAGCCTGCTGCCGCCCGAGAACGCCACCGGCAACTTCACCAAGGTGGTGCAGCGCATCCCGGTGCGCATCCGGGTCGACCCTGACTCGCCCCTGGCCGGGCAATTGCGCCCCGGATTGTCGGTGGTGGCGAAGGTGGATACGCGGGACCAAGGGAAATGACCACGCCGCCCCCCAGTCCCCCCGGCCGCCCCGAGGACCGGGTGGTCACGCCCCGCGACTGGATCGGCTTTCTGGCCATGGTGGTGGGGATGTTCATGGCGATCCTGGACATCCAGATCGTCGCCAGCTCCATTGCCCAGATTCAGGCGGGCATCTCGGCCTCGGCCGAGGAGATCAGTTGGGTCCAGACCTCCTACCTGATCGCCGAGGTGGTGATGATCCCGCTGTCGGGCTGGATGGCCCGGGTGGTGTCCACCCGCTACCTGTTCTTCGCCTCCTGCGTCACCTTCACCCTGGCCAGCGCCGCCTGCGCCGTATCGTGGTCCATCGAGTCCATGATCGCCTTCCGCGCCATCCAGGGCTTCCTGGGCGGCGCCATGATCCCCACGGTGTTCGCCACCACCTACATGATCTTTCCGCCGCGCATGCAGGCCAGCCTGTCGGTGGTGATCGGGCTGGTGGCCACCATGGCGCCGACCATCGGCCCGACGCTCGGCGGCTGGCTGACCGAGACCTGGAGCTGGCACTGGCTGTTCCTGATCAACGTGGTCCCCGGCATTCTGGTCGCCAGTCTGGTCTTCACCTGCGGGCGCCGGGACAAGCCCCAGCTGCACATGCTCAAGGGCTTCGACATGGCGGGCATCGCCCTGGTGGCGCTGTTCCTCGGCGCCCTGCAATACGTGCTGGAGGAAGGCCCCGGCGACGACTGGTTCGAGGACCGCCGCATCGTGGCGGTCTCGCTGATCTCGGCCGTGGCCGGCTTGACCTTCGTCTGGCGCGAGCTGACCGCCAAGCATCCGGTGGTGGACCTGCGGGCCTTCTCCGACAGCAATTTCACGGTGGGCTGCCTGTATTCCTTCATCATCGGCATCGGTCTTTACGGCTCGGTCTACGTCATCCCCCTTTATCTCGGGCGGGTGCGCGGCTATTCGGCCCTGGAAATCGGCCTGACCATGATGGTCACCGGCGCGTTCCAGGCCCTGTCGGCGCCCCTGGCCGGCAATCTGGCCCGTCACGTGGACCTGCGCTACATGCTGGGCGCCGGGCTCGCCCTGTTCGGCGGCGGGCTGTGGCTGAACAGCCACCTGACCTCGGAATGGGGTTATTGGGAGATGTTCCTGCCCCAGGCGGTGCGCGGCCTGTCGCTGATGTTCTGCTTCGTGCCCATCAACGCCGTGGCGTTGGGCCACCTGCCCCAGGACAAGGTGCAGAACGCCTCCGGCCTCTACAACCTGATGCGCAATCTGGGCGGCGCCATCGGTCTGGCCGCCATCAACACCGCGCTGACCCACCGGCTCGATCTCCATCTCCTGCGCCTGTCGGAGACCCTGACGGTGGCACGGGGAGCGGCGGTGGGCATGCTGGACGGCCTGTCGGCCCACCTCGCCCCCATGCTGGGCAGCGGCGCCGACCGCGCCGCCCTCAAGCTGCTGTCGCAACTGGCGAGGCGCGAGGCCATGACCATGGCGTTCGGCGACGTGCTGCTGCTGATGGGAGCGGTGTTCGCCCTGGGACTGCTGCTGCTGCCCCTGCTGCAACCGGTCCGCCACCCCAGCGCGGGCGGAGGCGGGCACTAAAATCGCTCTGATTGCGCCCCTGATGATGGAAGCGGTGGAATCAGATGTCGCTTCCATGCATGATTGGGCCCAAGGGAGTAGCCAGGACCGCCATAGAAGCGGCCGGCCGTGAACGTCACATGGGGGAAGCGGTGCCCACCTCACGTCATACGGAATCCGCGCACGTCTTCGCCGTGCGTCTGATGCAGCATCTTGTCGTGCCCACGTTCGTGCTCAACGCCGAACGCCGGGTGATCATCTGGAACAAGGCCTGCGAGCGCCTGACCGGCGTGCCCGCCCACGAGGTGATCGGCACCTCCGACCACTGGCGGGCCTTCTATGATCAGGAGCGCCACTGCCTGGCCGATCTGCTGGTCCTGGGTCGCACCGATGCCATGGACGAACTCTACGTCACCCATACCGAGCCCAGCGACTGCACCAACGGCCTCAGGGCCGAGAACTGGTGCGTCATGCCCCAGGTCAAGAAGCGCCTGTATCTGGCGGTGGATGCCGGCCCCATCTACGACGAGGAAGGCAACCTGCTGGCGGTGGTGGAGACGCTGCGCGACCAGACCGAGCAGAAACTGGCCCAGATGGCGCTGCAAAGCCTGGCGGTCAAGGACGGGCTGACCGGACTGGCCAACCGCCGGTCCTTTGACGAGAAGCTGGAGGCCGAATGGCTGCACAACCAGCGGGAGGGCACGCCCATGTCCATCCTGCTGGTCGATGTGGACCACTTCAAGCTCTACAACGACAGCTACGGCCACCAGAAGGGGGATTCCTGCCTGAAAGCGGTGGCCGCCGCCCTGGACGAGCAGGTCTTCCGCCCCTCGGATCTGGCGGCCCGCTATGGCGGCGAGGAATTCGCGGTGATCATGCCCAACACCGACCTGGAAGGGGCGCTGCACGTGGCCGAACGCATCCGTGACGCCGTGCATGCCCTGAACATGCCCCATGGGGCCAGCCAGACCGCCGATCGCGTCACCCTGTCCATCGGCGCCGCCTCCCTGGTACCGTCGGACGACTGCACGGCCGACGATCTGGTCGCCGCCGCCGACGCGGCGCTCTATCGCGCCAAGCGCCAGGGCCGCGACCGGGTGGTCAGCACCGATCGGGTCGAGGAACTGGAAGAGGCGTGATCAGCCGCCTCGGGCGGCCTGGATGAAGGCGCGGATTTTCTCGGCATCCTTGACGCCGGGAGCGCTTTCCACCCCCGACGAGACATCCACGCAGGGAGCGCCGCTGATGCGGACCGCCTCGGCGACGTTGGCGGGGGTCAGGCCGCCGGCCAGCATCCAGGGCAGTCCCCATTTGCGGCCGGTGAGGATCGACCAGTCGAAGCTGACCGCGTTGCCGCCGGGCAGCACGGCGCCCTTGGGCGGCTTGGCGTCGAACAGCAGGCGGTCGGCCACCGCCAGATAGGGCTCGGCGGCATCCAGGTCGGCGGCGTCCGACACCGACAGCACCTTCATCACCGGCAAGCCGTATTCCAGGCGGATGGCCTCGACCCGCTCGGGCGTCTCGTGCCCGTGCAGTTGCAGCAGGTCGAGCCGCACCCGGGTCAGCACGGCGTCAAGGGTGGCATCGTCGGGATCGACGAACAGACCGACCTTGGTCACGTCGCCGGGGGCGAACTCCACCAGCTCGGCGGCGCGGTCCGGCGTGACATTGCGGGGCGAGGCGGGAAAGAACACCAGCCCGACATAGTCGGCCCCGGCCTCGATGGCGGCGTCCATGGCCTCTTCGTCGGTGATGCCGCAGATCTTGACCTCGACCGGCATGATCTAGAGTCCCAGTTCGGCCTTGATCCGCCCGGCGGCCTCGGCCGGGTCGGCGGCGGCGGTGATGGGACGGCCGATCACCAGCACGTCGGCCCCCTTGGCGCGGGCCTCGGCGGGGGTCAGGAAGCGCTTCTGATCGCCGGCCTCGCTCCAGGCGGGGCGGATGCCGGGGATGACCAGCTTGAAGTCGGGACCGCAGAGCGCCCGCACCGCCTCCACTTCCAGCGGCGAGCAGACGATGCCGGCGGCACCGCTTTCCTGGGCCAGGGCGGCGAGACGCTTGACCTGATCCAGCACCGGGCGCTCGAAGCCCACCTGCTCTGCCCCGGCTTGGTCCAGGCTGGTCAGCACGGTCACCGCCACCACGGCCGGCGGGGCGATCCCCAGCCTGGCGGCCTCGTCATTGGCGGCATCCACCGAGGCGCGGATCATGGCGGCGCCGCCCGAGGCGTGGATGGTGGTGATGGCGGCGCCCAGGCGCACCACGCCCTTCATGGCGGCGGCCACGGTATTGGGAATGTCGTGCAGCTTCAGATCGACGAACAGCGGCATGCCGAGGCCGGATACCGCCTCCATGCCGGCCGGGCCGTTGGCGGTGAAGTATTCCAGGCCCAGCTTGAACCCGCCGACCTGCCCCTTCAGGCGTTCGGCAAGGGCGATGGCGCGGGCGGCCTCGGTGGTGTCGATGGCGACATAGACGGGATTGGTCACGGACAATCTACCTCAAGCTTGAGACCGGGTCTTCCGGGCGGCGTCCAACTGGCGCCGCAACGAACCGGCGCGCAGGCGGGCCCTCAGCCCCGACGCCCAACCCAGCAGGAAACCGGCGGCCAGCCCCAGGGCCAGCGGCATCAGCACCGCCAGATAGGCGGGCAGGTCGATTCCAAAGGGCAGCGGCCACAGGTCGAAACGAATCTCCGCCCGGTTGGCGACGGCGAACACCGTCACCAATACGGCCATGGGCAGGCCGATTATCCAGGCGAGAAACCTCACGAGCCGCCGCCGACGTTGAGCTTCTCGCGCAGTTGCTTGCCGGTCTTGAAGAAGGGAACCGCCTTGCCCTCCACCGACACGGTCTCGCCGGTGCGGGGGTTGCGGCCGACGCGCGGGTCGCGCTTCTTCACCGAAAAGGCGCCGAAGCCGCGCAGTTCCACCCGGTCACCCCGGGCCAGAGCCGAGGCGATCTCGTCGAAAATGGTGGTGACGATCCGCTCCACATCCCGCTGATAGAGATGGGGATTGGCCTCGGCCAGGCGGGCGATCAGCTCCGACTTGGTCATGGATTTCAAGTCCTTGGTTGTGTTCCAGGTTGCCGGCCAGCATGCCCAACCCCCCCGCCCGCGTCAAGCCAGACTCTGACGGACAAGTCTCTGAGGAGGAACGATTTTTAGCTTTTCGGGTCGTCTTCGGCCGGCAGAACCACTTCCCAGGTGCCGTCCACCAGCCGGCAGGCCACCACCTCGCGGGAATAGGCGCTGCCGGTCTCGCCCGTCCGCATGGCCGATTGCACCAGCCGGCGGCAAGCCCGCCCGCCGCCATCGGTCCAGCCGACGCCCTGGGGCACCACGGCGCCCTCCAGGCCACGCGCCGCCCAGCGGGCCTCCTGCCCGGTCTCGGCCGCCTCGATGGTGGCCGCCGACCACAGGCGGTTGGGGTGGGGATCGAAATAGCCGCCGATCATGTAGCCCGCCGCCGCGCCGGCCACGGCGCCCACCGGGGTGAAGGTGCTGGCCAGATGGGGGGCACCGATGGCCGCCGCCCGCCCGATGCCGCCGCCGACCACGGCGCCGGCTCCGGTCCCCCACAAGGCCCCTTCGGTGGGGTTCTCGGCGCAGGCCGACAAAGCGGCGAGGGCGCAAAGAGCGAAGGAAAACTGGCGCATGGCTATAATCCTTCGCTGCGGAACGGGCGCGACAGCAGGGCGCGGATGGCCTCGTCCAGGCTCTGGCCGCGATTGATCACCGCGTCCACCGCCGCCGAGATGGGCATCTCGACGCCGATGCGCCCGGCCATGTCGACCACGGCGCCGGCGCTGTAGACCCCCTCGGTAACCGAGTGGCGCTCGCCCAGGATGTCGGCCAGGGCACGGCCCTCGCCCAGCGCGAAGCCCAGCGAGTAATTGCGCGACTGGGTGGACGAGGCGGTGAGAATCAGATCACCCAGGCCCGACAGCCCCATCAGGGTCTCGGGCCGACCGCCCTTGGCCATGGCGAGGCGGGTCAGTTCGGCCAGCCCACGGGTAATCAGGGCGGCGCGGGCATTGTCGCCCAGGCCGCGCCCCTCGACGATGCCGCAGGCGATGGCCAGCACGTTCTTGACCGCGCCGCCGATCTGGGCGCCGACCAGGTCGTCGGAAAGATAGGGGCGGAAGGTGGCGGTGCCCAGGGCCTCGACCAGCCGGCGCCCCAGCTCCGGCTCGGCACAGGCCAGGGTGATGGCGGTGGGCAGGCCCTTGGCCACCTCCATGGCGAAGGTGGGACCCGACAGCACGGCGATGGGCGCCCGGGGCAGTTCGGCGGCGACGGCGTCCTGCATCAGGGCGCAGGTGGCGAGTTCGATACCCTTGGCACAGATGACGGCCGGCACGCCGGCACGCCAGTGGGGCGCCAGGGCGCGGCAGGCGGCACGCAGATGCTGGGCCGGCGACACCAGCAGCACGGCGTCGGCATCGGCCGCCTCGGCCAGATCGCCGGTGGCGCGCAGGGCGGGGTCGAGATCGACGCCCGGCAGGAAATCGGGATTGGCATGGCGGGTGTTGACGGCCTCCACCACCTGGGGCTCGCGGGCCCACAGCACCACGTCGCGACCGGCCCGGCGGGCGGTCAGCGCCAATGCCGTGCCCCAGGCCCCTCCGCCGATCACACCGATTCTTTTCATGGAAACCCCGCGATTGCCGTTACCCGGTTTACCCCGATGCCGGATCGCGGGCAAGGGATCACAGCGTCTTGTGGGTTCCGTCGCACAGCGGCCTGTTGCCCGTGGCCTTGCAGCCGCAGAAATAGACGGTACCCGCCTTGTCCGGCGTATAGGCCACCGGAGTGAAGCCGGTCCCCTTGTGGCTGCCGTCGCAGAAAGGCTGTGCCTTGGAACGGCCGCAGGCGCACCAGTAATAGGTCTTGCCCGCTTCGACCTCGACGGGATAGGGCGCCTTTTGGGCGATGACGGCCTCGGTCATGGGATGATCTCCTCGTTGCGGCACTTCCACACATGGGAATCCCGCAGCGAGGAAACAATCGGAAGAGGCTCAGGCGGCCTGGCCCCTGATCTTGGCGATGAAGCCGTTGATCTGGGATTCCAGGTCGTCGGCGCGCTTGGCCAGGCTGGCGGCGGCGGCCGAAATGTCGCGGGCTTCCTGGTCGGTGGTCTCGGCGGTGTCCTTCACATAGGCCACCGCTTCCGACACCGAGGCGGTGCCGGTGGCGGCCTCCTGGACGTTGCGCGAGATTTCCATGGTCACGGCGTTCTGCTCCTCCACCGCGCCGGCCACGGCGGTCGAGGTCTCCTGGATCGAGCCGACGATCTGGGCGATTTCGCGGATGGCGGCGGCGGCCCCCTCGGAGGCCAGTTGGATCTGGCTGACGTGGGACGAGATTTCCTCGGTGGCGCGCGCCGTCTGGTTGGCCAGGGTCTTGACCTCGTTGGCGACGACGGCAAAACCCTTTCCCGCCTCGCCGGCGCGGGCCGCCTCGATGGTGGCGTTGAGCGCCAGCAGGTTGGTCTGGGACGCGATATCCTGGATCAGCGACAGCACCGAGCCGATCTGGGCGGCGGCATGCCCCAAATCCTGCACCGTGGCGTCGGTGCGCCGGGCAGTGACCATGGCCTCGGACGAAATGGCGGTGGCCCGGGTGGTCTGCATGTTGATCTCGCCGAACGACGCGGCCAGTTCCTCGGCGGCACCGGCCACCGACTGGACGTTGACCGAGGCCTGCTCGGCCGCCGCCGCCGAGGTCATGGCCTGCTCGACAGTCTGGGTAGCGTTGCTCATCAGCCGGTCCGAGCTTTGGCGCAGTTGGGTCGAGGCGGACGACACCTCCTGCACCAGGACGCGCACGTTCTGCTCGGCGAAGGCCAGCGCCTCGGCGTCGCGCTGCTTCATCAGGTCCAGCGAGGCATTGATGATTCCGGCATAGCGGGCGAAATCGCCGCGAAGGCCGGTGGGAATGATCTTGCGGAAGTACTGGCGCTGGTTGGCGTGCTCCATGGCCGCCTGGGATTCGCGGCAATAGGCCTCGGTCAGGTCCAGCAGCCGGTTGATGGAGCGCAGCATCTGGCCGACATTGCCCTGGCCCTTGATGTCCATGATGCGCACCCCGAGATTGCCCTGGGCGGCGGCGGCACAGACCTTGGCCGCCTTTTCGACGCTGATGTTGGCGCGCTTGAGCAGGCCCATGGAATGCCAGGCCGGCCCGGCGAGAACCAGGGCGAAACCCGCGGCGACCCAGTTCCGCAGCAGCAGGGCGACCAGCATGAAGGCGAGGGCCAGCCCGAAGGTGATCTGGGCCGCCCGCAGGGCCTTAGAGACCGAGGACAAATTCTGCATAGGGCTTTCCTTCGCGCTTCAACTGGTCGACCAGGGCGGCGAACGCCGCCTCCATGCCCTGCTTGCGGTCGGGGCTGGCGGCCTCGATCTTCAGCAGGCTCTGGTACAGGGGCTGAATCTTGGCCAGCGCCTCGCGGCTCGGCACGCGGCGGTTGGAGTGATAGCCGACGATCTGGCCGTCGGGACCGAAATCCGGAGTGATGTGGGCGAGGACCCAGTAATGCTCGCCGGTCTTGGCCAGATTGACCACGTAGGCGAACAGTTCCTTGCCCGAGGCGATGGTGTCCCACAGCAGCTTGAAGACGCAGCGCGGCATGTCGGGATGGCGGATCATGCTGTGCGGCTGGCCGATCAGCTCGGCTTCGGTGAAGCCCGAGACCGATACGAACACATCGTTCACATAGGTGAGACGGCCCTTGGTATCGGTCTTGCTGACGATGATCTCATCCTCGGCGAAGGTCCGTTCCCGCCCCGAAGGTTGAATGGTCTTGCCGCTCATTCGCCCACACCACCCTAACGAATTAAGGAAAACACCCCACCGACATGAACCTTGTATCAATGGGATTATAATGATTCAACATGCTTGGTGTAACTTCGTATGCCTTTCGTTTAAATTTGGTATACATGCCGAGAAAATCCGCGGTTATGACAGGGCCGTGAATTTCATGCCGCGCCCTCATCCCCGCATTGACCGCAACCCGGCTTCGGCAGATGAATCCGCACCGGGGATGACCGGCCGGAGCGATCGGGATGCCACGCCACACCGTTGACCCTTACCGTCTCGATCACCTGACCGTCGCCCTCCAGCCGGTGGTGGGGATTCATTCGGGGGTCTGCCACGGCTACGAGGCGCTGCTGCGCGGCACCGAGGCGGCGGGCTACGCCTCCATCCAGAGCTTCTTCGATTCCTGCCATGCCGACGGCTGCCTGGCCGAGGTGGAACTGGCCCTGCGCGAAAAGGCGGTGACCGCCTTCGCCAGTCTGCCCCACCATCCCCGCGCCAAGCTGTTCCTCAACATCGACAACCGGGTCCTGGCGGTGGAGGGCGACCCGGCACGGCGGACGCGGGCCATCCTCGACCGCCACGGCCTGCCCGAAGCCTCGGTGGTGTTCGAGATTTCCGAGCGGCACCCGCTGGATGCCGGCCTGGACGCCGTCTCCACCTTCCGCCACTTCAAGCGCCAGGGATTCCGGCTGGCCATCGACGATTTCGGCACCGGCTTTTCCGGACTGCAGCTGCTCTACTACTCGGAGCCCGATTACCTGAAGATCGACCGTTTCTTCGTGGCCGACATCGCCACCGACGCCAAGAAGAAGGTGTTCCTGGCCCATATCGTCACCATCGCCCACCTGCTGGGCGCCGTGGTGGTGGCCGAGGGCGTCGAGACCGAGCGGGAATTCCGCGTCTGCAAGGAAATCGGCTGCGACATGGTCCAGGGCTGGCTGGTGCAGCGGCCGACCACCGACTGGACCGGGCTGCAGGCCCACTATCCCGAGATCGAGCGCCTGGCCCGCCTGGACCGCCGCGCCGCCGGCGGCGACCAGCGCATCATCGCCGATCAGATCGCCCGCCCGGAGCCGTTGAACCTCCACACCCCCATGGAAAAGGTGTTCGAACGCTTCCGCACCGACAAGTCGGCCACCTTCTTTCCGGTGGTGGACGGCTCGGGGGTCCCGCTGGGCATCGTGCGGGACCAGGAGTTGAAGGACTACACCTACTCCCCCTTCGGCAAGGAACTGATCGCCAACAAGAGCTATGGCCGCTCGCTCAAGGATTTCGCCGTGCGCTGCCCGGTGGCCGATATCGGCGCCAAGGCCGAGCAGATCCTCGAGGCCTATTCGGCGGTGGAACGGGCCGAGGGCATCCTGATCGTCGACGATTTACGCTATGTGGGCTTCCTGTCGGCGGATTCGCTGTTGCGCGTCATCAACGAGAAGAACCTGGCCACGGCGCGCGACCAGAATCCGCTGACCCGGCTGCCCGGCAACGCCGTCATCCTGTCCTGGGTGTGCGAGGCGCTGGAGGATCGGGCCGGCAGCTATCTGCTGGCCTATTTCGATTTCGACAATTTCAAGCCGTTCAACGACAAGTACGGCTTTCGCCTGGGCGACCGCGCCATCCTGCTGTTCGGCGACCTGCTGGCCAAGGCCATGGCGGCGGCGGGCGGCTTCGCCGGGCATATCGGCGGCGACGACTTCTTCGCCGGCTTCAAGGGCGCGGCGGCGGAGAACGCCGAGGATATCTGCCGCCAGCTGATCGCCGATTTCGCCCGCGACGTGGAAAGCTTCTACGACGACGAGACCCGGCGGCGGGGCCACATCGTCGGCCAGGACCGGCTGGGCAATACGGTGAGTTTCCCGCTGATGACGGTGAGCTGCGTCGCCGTCCACCTGACGCCGGATTGCGGGACCTGCTCGTCGGACGACATTTCCCGGCTGCTGGCCGATCACAAGAAGGCCGCCAAGCAGGCGGCCGACCATCTGGCCGTCGTGCATCCCTGCCCGGCATAAACCCCCTCCCCCACAAAATCTCTCCTCAGGGGCGGCGCTTTCTGCTTTATTGGCGCCTTTCCGCCCCCAGGGTCCTGAAAAGCAGATGCAAAGCCTGAACACCTATCGCGCCGGCCCCGATGAGCGCGGCCATTTCGGCATCTTCGGCGGCCGCTATGTGGCCGAGACCCTGATGCCCCTCATTCTCGAGGTCGAGAAGGCCTATGCGGCCGCCAAGGTCGACCCGGCGTTCCAGGCGGAATTCCGCTCGCTGCTGGCCCAATATGTGGGCCGCCCCAATCCGCTGTACTTCGCAAAGCGCCTGACCGAGGCGTTCGGCGGCGCCAAGGTGTTCCTCAAGCGGGAAGACCTCAACCATACCGGCGCCCACAAGATCAACAACTGCATCGGCCAGATCCTGCTGGCCCGGCGCATGGGCAAGCAGCGCATCATCGCCGAGACCGGAGCCGGTCAGCACGGCGTGGCCACCGCCACCGTCTGCGCCCTGTTCGGCATGCAATGCGTCATCTACATGGGTGCCACCGATATCGAGCGGCAGATGCCCAACGTCTACCGCATGAAGCTGCTGGGTGCCGAGGTGCGTCCGGTGACCAGCGGCGCGGCGACGCTGAAGGACGCCATGAACGACGCGCTCCGCGACTGGGTGTCCAACGTGAACGACACCTATTACCTGATCGGCACCGTGGCTGGCCCGCACCCCTATCCCACCATGGTCCGCGACTTCCAGTCGGTGATCGGCGAGGAGGTCAGGGAGCAGATCATGACCCAGGAAGGCCGCCTGCCCGACTCGCTGGTAGCCTGCATCGGCGGCGGCTCCAACGCCATGGGGCTGTTCCACCCCTTCCTCGACGACAAGTCCGTGCGCATCATCGGCGTCGAGGCGGCTGGCCACGGCCTGGACAAGCTGCACGCCGCCAGCCTGACCGGCGGCAAGCCCGGCGTACTACACGGCAACCGCACCTATCTGCTGCAGGATGCCGACGGCCAGATCGCCGAGGCCCATTCCATCTCGGCCGGCCTGGATTATCCCGGCATCGGGCCGGAGCATTCCTGGCTGCACGAGACCGGCCGCGTCGAATACGTCTCGGTGACCGATGACGAGGCGGTGGCCGCCTTCCAGCAATGCACCCGCCTGGAAGGCATCATCCCGGCGCTGGAATCCAGCCACGCCATCGCCTATGCCTCCAAGATCGCCCCCTCGCTCCCCAAGGATCACCTGATGGTGGTCAACCTGTCGGGACGCGGCGACAAGGATGTCAGCACCATCGCCAAGGCGCTCGGCGACGTGCATCTGGGGGGGCTTGTGTAATGTCTCGGATCACCGCTCGTTTCGCCAGGCTCAAGGCCGAGAACCGCGCCGCCCTGGTGACCTTCATCACCGCCGGCGATCCCGACCGCGCCACCAGTCAGGCCCTGCTGGACGGCATGCCGGCGGCCGGCGCCGACATCATCGAGCTGGGCATGCCCTTCACCGATCCCATGGCCGACGGCCCGGTGATCGAACTGGCGGCGGGCCGCGCGCTCCGGGCCGGCGGCTCGCTCAAGCAGACCCTGGAGATGGTGGCGGCGTTCCGCAGGACCGATGCCGAGACGCCGGTCATCCTGATGGGCTACTACAATCCCGTCTACGCCTGGGGACCGGAAAAATTCGCGCGCGACGCCGCCCAGGCCGGGGTGGACGGGCTGATCATCGTCGACCTGCCGCCCGAGGAGGCCGACGAGCTGGTGCCCTTCCTGCGCGTCGCCGGCATCGACTTCATCGTGCTGACCACGCCCACCAGCGACGACGCCCGCCTGCCGGTGGTCCTGGCCAATGCGTCGGGCTTCGTCTACTACGTGTCCATCGCCGGCATCACCGGCACCGCATCGGCCGCCCAGGCGGCCATCGACGAGGCGGTCGCCCGCATCCGTCGCCACACCGGCCTTCCGGTCTGCGTCGGCTTCGGCATCAAGACCCCCGCCCAGGCGGCCGAAATCGCCCGCGTCGCCGACGGCGCGGTGGTGGGTTCGGCCATCGTTTCGGTTCTGGCCGACAATATCGGCAAGTCCGGCGCCGTTTCCGCCCCGCTGGCCCTGGTCAAGGACCTGGCGGCCGGGGTGCGCGGCGCCCGGAAGTAGGAGCATTTTCCATGAATTGGCTGACCAATCTCAACGAGACCCGCCGTTCGCTCAAGGAGCGCCTGGTCGGACTGGTGGCGCCCAAGGAGGTGCCGGACAACCTCTGGCTCAAGTGCCCGGGCTGCGGCCACATGATCTTCCACCGCGACCTGGAAAAGTCGCTGAACGTCTGCCAGCATTGCGGCCATCACCTGCGCCTGTCGGTCAAGAAGCGCTTGGGCATGCTGTTCGATGACGGCCAGTTCCAGCGCATCGAGCTGCCCAAGGTCGCCGACGACCCGCTGAAGTTCAAGGATCAGAAGCGCTACTCGGACCGCCTCAAGGATGCCCGGTCCAAGACCGGCGAAGTGGATGCCATCGTGGTGGCCCACGGCCGCATGGGCGGCATGAACGTGGTGGCGGCCTGCTTCAACTTCGACTTCCAGGGCGGCTCCATGGGCATCGCCGTGGGCGAGGGCATCGTGGCGGCGGCCGAACTGGCGGTGCTGCAGGACGCGCCGCTGATCGTCATTCCCGCCTCGGGCGGCGCCCGCATGCAGGAAGGCATCCTGTCGCTGATGCAGATGGCGCGCACCACCGTGGCGGTGGACAAGGTCAAGGAAAAGCGGCTGCCCTATATCGTGCTGCTGACCGACCCCACCACCGGCGGCGTCTCGGCCAGCTTCGCCATGCTGGGCGACATCGCCATCGCCGAGCCCGGCGCGGTGATCGGCTTCGCCGGCGCCCGCGTCATAGAGAGCACCATCCGCGAGAAGCTGCCCGAAGGCTTCCAGAAGGCGGAATACCTGCTGGAACACGGCATGGTCGACATGGTGGTGCCGCGCCGCGACCTGCGCGCCACCATGATCCGCATCCTGTCGTTGCTGAAGAATCGCGGCGCGGCCGGCGATCTGGTGTCGCTGCCCATCGATACTCCCGATAGCGTCGACCAGGATTGACCGAGCCTCTCGTAGGACTGGAAATTCTCTGAACGGAGCCGTACACTAACCCGATGGTAATACCGAGGCCCATGGCCTCGGTATTGTATTTTGCGGGTTAGGATACGAGGTCCCTGTCTTGTCCCGAGTTGGAAAGGGTATCGGGTCGCTGGCGATGCCGCCCCTGCTGCTGATGGCGGCGGCGGCGCTTTGCGGCGTGGCGGTACGCATCATCCCGCCGGGGCGGGTGTTCGACGATGCCGGCGACTATCTGCCGGTCCACTCCATTCTCGAGCTGGTGAGCATCTCGGTTTCGCTGATGGTGTTCTCGCTCGGCTGGGCGGTGCGCCGCGCCGACCGCAATCACCGCAACCTGATCATCGGGCTGGCCGCCCTGGCGGCGGCGGCCATTGATGTCTTTCACACGCTGTCCTATGCCGGCATGCTGGCCCTGATCACCCCCAGCGGCCCGGAAAAGGCCATCAATCTGTGGCTTCTCGGGCGATTGGCCATGGCGATCGGCCTGATCTTGGCGGTAACCACCACCGAACGCCGATGGAGCGACCGGGGCCGGCGGCTCTGCCTGCTCGTGGTCGGGCTGCTGACGGCGGTTCTGATCTCCGCCGGGCTGGCCCATCCCGAATGGTTTCCCCGCACCTTCATTCCCGGCGACGGCCTGACCACCTTCAAGATCAGCGCCGAATACGTCCTGTCCACCGCCTATGTGGCGGTCTCCAGCCTTCTGTACCTGCGGTTCCGCCAATCCGGGGACGGCAACGACCTGAAGATGGCCGCCGCCGCCTGGATACTCGGCCTGACCGGCGTCCTGCTCACCCTTTACGGCGATGTGGGCGATCTGATCAACCTGACCGGGCACGTGGGCAAGGCGCTGGCCTATCTGCTGATCTACAGCGCGTTGTTCGTCTCGGGTGTCCAGGCGCCCTACGCCGCCCTGGCCAAGGAGCAGGCCCTGCTGCGCACCTTGATGGATTCCATTCCCGACCTGATCTTCTTCAAGGACCCGTACTCGCGCTATCTTGGCTACAACCGGGCTTTCGCCGCCTATTGCGGCCGCCCCGAGAGCGAAATGACCGGCAAGACCGACGACGAGTTCGCTCCCCCCGACATCGCCGCGTTCTATCGGGCCAAGGATCGCCAGGCCATGGCCGCCGGGCACCCCAGCAGCAACGAGGAATGGATCGACTACCCCGACGGACGGCGGGTGCTGCTGGAAACCGTCAAGGCGCCGATCCACGATGATCGCGGCACCCTGCTGGGCATGGTCGGCATCAGCCGCGACATCACCGGCCGCAAAGCCGCCGAGGAAAAGCTGCGCCGCGCCCATTACGATCTGGAGATGGTGACCGCCGTCGCCGCCCACGACCTGCAGGAGCCGGCCCGGACCATCGCCAGCTTCCTGCAACTGCTGCAACTGCGTTATGGCGGACAACTGGGCGAGGACGCCGACCAGTACATCACCTATGCCGTCGAAGGCGCCCACCGCATGCGCGCCCAGTTGACCGGATTGCTGGAATACACCCTGATCGACCGCAGCGAGCCGTTCTTCCCGCCGGTGGACACCGAGGCCGTCCTGGCGGAAGCGCTGGACACCCTGAAGCCCCGCATGGACGAGGCCGGGGCGGTGGTCAGCCACGGCGCCCTGCCGGTGATCAACGCCGATCCGGGGCAGTTGCGGCTTTTGTTCCAGCACCTGATCGGCAACGCCGCCAAGTTCCGGCACCCGGACCGCAAGCCGGAAATCCGGGTGACCGCCACCCGCCGGGACGATGGCTGGGAATTCGCCTTCGCCGATAACGGCATCGGCATCGAAGAGGCCTATTGGGACAAGATCTTCGTGGTGTTCCAGCGCCTCCATACCCTGAACCACTACGACGGCACCGGGATTGGCCTTGCCATCTGCCGCAAGATCGTGGAACGTCACGGCGGCCGCATCCGGGTGGTGTCCGTCCCCGACCAGGGCAGCACCTTCAGTTTCACCCTTCCGGATCGCGCCTGACCCTCTCGCCTGACGACGCGCGGCGCCCAATCATGATCGACAGCATTCTCGACCGTCTGACCCGGCTGCATCCCAAGGTCATCGACCTGTCCCTGGACCGCGTCCTGCGGCTGCTCGACGCGCTGGGCAGTCCCCAGGAAAAACTGCCGCCGGTGATCCACGTGGCGGGAACCAACGGCAAGGGCTCGACGGTGGCGACACTGCGCGCCCTGTTCGAGGCGGCGGAAATGCGGGCCCACGTCTACACCTCGCCCCATCTGGTACGCTTCGCCGAGCGCATCCGCGTCGCCGGAAGCCTGCCCACCGATCCCGAACTGCTGGCCCTGCTGGAAGAGGTGGAGGCGGCCAATGCCGGGCGCCCCATCACCTTCTTCGAGATCACCACGGCGGCCGCCTTCCTGGCCTTCGCCAAGACTCCGGCGGAGGTCTGCATCCTGGAGACCGGGCTGGGCGGGCGGCTGGACGCCACCAACGTGGTGGAGCGCCCGGCCCTGACCGTCATCACTCCCATCGCCATGGATCACGAGAGCTTCCTGGGCGGCCGCATCGAGGCCATCGCCGCCGAGAAGGCCGGCATCATGAAGCGCGGCATCGCCTGCGTGGTCGCCAAGCAGGGGCGCAAGGCGGCCAAGGTGCTGGAGGCGCGCTCCAGCGAACTGGGCGTGCCGCTGATCAGGGAGGGCGAGCACTTCTTCGCCCGCACCGCCTCCGATGGCGGGCTGGTCTATCGCGGTCCGTCGGTGGAGTGGAGCCTGCCCGCCCCCGCCCTGGCCGGCGCCTTCCAGTACCGCAACACCGCCCTGGCCCTGGCCTGCATCGAGCGCCTGTCGCGCACCGAGCCGGTCCCGACCTTCCCCGATTTCCCGCCGAGCGCGCTTGGCCCCGGCATCCGTTCGGTGACGTGGCCGGCCCGCCTGCAGCACCTGACCAATGGCCCGCTGGTGGACATGCTGCCCGAGGGCTGGGAATTGTGGCTGGACGGCGGGCACAACCCCCATGCCGCCGAGGCCCTGGCCCAGCACACCCGCTCGTGGCGCGACAAGCCGCTGATGGCGGTGTTCGGCATTCTGTCGACCAAGGACGTGGACGGCTATCTCGAGCCGCTGGCGGCACGCTTCCACACCCTGCGCGCCGTCGCCATTCCCGGCGAGGCGGCGGCGCTGCCGGCCGAAGACGGCGCGGCGGCCGCCACCCGGCATTTCTGCCTGGACGCCAAGCCCTCGCCCTCGGTGGAAGCGGCCGTGGCCGACCTGATCGCTGCCGGTACCGGTCCGGCCCGCATCCTGATCTGCGGCAGTCTCTATCTGGCGGGAACAGTGCTGTCCGACAATTCCTGAGAGAGGCCGAAGCGCTTTTCCAGCACCTCGCGGGTGGCCGACCAGACCTGATCCAGGGGCTGGAGCTGCTGGCGCACCTCCTCGGCATGGCCGGCGCGGGCGGCGGCCTCGATGGCGGCGGCAAGCTCGGCCAGCGGTCCGCAGCCGGCCGCCCCGGCCATGCTCTTGAGGTCGTGGGCCGCCATGTGCAGGCGCAGCATGTCCCCGGTTTCCTCCGCCAGGATGCGGCACGCCGCCTCGGCCTGGGCGAGGAAGGTGGCGATCAGGTTCGCCATGCCCTCGGGCCCCAGATGGGCGCTCAGTTCGGCGAAGGGGGAGTTCATGGCGGCCACCGGCGCCGCCCCCTCTCCCACCGGCCGCCCGGCCAGCACATCGGCGATCACCCCGAACAGAATGTCGGGGTCCACCGGCTTGGCCACATGGGCGTTCATGCCCGCCTCGCGGCAGCGCTCGGCATCGCCGCGCATGGCGTTGGCGGTCAGCGCGATGATCGGCACCCGACCGGCCTCACCGGGTAGCGAGCGAATCCGCGTCGCCGCCTCCAGCCCGTCCATCACCGGCATCTGCATATCCATCAGCACCACGTCGAAGCCGCCGGCCCGCGCCATCTCCAGCGCCTCGGCGCCGTTGACGGCGACGGCCACCCGGTGGGAAGCCTTGGTCAAAAAGCCCAGCGCCACCTTCTGGTTGATGGGATTGTCCTCGGCCAGCAATACCGACAGCGGCGGCAGCACCGCGCCGCCGCGCGCGTCCACCGCGCCGGGAGCCGGGGCGGTGGTGGCCGGCAGGTCCAGGCGCAGCCAGAAGCGGCTGCCCACGCCGGGGCGGCTTTCCACGCCGATCTCGCCGCCTTGGGCCTCCACCAGTCGGCGGCAGATGGCCAGCCCCAGGCCGGTGCCGCCGAAACGCCGGGTGATGGAGGAATCCGCCTGGGCGAAGGCATGGAACAGCCGCTTGATCTCGGCCTCCTCCAGGCCGATGCCGGTGTCGGTCACCGAGAACTCCAACCGCCCCGATCCGTCGCCGGCCAGCCCGGCCCGGATCAGCACATGGCCGGCATCGGTGAATTTCAGCGCGTTCCCGGTCAGATTGAGCAGAATCTGGCGCAGACGGCCGCAATCGCCCTCCACCCATTCGGGAACGCCCGACGCGACGGCGTGGGACAGTTCCACTCCCTTCTCGCCGGCACGGGCCGACAGCAGGGTCTGGATGCCGGCGACCACCCGGGCGGGGCTGAACGGAGCCCGCTCGAACTCCATCCGCCCGGCCTCCACCTTGGACAGGTCGAGGATGTTGTCCAGGATGCCCAGCAGCACCTCGGCGGAATGGTGAACCATCTCCAGACGTTCGCGGTCCTCCGCCTCCAGCGGCCGGTCGAGCAGCAGCCGCACCATGCCGAGGATGCCGTTCATGGGGGTGCGGATTTCATGGCTCATCACCGCCAGGAACTCGCTCTTGGCCCGTGTGCCGGCCTCGGCCGCCTCCTTGGCTTCCAGCAGGGTGATGCGCGCCCGGCGCTCGCCCTCGACCAGCAGGAACTGCCCCCGCCCCATGCGCTCGAGCTGGATGCGGGCCATGGCGCCGACCAGATAGGCCACCACGGTCACCAGGGCGATGATGGTCATGTCGGCCGGGCTTTCCGGCACCTCGCGCCACTCGGCCCAGAACGCCAGACTGAGCAGGGGGGCCACGGCGCACAGCAAGGCCACCCGCCGGAACGGCCCCGGCATGAACATGAACAGCGACATGGCGATCAGGGGAAAGAACATGCCGCCGTGGCGGTCGAGCAGCGGGTGGGCGAAGACCAGGGCGTTGAGGCAGAAGAAGGCGTAAAGGTACAGATGGGTGAGGGCGATGATCATGCGCGCCGTCGCCGCCTGGGCCAGACTGGTCAGCCCGATGGCCAGCAGGGTGGCGACGGCCAGGCGCACGGTCAGGAAGAACATCAGCCGGTCGCCGCCGAGCGTCATCAGATCGAGGGGAACGAAGGCCAGACAGGTGAGGCTGGTGGCCAGCACGCAGAGATAGGCCGCGTCCAGCAGGCGTTGCCGCGACGCTTCGACGAAGGTGTCCTCGAGTTCACGCGAACGGAACTCGCCGCACCAATTGATGGCGGCGTCCCTGATCCCCATGGGGCGCAGGGTAAGAAGCGGATAGGACTCCAGTCAATACACTGAATGCCCTAGGTCCCCGGAGTGGGGGCGGCCGAAGCCGCCCCTCTCGTCAATGCCGCGTTCCGTCTACTTCTTCCACCGCGCCGCCGCCTCGGCGACGCGCTTGCCCAGATGGGCGGCGGTCTTCTTGTCGGCGTCGGTGACGCCCTCCGGTCCCTGGTCGGCATTGGCCTGGGCCATGACGCCCAGGAAGCTGCCCAGCCGGTTGAGGTCCTCGACGCTGCCGTTGGAATTGTTGTTGCCGGGCAGCAGGTCCAGACCCACCCACACCATGCCGTGCTGGGCGGCGAAGACGGACAGCTGGATCAAGGTGCCCAGCTTGTCGCCGCTCTGGCTGGCCGAAACGGTGAAGCCCGCCGCCACCTTGTCCTGCCAACCTCGGCCGTACCAGATCTTGGAGCTCCACTCCATGAACTCTTTGAACTTGGCCGAGGCCGAGCCCATGTAGGTGGGCGAGCCGAAGATGATGGCGTCGGCGCCGTTCAGCAGGTCGGCCTTGGCCTCGGCCTGATCGGCCGGGACAAGATGCACCTGGGCGCCGGCCACCTGGGCCGCCCCGGCGGCGACGGCCTCGGCGACCGCCTGGGTGTGGCCGTAGCCGGAATGAAACACGATGGCGATGGAAGTCATGCTGCTCTCCTTGATGTAATGGTATCTGTTACTGTTACGTTTTATCCTAAAAAAATAGCGCCTACCCCTCGCCCCTCAGGGCACCCACCACCTCGGACAGCGTGGTGGTGGACAGCACCGCGTCGCGGGCGGCGTCGGCCCGCTCGATCACCCGGACCAGCACCGACTGGATATTGCGCCCCACCGGACAGGCCGGATTGGGCGGCTGGTTGTGCAGCGCCGGCTCCTCGTCCTCGTCCACCGCCCGGTGGATGTCGAGCAACGAGATGCGGCCGGCCGGCCGGGCCAGCACCGACCCGCCGCTGCTGCCTCGCGTCGAGCTGACCAGCCCGGCCTTGGCCAGGGCGGACAGCAGACGGCGCACCACCACCGGATTGGTGTTCACCGAACCGGCGATCCATTCCGACGTGCACGGCTGCCCCTCCATGGTGGCGAGCAGCGACGTGATGTGAACGGCGACGGCGAAGCGGCAGTTTCTGGCCATGGGGAATATGTAACAGAGACCGTTCCCATTCGCAAGCCGAAATGCCGCCCCCGCTTTCCCGCGTTGCTCGCTTCGGGCTGGGCAGCCTATTCTGTGGCAAGGAGAGGGACGCATGAACACGGGCAAACCGCTCAATATCGGCGAGGCCTTCGGTCGCGCCATGCAGGCCTGGGAAGACGGCAACGTGGCCGAGGCCCGCCGGCTGGCGCGCACCATCATCGAGGCACGGCCGGATTTCGGCGGCGCCCATTACCTGTTGGGCCTGGTCGCCCTGGGGCAGGGGCAGGCCAAGCGGGCGGTGGACCATCTGACCCAGGCGGTGGCCTCCGACCCCAACCAGCCGGTGCCGCGTCTGGCGCTGGGCCGCGCGCTGGAGGCCCAGGACAATTTCAACAGCGCCATCCTGCACTACCGCGCCATCCTGAGCCGCGAACCCAATCATGCCGAGGCCAATTCCCGGCTGGCCGATCTGCTGGGCCGGCTGGGGCGCAACAGGGACGAGGCCCTGGACCATGCCCGCCGGGCGGTGGCCGCCGACCCCCGCCATGCCGAGGCCCTGTGCACGCTGGGCACCCTGCTGCATCAGGCGGGCGAGAGCGTCGAGGCCGCCGGCATGCTGGAGCGCGCCCTGGAGCTGCGCCCCGACTGGGCGGTGGCACTGAATAATTACGGACTGATCCTGCGCTCGCTGGGCCAGAACGAGCGGGCGGTGGCGGTGCTGTCCGGCGCGGTGGATTTGCGCCGCGACCATGCCGGCACCAGGGCCAATCTGGCCGCCGCCCTGCGCGGCCTGGGGCGTCTGGACGACGCCCGCGTCCACGCCGAGCGCGCCACCAAGCTCAATTCCCGCGATCCCTCCGGCTGGCTGGAGCTGGGGCTGATCCGCCGCGGCCTGGACATGCCCGAGGCCGCCGCCGCCGCCTTCGAGCGCGCGCTGACCGCCGCCCCCGATTCGGTGCACGCCCATTACTGTCTGGCCGAGACCCGTCTGGCCCTGGGGCAAAAGGAGAGGGCCGCCAAGCATTTCCGCCGCTGCCTGGAACTGGACCCCGAGGACCGCCACGGCGCCGCCCTCGGACTGGCCCAAACCGGCGCCGTCGATGCGCCGAGCCGCGCCCCCGACGCCTATGTGCGGCAGTTGTTCGACGATTACGCCGACAAGTTCGATTCCGCCCTGGTGGACAAGCTGGCCTACCGCGCCCCGGCCTTGCTGGCCCAGGCCCTGGATGCCGTCCTGGAGCGCAAGCAGGGTCTGGACGTGCTGGATGCCGGCTGTGGCACCGGGCTGGCCGGGCCGGTGCTGCGCCCCCTGGCCGCCCGCCTCGACGGTGTCGACCTGTCGGGCGCCATGATCGACAGGGCCCGCAGCCGCCGTCTCTATGACCATCTGGAGGTGGGTGAACTGGTCGCCAGCCTCGAGGCCCGCCCCGCCACCTATGATCTGGTGGTGGCCGCCGACGTGCTGGTCTATTTCGGCGACCTGAACGGCATCATGGCCGCCGCCGCCCAGGCCCTGAAGCCTGGCGGGGTATTCGCCTTCACGGTGGAGCGGGCCGAGGATTGCGCGTCCTACGCCCTGGGCGCCAAGAACCGCTATGCCCACGCCCCCGATTATGTGGAAGCGGTCGCCGCCGGCCATGGCTTCGCCGTCGCCGCCTCCGAACGGGCCTCCACCCGGCAGGAGGCGGGGGAAGACGTTCCCGGCCTCGTGGTGGTCCTGCGCAAGATTTAAGACGCCGGGCGCGGGTCTCCGCCCGCTTGGCTCCCGCCGCATAAGCGGCTAAGGTCGCCTCGAACTCATAGCGGACCATCCTAGCGACCATGTGCGGCTTCGCCGGCTTCCTCGACCTGACCCAGCCCACCCCCGACCGGGACAAGGTGGTGCGCGCCATGGCCGCCACCCTGGTCCATCGCGGCCCCGACGACGACGGCGCCTGGGTGGATGACGCGGCGGGCGTGGCGCTGGGCTTTCGCCGTCTGGCCATTGTCGACCTCACGCCCCAGGGGCATCAGCCCATGGAATCCCACGATGGGCGCTGGGTGATCAGCTTCAACGGCGAAATCTACAACCACGCCGCCTTGCGGGCGCGGCTGGGGGACGGCATCGTCTGGCGCGGCCATTCCGATACCGAGGTGCTGCTGCAGGCGGTGTCCGCCTGGGGGGTGGAAGCGGCGCTGGCCGCCTTCGACGGCATGTTCGCCTTCGCCCTGTGGGACCGCCGGGAGCGCACCCTCACCCTGGCCCGCGACCGGTTCGGCGAGAAGCCGCTTTACTGGGCCAAGGTGGGCGGCCGCCTGCTGTTCGGCTCGGAGCTCAAGGCCCTGGCCGCCCATCCCGCCTGGGAAGGCGGCATCGACCGCGACGTCCTGGCCCTTTACATGCGGCTGGGCTGGATTCCCGCCCCCCATACCATCCATCCCGGCGTCTTCAAGCTGGAACCCGGCCACCTGATGCGGGTGAGCGGCGGGCAGGTCTCCATCCAGGCCTATTGGTCGGCGGCCGACAGCGCCGCCCGCCTGGAGAACAGCTTCGACGGCACCGCCGAACAGGCCGCCGACCGGCTGGAGGAACTGCTGCACCACTCGGTGGCCCTTCGCATGCAGGCCGACGTGCCGGTGGGCGTCTTCCTGTCGGGCGGCATCGATTCCTCCATCACCGCCGCCCTGATGCGGCAATTGTCGGCCGAGCCGGTCCATTCCTTCACCATCGGCTTCGATCAGTCGGGCCTGGACGAAAGCCCCCATGCCCGTGCCGTGGCCGACCAGCTGGGCACCATCCATACCGAGGTGCGGATCGGCGATGCCGAGGCGCTGGCCATGGTGCCGCGTCTGCCCGCCCTTTATGACGAACCCTTCGCCGACGCCGCCGCCCTGCCCACCGCCCTGCTGGCCCAGGTGACGCGCAAGAGCGTCACGGTGGCCCTGTCGGGCGACGGCGCCGACGAGTTGTTCGGTGGCTACGGCATCTATCGCTCCATCCCGAAGGACTGGCGGGCACTGCAACGCCTGCCCGGCGGCCTGAAGGCGGCCGGTGCGCTGGGCGCCCGCCTGCTGGCCGGACCGGCCGAGGGACTGGCCGCGCTGGCCGGCGGCTTGCGCAGGCGCCGCAGCCATCCCGGCCACCGCCTGGGCCGCGAGGCGGAACGCCTGGAGGCCGGCTCCCTGGCCCAATTGCTGGGGCTGCACTATTCCCGCTGGCGCGGCATGCCGGCCCTGGTGCCGGGGGCCGGACGCGCCGACAGCCTGTTCACCGCCCCGACGCCGCCGGTCAAGGACGACGCTCTGGCCACCATGCTGCTGGATGCCTGCGGTTACCTGCCCGACGACCTGTGCGTCAAGACCGACCGCGCCACCATGGGCGCCTCGCTGGAGGCCCGCCTGCCCTTCCTGGCGCTACCCATCGCCGAATTCGCCTGGAGCCTGCCCACGCGCCTGAAGATCGAGGGCGAGACCGGCAAGGCGGTGCTGCGCCGCGTCTTGTACCGCCACGTTCCACGTGCCCTGGTGGACCGCCCCAAGATGGGCTTCGAGGTGCCGCTGCGCCGCTGGCTGAACGGCCAGTTGCGGGACTGGGCCGACGATCTGCTGTCCGAGGACCGGCTGCGCCGCCAGGGCTGGCTGGATGCCGCCCTGGTGGCCCAATGCTGGCGCGAGCACCGCTCGGGCTCCAAGAACTGGCAGAACGAGATGTGGCACGCCCTGATGTTCCAGGCATGGCTGGAAACGGTCAGTCCCTGAGCGCGTTCCGCTGCCGGGCTTCCCGGATCACGCCGCGATCGGTGGCCAGGATGGAATCGATGACCCCTTCCTTGCGCATGGCCCGCAGCGCCTCGGCCAGCCTGGGCACCAGATGGGCATGGCGGACGTTGACGTAGTGGTAGAGAGGCGTGACCTCCACCGGCTCGTCCAGCGCCCGGAGCGGCCCCAGCTTCAGTTCGTCGATCAGCAGCCACAACGCCTCGCCCAGCACCGCCACCTGGCAATGCCCGGCCTTGACCATGCGCAGGGAGGCCTCGTTGGTGGAAACCACCTCGCGGCTCATGCCCTCGGTGCCCCTCTCGCCGATCTTGAAGCCGCGCACCACGCAGATGTTGTAGGGCCGCAGGCTTTCCCAGCCGCTGACCTTGAACTTCGGCCCGGCGGTAAAGGCGATGGTGTCGAAGGTGAGAACCGGCTCGGGCACCCGCACCAGATTGGGATAGCGGACCTCCAGCCCGGCCATGCGCATGGTGTCACCGTCGGTGTCGCCGCTGTCGGCCGAGACGATGGCCCGCTCGTTGGGACGGATGTCGGCCACCGCCTGCAGTCCGATGCGGCGATAGGCCTCGCGCACCACCTCGAAGCCGCGCACGCTGAGGTGGTCGCCCTGAATCTGCGAGATCATGTGGAGTTCGGCGGCCCCGGCCCGCCCCGTCGCCAGCCACGCCAGCACAACGAGGACACCCAGGGCCGCCCGCATCATGGAGCGTACTCGGCCGGGTCGGCCAGTCCCGCCTCGGCGAACCCCTTGAGGCGCAGGCGGCAGGAATCGCAATGCCCGCAGGCCCGCCCCTGCTCGTCGGGGTCGTAGCAGGTGGAGGTGATGGAATAATCGACACCGAGCGCCAGTCCGCGCCGGATGATCTCGCCCTTGGAGAGGTCGATCAGTGGGGTGTGCAGCCGCAATCTGGTGCCTTCCACCGCCGCCTTGGTGGCGAGGTTGGCCATGGCCTCGAACGCCTTGATGTAGTCCGGGCGGCAATCGGGATAGCCGGAGTAATCCACGGCGTTGACGCCGACGAAGATGTCGGCGGCGCCCATCACCTCGGCGAAGGCCAGGGCGAAGGACAGCATGATGGTGTTGCGGGCCGGCACGTAGGTGACCGGGATGCCCTCGGGAATGGCGTCCTCCAGCCCGCCCTTGGGCACCGCGATGTCCGAGGTCAGCGCCGAGCCGCCGAATACCCTGAGGTCGATGTCGGCGATACGATGGTCACTGATGCCCATGGCCTCGGCCACGCGCTGGGCCGCCCGGATCTCCACCGCGTGGCGCTGGCCGTAGCGGAAGGTCAGCGCCGACGGCACGAAGCCCTCGGCCTTGGCGATGGCCAGCACGGTGGCGGAGTCAAGGCCGCCGCTGAGCAGGACGATGGCGGGTTTGGTCGTCATTCCGGCGAACCTCCTTTTCGCCGGAATTGCGCCGCCATTGAGGCGGCGGCCAAGGGCGCGGAGGCGCCCGCCCGGCGAGGGGCAGTTTATGACTACAGCGAGAAGTGCGACGCGATGAACGCGTCGATCTCGGCCTCGTTCCAGCCCTTGGCCTGCAGGTCGGAGCGCAGCTTGGTGATGTCCACGTTGGGCCAGGTGTGGCAGCTCTCGATGGTGTGCTTGTCGGCGTCGACGATGCGGAAGTCGTAGGGGCGCTTCTCGCTCTGGAACACGTCGTAGTACAGCACCTGATCCACGTGATTGTCGGGCAGGAAGGTCAAGATGCGCGGCTTGACGTCATACAGCTTCTCGGGCCCGGAAATATCGGCGGACGCCGCGATGATCAGCTCGTCGCCCTTCTGGCAGGTCCGCGCGGCGGCGCCGTTCAGCACGCAGCAGCGCGAGCCCGGCTCGCCGAAGATGACGTAGGTGGAGATACGGGCCGCCGAGTTCTTGTTCCAGATGTCGACGAATTCCATGGGATAGATGCCGGCCATCTCGCACTGCTCGGGATCGAGCGTGATCGAGCCGTGGTAATTGAGGTCGGCATTGGTAACGCGAATACCGTGCAGCTTCGCGCGAATGATCTTCATCATGGGACACCGGGACAAACTTGCAGCATAGGGCAGTGACGTAAACGCACTGGGGCCTGTTCCGCAACACCTTATTGACGTCAAGGGGCATGGATTGAACAGGGCGGGCGGCGGATTCGGTGCTTGACGCCCTCATGCGCCCTGTCGTTTGCTGGGGCTCCGAGTTGCTCAGTAGGATAATCCCGCCCATGTCCGCACCCGCCAAGCCCAGCGGCGAACCCATCGCCGGCAAGCATCAGCTGGTCGAATACCTGGAATCGGGCTGCAAGCCGAAGGATGCCTGGCGCATCGGCACCGAGCACGAAAAGTTCGGCTTCTCGCTCGACGACCTGCGGCCGCTGCCCTATGGCGGCGACAAGGGCATCAAGGCCATGCTCGACGGACTGGTCGGGCTGGGCTGGGAGCCGGTGTTCGAGGGCGACAACGTCATCGCCCTGCACGATTACTGCGGCGCCGCCATCAGCCTGGAACCGGGCGGGCAGCTGGAGCTGTCGGGCGGCCTGCTGGAGAACATCCACCAGACCGCCGCCGAGGTCACCCATCACCTGGCCCAGGTCAAGCACGTGGCCCAGCGTCTGGGCATCGGCTTCCTGGGTGTGGGCTTCCAGCCGAAATGGAGCAAGGAAGACACGCCCTGGATGCCCAAGGGCCGCTACGTGATCATGCGCCGCTACATGCCCGAGGTGGGAACCAAGGGCCTGGACATGATGCTGCGCACCTGTACGGTGCAGGTGAACCTGGATTTCGCCTCGGAAGCCGACATGGTGAAGAAGCTGCGCGTCTCGCTGGCGCTGCAGCCTGTCGCCACGGCCCTGTTCGCCGCCTCGCCCTTCGTGGACGGCAAGCCGTCGGGCTTCATCACGGCCCGCGGCGACGTGTGGACCGACACCGACCGCTACCGCACCGGCGGCTTGCCCTTCGCCTTCGACCGGGGGATGGGCTTCGAGCGCTACGTGGACTGGATGCTGGATGTCCCCATGTACTTCGTCTACCGCGACGGCAAATACATCGACGCGGCGGGCCAGAGCTTCCGGGACTTCATGAACGGCAAGCTGCCGGCGTTTCCCGGCGAACTGCCCACCATGGGCGACTGGGCCGACCACCTGACCACCGCCTTCCCCGACGTGCGCATCAAGAAATTCCTGGAGATGCGCGGCGCCGATGCCGGGCCGTGGCGGCGGCTGTGCGCCCTGCCCGCCTTGTGGACCGGCCTGCTCTATGACGACGCGGCGCTGGACGGCGCCTGGGAGTTGGTCAAGGACTGGGGACCGGAGGAGCGCGAGGCGCTGCGCGCCACCGTCCCCGCCCGGGGTCTGGCCGCCACCATCGGCGGCCGCAGCGTGCGCGAGGTGGCGCTGGATGTGCTGAGCCTCGCCTCGGCCGGCCTCAAGGCGCGGGCGCGGCTCAACGATTCGGGACGCGACGAGAGCATCTACCTCGATCCCATCGAGGCGGTGGCGAGAAGCGGCAGGACCGCCGCCGAGGACATGCTGGAGGCCTACGACACCCGCTGGCAGCGTTCGGTCGATCCCATCTTCAAGGAATATGCCTACTAGAGTCAGTCTGAGTTAAGCGGAATCGGAATTGGGATTCCCCTGGGGCCGAGAATGTGATTCAAACTGCTGGCTGGATAGGAGGCCAGCAGGGATGGCAGGACCTCTTTCGCAAGACCTTCGGCAGCGGATAGCCGCAGCCCTGAATTCAGGCGAGACGACACGCTCGGCAGCGAAGCGCTTTGGGGTTTCGGTGGCGACGGCGGTTCGGATCGGCCAGAAGTGGCGATCCGAGGCGCGGTCCTCCTGGTTGATGTCCTTGGCGGTCAGCACGACGATGGGGATGGCGTGCCATTCGGGATGGCGCTGCAACTCGGCGACGAACTCGAAGCCATCCATTTCCGGCATCATCAGGTCGAGCA